>JAYUMV010000527.1:0-6830 GCA_043762265.1 Chthonomonadaceae bacterium | reverse complement strand
GGACAGGTCAACTTCTTTGATGCTGGCTTGCTCCTGCGCTATCTTCTCGGTCTGGACGAGTTTCACGCAGACGGCGGCGAACTGCTCCAGAATGGTCGCAGCCGCTTGGTGCTTCCCCTGTGCCATTTTGGTCAATGCTCGACTACATACGATCCGTGCCTCTTCTGCATCAACCGTTGCCATTATGTGACGATTCCCTTCTGATCAGTTGTCTTTGCCCTCTGAGCGCCCAAACGTCAGTCCGAACCGGCTTTACCCCTCGGTGGGGGGGTAAGGCAGAGCGCCCTCGTTCTGTTGAAAGCCAAAGCCTTTCTTCACCTTTGGTTCAACGCCAGCCCGTAACAGTTCTTCGGCAGGCGTCTCCTCACCACCCTCTGCGACGCGGAGAAGTTCCGTCTGTTGGTGCGAGGATGGCGCGACCGAGGGGGGGAGCAAGATGGTGATTACGAGAGGTGATCAGATGGACAGATTCAACTTCCCAGGCTGCTTTGAAACATTCGCCAAAGACTTGACAGAACTCTGCCAGCAAAACCGCTAGGGCGAGCATCACCCCTATAACGATGAAAAACCATCCGAATGGGCCTGGATGAAACGGAGTGTTTTCGACGACGGGTTGCGTCGGGGTTGTAGGGGAATAGTTGACCAAACAGTTAAAAGCGATATAAAAAGATACCCCGACGATTCCCGAAGCACAATAGAAAACCCGTCGCCTCACCAATCTAAGATATTCGCTCTTGTGCACCCACCGTTTCTGTGGCTTCTCCCTCATGATCTGCCTCTCTTCCAGTGTTTGCTACTCTGCCCCTCAAGTCGCCTCTTTGCCTGAAATACGTGGGAAAAGGCAGGAGGGTGTCGCCAACTCTATGCCCTCGGAAGGATTCGAATCTTCAACCTGTCGGGCCGATGACTTTCGTCTCGGCTTATGGACTGCTCTACCGGTTGAGCTACGAGGGCGTGCAATGTCGCTACCGACTCCTTCTCGACTTTGTGGCGGTAGTGCGCTGCGAAGCAGGATTTGGCCTGGATATGGCGAATCCTGACGATATATTTCGGGAGGCGCACGATTTGGACGAAACGATCACTCAACCGCAGCAGATGGAACGGACGCGACGCAGGCAGCGAGCTGTTACGCGCTGGAAATGGGTCGCCTCTACAGGAATCGTCTGGGGCGCTGCTCTCTTCAGCCTGCTGTTGATGCCGGTTCTTGCCGGGGTTGCGCTCCTCCTGTGCGCCAACGCAGTTTGGGCACGCCACGACGGGTTGTTGTTGGTGTCGGGTGTTCTGGTGATCGGCGGCCTCTTTGTTGTGTGCTTCCGTGTGAACCGATCTATTCTTGCTGAAACCCGTTCGTTCCTTCCTGCCCACCCGGATACCTACCGAAATGCGCACCTTCTGCCGGCAGAAGAGACCTTGATGCGTGCGTCCGAAATTCCTTTAGAGCTTCAGCAGCAACTTCTGAGGTCCTTGGCGCGGGAGGATGCCTCCTCGGACGAACTTTTGCAGGCCTATCCTACCGAGAAGCGGGAACAGAGAGTATACGTATTACGACCAAACAGACAGGAGTGGCCGCGCTACGATCGCCCCGAGGGTCTCACCGAGAACCTGAGCGTCTCGAATGCGTCTGTGCTCTCTACTATATCCGGAAAGGCCCTTCATCATGAACCCGATCAACGAAGAGGATCGTCAGGAGGCCCTGCGCAATCTGAACGACCTTCTGGCGAGTGAACGTCAACTGCACGAGGCGCTGGACAGCGCTGTCAAAGCGCTTTCTCAGGGCAACGACATCGTCTATCGGAAGACCATACTGCTCATCGAAATGTCACGTGCATTTGGCCAGATCGATGGTTTGGCGATGTTCATTCAGACCCTGGATGTCCAGAAGGTGTACGACCACATCACCGACGAGATCGCGGCCATCAATGAAAAAATGACCCGCCTCAACAATCTGGCCTGAAAGGGCCGTAGCGGGTAGGAAACTGGCGGATTCGCGTGTGATTGCTGCCGTGGGAGATGCGGGCGAACGATTTTTTGTTTGCAGAGAACGACCGGTGTCACACATCCGTCCAAATTCCGTAGTCGAAAGACAGAAACGTTAGTAAGCCCGGTCCAATGATTGCGCCCCATTCTGGTCCACGGCTTTTAAGGAGAGTTCCTATGCTCGCAAATATACGACACTCGCGCGGGTTGCTGGTTCTTTTTAGCCTGTTGGCTGGGGGCACCGCTGCCACGATACAGAGCGCAGACGCTCAGCAGACATCAGACGGTGGCTATGCGATCGCGGAGCCGGGCGATGCGCAGGTTTCCGATCCCGTTCCGGCTGCCGGAACACAAGAGAATACCGGCCCGGTACGTCTGGCCCGCTTCGCGTTTGTACAGGGCAATGTGAGATGGCGCATCGATGAAAACTCGGAATGGTCTGCCGCGTCTCTCAACCTGCCTCTGCGGCAAGGGGCGCAGATCACTGTGTCCGACGGGGGACGCGCCGAGCTCCAGTTCGATGACGGCAGCCTGTTGCGTCTTGGGTCGGGAGCAGTTTTGACGCTGCAAACCCTCTACAGCGACCGCGACGGCGAGTTTACCGAATTGAAGCTGACCGATGGATTGGCTTCCCTGCACCTGCGTACCGACCGAAGCGTCTATCAGGTGAATACTCCTCTCGGCTCTCTGAAGGCTGCGGGACCTGCAAGTCTGCGTCTTGGAGTTGGGAATGGGCTTGAGGTCGCAGTTCAGAGCGGCAAGGCGACCCTGGAAGGCCCGCAAGGCAAAGCCGACCTGGAGCGCGGCGATTTCCTGGATCTAGCGAATGTAGATTCGAAGTATACGCTCCGAGATATTCCGCGTGCCGACAGTTGGGACCGTTGGGTTCAGGAGCGGGACAACCTGTTGTCTCATGCAGCAGAAGAGCCTGCCAACGCGCATCTACCGGCCGACATCGCCATCGTGGCCCAGGATATCAACGACTATGGAACCTGGAAGAACGATTCGGAGGATGGTTGGGTATGGTGTCCGCGTGTCTCTTCTCCCGATTGGCGACCCTATCACGATGGCCAGTGGACCTGGGTCAACCCCTTTGGCTGGACGTGGGTCTCGAACGAAGCCTGGGGCTGGGCGCCGTACCACTACGGAACGTGGGTCTCTCGGCCTTACGGCTGGGCCTGGTGTCCGGGACCGGTCCACCAGTACTGGAGTCCTGCGGTCGTACACTTCAGCGAGTATGAAGGTAACATCGGTTGGTGTCCGCTGGCACCCCAAGAGGTGCGCTATCCTTCCGCAATCTCCTTCGGATTTCGGGGCAGGGATTGGTCCACCTATTTCTCGATCTGTGGCGCCGCTGTCTACTATCCGACCAACTATGGATACTGCGCTCCGCGTGTCTTCGACACCGTGTATGTCAATCGCGTCACGTATGTCACGAACAACGTCACATATGTCTCAAACAACGGCCCCTCCAGTTTCAACCGATTCGGATTGTCGCAGGAGGCGTACGCTGCGAACAACAACACCTACTTGAATAGAGGAGCCGCCTTTATCCCACGGAACTCACGGGTGGCTGCGGGCGTTACGACGGTCTCCAGCGCCAACTTCGGAGGACGCGGCAGCTATGTGTCTGTGGCGAAAGCCGACACGTCGCTCTTCGAGCGTGGTCGTGTGATTGGTGCGCCGCCTCGGGGGGCCGCTCCCTTGGCCGGGCCGATTGGTGTGAAGCCGACGCCGCAGGCGATGACGCCCTCCCGGACATTCACCGCTGCGCCGCCGTCCGCGCCGTCTTTTCAGGCCCGACCGGTCTATCGAGCCCCCATCGCCTCCGCCGTGGCTCGCAATAGCGCCCCGATCACTCCGACCGGAAGGATCGCGACTCCTGCTCAGGGAGGCTATGTAAATCCTAGGATCGGTTCCATTAGCTCCGGAAATTTGACTGGAAACGGGATACGGATCGATCGCACGCCGCAGAATGATCGCACGACAACGGGTCCCGTGAGAAATAGTGGAACGACGGGGCCAAATTCGGGCCGAATTCCTGTACAGCCTCAGGGAAACAACGCTCAGAATCCTGGGACGGGACGCATCAATACGTATCCCGCAAACGGAACCGGAAGTCTGGACCGTCGCCCGTCCTTTAACGATCCGAGGCCGTCCATCTCCGCCGCAGAGGCCGCCGCCGCCGCTCGGGCCAGCCTGGGTGGTTCAAAGCGTATTGGATCGACCGGCAACGCCTCGGATGGAAACGGCAACAACGAACGCACGTCGCCATTGCCACGGTACAGCGGTGCGAATGGCACCCGATACCCCGGTTCGATTGGCACAGGCAATAGTGGCAACGACCGTCTACTGCAGACACCGCGCAGCAGCGGCTCGAATGGACCTGGCAGCAATAACGGTTCCGGCAGCACGTACGATCGCGCGCCCCAAACTCCACGGTATGATCGGTCTAGCGGATCCAATGGCTCGTCAAACGGCAGTAGTTACGGAGATCGGGGAACGCCAACCGTGACTCCGCGCCAGCCGCAAACTGCGCCTCCACGGAGCGAACCGCCTCGGAATGATCCGCCAAGATCCGTTCCGCAATATACGCCGCCACGGAGTGAGCCAACGCGGAGCGACCCGCCAAGATCCGCTCCGCAGTATACTTCGCCTCGGAGCGAGCCTTCTCGGAACGAGCCACCAAGATCCGTTCCACAGTCGGCGCCTCCACGGAGCGAACCACCCGCCCGCCAGCCGGATAGAACGCCGCCACGGAGCGAGCCACCGGCCCGCCAGCCGGATAGGACGCCTCCTCCGACGAACAAAGACAACGGCACGGATTCGAAGAATTCAGGTCGCAACGGACGAGGTTCCTAAGAGTTTCGACAAGCGCCGTGTAACATCGGGACGCCTTACTCAGAGATCCGTCCATGACAATACTTCTCGCCGATCCAGAAAAGGATCGGCGGGAAGCGTTTTTTGGGGAGGGCGTGGGAGGATCAGGCTGCTGCTTGCTCGTCAGGATCAGGGCGTAGATGGTGTCGAAGCCATATCACTAGTGCGATCAGCAGTACGATTCCAATCACTGCGTCTGCGCCATGAAAGTACTTCTTGAGGGTATCCCAGTTTTCGCCCAACTTCTGCCCGACATACGCCAGGAGATAGCACCAGGGTACAGATCCGAGAAATGACAGTGTCAAGAACGGGAGAAACGGCATCCGCGCGATTCCCGCAGGCAGCGAGATGAAGGTTCGAACGACGGGAAGCAAACGAGATACGAAGATCGCCACGGCCCCGTGTTTTTGAAACCAGACATCGGACTTTTCAACGTCGCGGCGGCGCAGCAAAATGTATTTGCCCCACTTGAACACGAATTCGCGCCCACCTTTGGCTCCGACTAGATACGCTAAGGCTGACCCCAGGGCGCATCCCAGCGCTCCTGCGAGGGCGACAAGGTGCAGGTTCAGCGGCTCGCGATGAACGCTTGCCGCGACCGCAACGGTCGTGAGCGCCCCGGCGAACGGCATGATGACCTCACTGGGCAGGGGGATGCAGGCGCTCTCAAGCGCCATCAACAACAGAACTCCCACATATCCGCCACTCGCGATGACTCCCTTGATCCAGTCGCTCAGAGCCTCTAAAATGTGTCCCAATGTATCTCCTTTCGGCTCTTAGCCACGCTGCGATCCGCTTAAATTTTCCCGAATGGACTGGCCAAAATTCTCCCAGTCGAAATCTCCGCTGAAGAGCCGCATGCGCGCCAATCCGCTCGGCGGATTCTGTCGGCGCACCCTCTCGTAAACATCGACTACACGCTCAATCATGCGTTCCGGCACGAATTCTAGGGCGTTTTGCAGGGCGTTTGCCCGCATGCGTGCACGCAGATCCGCGTCGCAAAGCAGCTGCACGATGCGTTGGCAGAACATCTCGCTGTCTCCTTCCGGCACGCGGAAACCATCGATTCCCTCCCTTATTGTTTCCGGCGCTCCTCCGGCATCGATCGCAACGGTCGGCGTTCCGGAAGCCCGTGCTTCCCCGATCACCAGTCCCTGGGTTTCGGAGGGAGAAGGGAAACAGAATACGTCGGCAGAGGCGAGTAGGGGATCGAGTTGCTTACGCGTGAGCGGACCCAGGAAAAGAACCGAGCCGCTTATCTGCAGTCGTTCGGCCTCTGCCTCCAGCTCTTCCCGATAAGGGCCGTCTCCCGCCAAAAGGAGCTTCGCCCGAGGGACGGAATACAACACGCGGCAGAGATTCGCCAACAGCCAGGAGAGGTTCTTTTCCTGAGCCAATCGACCTGCGAAGAGCAGCAGGGGGGTATCGGCAGCAAGCCCCAGCGCCTCTCGCGTCTGGATCCTTGCCAGGGCAGTCCTGTGCTCGGCACGGGGCAGTGCGATCCCCGTTGGCACGACCTCGATGGGGCTTTCGACGCCCATCTGACGTAAAGCATCTGCGGCGACCTGAGACGGACACAGAATCGCAGCGCAACGGTTATAGTACCAGGGCAAGTAGACATCCAGCAGGTTCTGCGTCATCGAGTCCGGGAAGAGCGGCACGTAGTGACTGTATTGCGAATAAAAAGTGTGAAACGTCGTCACCAGAGGCACGCCCCTACTCAAAGCGAGGTTGGCCCCTGTGAGGCCTAGAACGAACGGGGTGTGGGTATGAACCACATCGAGGCGCAATCGATTGAACTGGCTTGCCAGCGCGAGGCGCGGAAGAAAAGGGTAGGCCAACGGGTAATTGGGATTGAGTGACGTAACGAACGAGGGAAATCGCTGCACATTGACTTCCGGCTCCGTCTGCTGCTCGTTGTCGGGTGCGAAGATCCAGACCTGGTGCTTGCGCGTGCGAAGACCGTCGATCAG
>JAYUMV010000526.1:0-2100 GCA_043762265.1 Chthonomonadaceae bacterium | reverse complement strand
ATCTTCAACCGTTCCCACTACGAGGACGTACTGGTGGTGCGTGTCCACAATCTGGTTGCACCGGACGTGCTGGAGCGCCGATACGATCATATCAATCACTTCGAGCGCCTGCTTGCGGATGCCGACACAGTCATTCTGAAGTTCATGCTGCATATCGACAAAAACGAGCAGAAGAAACGATTGACCGACCGAGAAAATGACCCGGCCAAGGCGTGGAAGCTGTCCGCTGCGGACTGGAAGGAACGGGATCTCTGGGACGAGTATCAAGACGCATTCGAGATCGCGATCAATCGCTGCTCCGCGCCCCATGCGCCCTGGTACGTCGTTCCGGCCAACCACAAGTGGTATCGTGACCTTGTGATCGCCGAGACGCTTGTAGAGACGCTGCGCCCGTTCCGAAAGCAGTGGGAGAACCGTTTGAAGGAGATCGGCGCGGAAGAGTTGAAGAGCCTGCGTGCCATGCGTCAATCGCACTGATGCCGATCCGCCCTTTCGCCTCCTAATGGGGATGATGCCCGCGACCGTAGACGTCGATGGCCTGTTCGTAAACGGTGCGGGTCAAGGCGGCGACGCGTGGCCAGGAGAACCGTTGCGCATATTTGTAGGCGTTCGCGGAGAGGCGCTCTCGGCGGATCGGATCTTCGAGCAGGCCCAGCAGTTTGGAGCGGTAGTCGGCTAGATCTCCCGCCTTAAAGAGTTGGAGGCAAGCGACGCGCGCTTCGATCTCGCGGAAGCAGTCCATGTCGGAAGCGAGGATCGCCTTCCCATGGGTCAGCGGAAAAGTGACGGAGTAGGATCCGGTAGCCTGCGTATGCGGCACGAGAAGTAGATCGCTCGCGGCCATCACCTCTGCAACGTCTGCGTCGGACAGAAATCCGGTGACGAGGACGCGATCTTGCAGACCGGCTGCGCGGATCGTCGCGTTCAATTGGGCGGCATAAGGTTCCATATCCGGGGTGCGCGTGCCGCCTGCGATGACCAAAACAACGTCCGGTGGCAGTGAGGGCAGAAGTTCCAGGGTCAACTCGTAGCCTTTGTTGGGCGCGATATAGCCAAAAACCGTGAGCACGCGTTTGCCCTGAAGTTGGTGCGCTTCCCGAAACGACTCTCCATGCGTGGGAGCCGGTTGAGGTGTCGGAATACCCGTGGGAACGATGGTCACATACTCGGGTCTCGCTCCACGTGCGATCAGAGCATTCCGAGCCGCCGAGGTGTGAACGATCGTCATTGCCGTGATAAACGGCGCGATGTCGACGCTCTCACGATAGGCGATGTTGTTGTTCAGGTACTGTTTGAGGAGGCGCTTGTGGAGGCGGGTTTCGGCTTCGAGGCGGAGCAGTTCTGCAAGAGAATAGGTCGTGTGCGCCGTGACGACGATCGGCTTCTGAATTAAATAGCGCAACTCCCAATAACCGGTATTGGGCCGCAGCGCCCACGGACGTCGGGGCAGAATTCCGCCCCAAAAACTGTGTTCATGCTGGATATGAACGACGCTGACATCGGGCGCATTCAGCCGCTCCGCCTGCGCGACATAATGTGCCGTGGGCTGCCGCCCCTCCGTAATGGAAACCACTTCGACCTCTACGTCCGGCAGGCTTTTCAACCCCTCGATCAAAGCCCGGGTGTAGGCGGCGATGCCGCAGCGTTCGCCGGTGGTCGTAACCATGGCAACTTTCATGCCGACGCCTCTCCTGCCTGGTCGCTAAACGCGGGCTTCGGCAAACGTCCAGCGCTTGTTCGCCAGGAAATTCCAGATCGCCACGAGGAGAACAGCCGTTCCCTTCGCTACTGCCCAGATGCCCCGAGGAGGCGTGCCTGTCATGTGTCCTGTCAGCATTAAAATCGTCGTCGCCATAATCACCGTGTTCAGACCGTAGCCCACCAGGTTGACCGCGACAAACTTCAAATATTGGGTATGCTTTCGAGCCGCTCCCATCCCTCGGAACGTCCACAGACTGTTCCAGAGATAGCCGTTGGTCACTGCTACCGCAAAAGACAGCGTGTTCGCCGCCAGCCAGTTTATGCCGAACTTATCCATCAACAAGCGGGAGATCACCACATCGAGTACCGTGCTCGAAACGCCGATCAGGCAAAACTTGA
>JAYUMV010000525.1:0-1744 GCA_043762265.1 Chthonomonadaceae bacterium | reverse complement strand
GAGTTGATCGAGCGCTTGCAGGCGCATCGGGAGGAAGGCGATTTGGAAGCGTTTCTCACGGTGGTGCGCAGCGGGGCCAGGAGCAACTACCCGATCCTGCAGAAGTTCGTCGGAGCTTACGGCGTTGTAGAGGATGCGGAGGGCAGACGAGTCGCCGTGCAGCACGCGCTGCGGGACGGAATGACGCCTCAGGAGCTTCATACCCTCTGCGTCGGAGGCCGCCAGGGCTTCGCCCGCGCCATCGCGGAGCTGGAACACATCAGCCAGACTCTGCGCTGCTCCCATCTGCCGACAGGCTATGGGGTTCTCGCCCGCGCCATGCGCGCCCGCCATCCCGGACTGGTCTTCGCCCGCGCCGCCGCCGCACGCCAGACCGACCCTCTCACCGACCTGGACAGCCGCCTCTTCGTCGAATAGAACGAACTACCGGTCGATCTCTGTCGGCTCAGAGATCGACCGGATCATACCTTTTGGTTGTTGGTTTCGCTGAACCCTTCGCAAAAGAAGTTTCCTTGTCTGATAAACTGCTTATTCGCCGGGAAGCCGGAATTTCTACTTCTTTCCTACGTTTCCAGACGATCGAGGGTTTTGGTCAGTCGATGGCGGAACCAGGGAGGGATCAGCGACCGTCTGATGCGTCTGTTGCAGCGTGATCTCCAGTGTTGGCGCAGGAGGAAACAGCACACGGGCGTAGACTTCGGCAAGTCGAAGTTCACAGTCGATGGTGCCAAGAGGTAGGTTGGCTTGCAATCCGGTGGCGACATCGTATCGCCAGGAACCGTCGGGTTGGCGAGAGAAGAGTTCGATACGGGGTTCGTCTTGAGAAATCAGAACGTAAGCCTGGAGCGATTCCAGAGTCCGATAGCAGTCGGATTTCAGGCCTCTGTCTGTACGCTCGGTGGAGGGGGACAATACTTCGACAGTCAGAGTCGGATTGAGCAGAGTCGCCAAAGTGGTGTCGGCAAAAAGGGGTGGTTCACAGACTACCGTCAAATCGGGATAAAAGACTGCATTGCATGCCGGTACCATGACGCGCATATCGCTGTCGAACGGTTCGCACGACTTGCCTTCCAACTGGTTGCCGATAAGGCGCGTCAGGTTCGTGGTGATGCGAATATGCGTCGGAGAAGCGCCTGACATCGCCACAACGACGCCATCGTGATATTCGCTCTTTACCTTTGCGGTGTCCTCGCTCTCGAAGTAGGTTGTCAGCAGAATGGATCTCGGTATCGTGTGGGCGACCATGAATTCGTTCCTCCCGTCTCTACACTGCCTCCGATTAATGATACCATAAGCGAAAGACCCAAAAATCGGGATAAACGCAAGTCCGCTCGGTTTATGAGAACTGAGCGGACTAGAAGAGCGGGGACAGCCTCGAACGCCGCATCGGAGATTCAGGAGCCGAGGAGGAGGGTGCGGAGTTCGGCGGCGGTGTGGCAGAGGTGGGGTGGAGCTTCTATCTCCATACGGGAGCGGCCTGCCGCGCCCCAGGTGACGCCGACGCCCTGGACTCCGGCATCGTGGGCGGCGCGCATGTCGTGCAGGGTGTCGCCTATGTAGAAGGCGGCGGGTATGCGATCCGCAGGAATATCGAAATGGCGGAGAGAGAGCAGGATACCATCCGGGGCGGGCTTGGGATGAGCGATGTCGTCGGCGGTCACAGTGAGATCGACGCACTCCGCGATGCCGAGGCGAGGCATGGTGTTGTCGAGCTCTTCCCTATTCTTCGAGGTGACCAGCCCGG
>JAYUMV010000524.1:0-3932 GCA_043762265.1 Chthonomonadaceae bacterium | reverse complement strand
AGGTCGTCGCCGAGGGTGTATTCCCGGTAGTCGGCGAACTCGATACTCGTGCCGCGTTTGAGCGAACGTTTCTCGCCTTTCATCTGTCCGGCGAAGGGACGGCGGGTCGCTAAAGAGAGCCGCTCCAGTTTTTTCAGAAACGTGGCGTCGAGTATCGAGCCTGACGGTGGCATAGGGTTTAGTTATCCTCCAAGAAAGCCTTTAGGATGAGGCACAGGAGGCTTCTTATTTCCTCCAGGAGACACGGCCTCCCTGGTTTAGAATACCCTAGACTTACTGCCTCGGTTTCATCGACAGAGCCTCGTGCTACGGAAATTCGAGGGATTACGACCGGAAAAGTTTCCCTTCCATGCCGGAAAACGGCATCTGTCGGGGCAGTCATGGTATAATGCTTTCGAAAACCAATCACTCGCCCAGTTCTTGTCAAAGATGAAAATGCTGATTTCCATGTAACTTCGATCCTGAAAACCCACCGTGAATCAGATACAGAAATCACCTAACCTGACCGCGCGGCCGGTGTGCCGCACCTGTTTTGCCCCGTTCTCGCCCTCGCGCTTTCGCTAGTGCCACCGTGTGACGGGGCCTGAGAATGGAGTCCCGTTACTATGTCCCGTCCCCTTGTCGCCGTCGTTGGCAGACCCAACGTTGGCAAATCCACCCTTTTTAACCGCCTCGTCGGACACCGCGTTGCGATCGTCGAGGATACGCCCGGTATCACCCGTGACCGTCTCTACCACGCCGTCGAATGGCGCGGTATCGAGTTCACTGTCATCGACACGGGCGGTATCGTGCTGAACGAGACCGATCCGCTGGCAAAGCAGGTGCGCGCGCAGGCCGAGATCGCGATGGCGGAAGCCGATGTCATCCTCTTCGTAGTCGATGCCGCCGACGGCATGACCAGCACCGATCTGGAGATCGCCGACGTGCTCCGCGCCTCCGCGCAGCCCCTGCTGGTCGTCGTCAACAAGACCGACAACCCACGCCTTCAGATGGACGCTGCGGAGTTTTACGGCCTGGGCCTGGGCGAGATCCACACCGTCTCCGCCGTCCACGGCAGCGGAGTAGGCGATCTGCTCGACTCCGTCGTAACGCTCTTCCCGAAGCAAGAACCGGCTTCTGAAGACAACCAGGATGCGATTCGGCTCGCGATCATCGGTCGCCCCAACGTCGGCAAGTCCTCCCTGCTCAACTCGGTTCTCGGCGAAGAGCGTGTCATCGTCAGCCCCCTTCCCGGCACCACCCGCGACACCATCGACACCGATTTCGAGTGGGAAGGCCAGAAGCTGGTCCTGATCGACACGGCGGGAATTCGGCGCAGCGGCAAAATCCAGGGCACGATCGAGTACTACATGGTGCTGCGTGCGGAGACGGCGCTGGCCCGCAGTAACGTCGGCATGCTCGTCATAGATGCCTCGACCGGCGTGATGGACGGCGACAAACGCGTGGCGGGCATGGCCCAGGACGCAGGCCGCGCCTGTATCATCGTAGTCAACAAATGGGACCTCGTCGATCCGGGTGTCGTGTATCAAAAAGGCAAACAGCGTCGCCCAGACCGTGCGAAGATCGAAAAGTTTACCGAAGGGTTCCGGAAAGAGTGCCCCTTCCTGGAGTATGCACCCCTGGTATTCGTTTCCGCGCTGGAGCGGTTCGGTGTCCGGCACGCCATCGAGACCGCCATCACCGCGGCGCAGAACCACGCGTTCCGCATTCCGACCGGTGAGATGAACCGTCTGATCCGCGACGCCATCGAGCGCCGCCCTTACATCGAGCATGGCCGCCAGCTCAAAGTCTATTACGCGACCATGCCGCGCGTGCAGCCGCCGAGCATCCTGATGTTCGTCAACGACGAGAATCTGATGCACTTCTCCTACAAACGCTACCTGGAAAACCAGATCCGCCTCACCTATCCGCTGGAAGGCACTCCGATCCGCCTGGAAGTCCGGAAGGTGGAGAACAAGGAAAAAGCGAAGGACTGATCCGGAAAAAGGAAATGCAAATGCAGCGCAGGAATGCAGGAAGAAAAGAAGCCCGGAAATCCTGTGCGCGGAAGCGCAGGATTTGGGGTGCGCGAGGCGCTTCCTCTTCCATGCGAGGAGAGGGGTAGTCCATGGCACGATTACAAACTCGTTATCTTTGCCAGGCTTGTGGATATGAGTCACCGAAATGGATGGGGAAGTGCCCGGAGTGCGACTCGTGGGACTCGTTTGTCGAAGAGGTGACGGTCAAGGAGAAGGCGGGCGCGGTCGGGAAGCCGACTGCGGGCGGGTTTGGCGCGAGCGATATGAACGCTCGCGGCATCGTACCGAGTGGCGGAGGTGTGCCGATTCCGATCACGCAGGTAGAGACGACCGCGCTGGAGCGGCTCTCCACGGGAATCGGGGAGTTTGATCGTGTGCTGGGCGGTGGACTGGTGCCGGGCGGCCTGATCCTGGTCGGCGGCGATCCTGGGATCGGGAAATCGACATTGCTGACCCAAGTTGCGGCCCGAGTCGCCGCTCCACAGGCAGCCAAATCAGCTAAGGGCAAGAAAACCGCAGAGGTCGGAGAGGCGGATCCCGACGAGGGCAAAACCGTTCTCTATATTTCAGGGGAGGAGAGCGCGCAGCAGATCAAACTGCGCAGTGCGCGTTTAAATGCCGAGACACCGCGTTTTCTGATCAGCGTCGAGACCGAGATCAGCCTGATTCTGCGCCATCTGGACAACACACGCCCGGCCCTTGCCGTCATCGACAGTATCCAGACAATGTCCGACTCCAGCCTGGAGTCCGCGCCGGGTTCGGTGAGCCAGGTTCGGGCCTGCGCCACGCATCTCGCCCGGTTCGCCAAGACGGTCGGTGTGCCGATCGTGCTGATCGGCCATGTGACCAAAGAGGGCAGCCTTGCCGGCCCGCGCGTGCTGGAGCATATCGTCGATACCGTGCTCTATTTCGAGGGGGATCGGCACCATGCCTATCGCCTGCTGCGCGCCGCCAAAAACCGCTTCGGCTCGACCGATGAGTTGGGCATCTTCGAGATGCACGAGACGGGCCTGGAAGGCGTCGATAACCCCTCTGCGGTGCTGCTGGCAGAGCGCGAGGCGGGCGGCAACGGCTCTGCGGTCGCCTCGACGCTGGAGGGCTCCCGCGCCTTGCTGGTGGAAGTGCAGGCGCTGGTTTCGCGCTCCAACCTGCCCAGCCCACGCCGTACCGTCACGGGCATGGATCCCAACCGCGTCAGCATGATTCTGGCGGTTCTTGAAAAGCGTGTCGGGCTGAAGTTGGCAGAGCAGGATGTCTTCGTGAACGTCGCGGGCGGCATCCGCATCATGGAGCCTGCCGCCGATCTCGCGACCGCCGTCGCCATCGCCTCCAACTTCCGCGAACAGTCTGTTCATCCCACCACCGTGCTCCTCGGCGAGATCGGACTGGCCGGCGAAGTCCGCGCCGTCGCTCAGGTCGAGAAACGCCTCCGCGAATCCGCGCGCCAGGGCTTCACACGCGCCGTCGTTTCCAAACACAACATTCACAAACTCCCCAAAATCCCCGGTATCGAAGTCCTCGCTGTCGCCACCGTTCCCGAAGCCCTCCACGCCGCCCTCCTACCCCCTTCCTCCAACGGCTAGTCTGTTTTCTCGCAGGTAAAGGAGATACTGCCATGCTCACCCCATTGGAACTCGTCCGCAGATGGAAAAGCAGCGATCTGATTCCCTATGAAGAGCGAGACGTTCAGACGCTCACCCGTCCATGTGCGCGTGCGAGCGTTGGAGGCTCCTGGCCTATGCTCGTTAGAAATCTTCTGGAAACGTGAACTTGTATCTCTCCTGAAGGCCAACGATGTACGTTTGAAATTCCTCATTGGTGAACCTCCACACTGACAAGCAGTGTGGCTTCTGATTTCAACGGGAACTGCTGACTTTCGCCAATCTGACGTTCCCTCCATCAGCGTTTAGACTC
>JAYUMV010000523.1:0-2408 GCA_043762265.1 Chthonomonadaceae bacterium | reverse complement strand
GAGGCGTTGTCGTCTGCACCGTGATGGATAGCAGGAGCGCTCGACTTCGCCAGCGAACCCGGCCCTCCCATTCCCAGATGGTCGAGGTGCGCCCCAATGACGACGACTTCCGGCTTTAATGTCGGATCGCTGCCCGCGATCATCCCAACGACATTCGCTGTTACCTTTTCCACCGGCTTTACATCCGCCACTATGTGGGCGCGCGAGCCGGTCTCAAAGGAGACGATCTTGCCAGCATCTGCGTCAGGCTGAACTGCTTTCAGGGTATGGCCGGTAGGAAAGAAAATATCGACGATATTCTGTTTGACTCGCAGTACCGGCAAACCGGCATCGGCGGTCTCTGCAGAAGGGCGCCCCGCAACACCAAATACCGTTTTATCAGGCACGACGACCAGTACGCCGACGGCTCCGAGTTCACGCGCATTGAGCGTTTTGCGCCGAATGTCGGCAAGGTCAGCCAGTGGGCTGTGGGGATCGTTACCAGGACTGCCCGACAGCACAAGCACAATCTTGCCTTTCACATCGACGCCCGAAAAATCGTCGTGATTGGCCTGTGGCGCACGGATGCCGTATCCGGCAAAGATGACCGGCGCTTCTACGTTTCCATCGGCTGAGACACTGGAGGGTTCGAAGAGCAAATCATGATCCCACGATAAAAAGACCGTGCCCATATTTTTGTGGGCCGGGTTTGGCGGCAACGTGATACTCAGGCGGCTGCCTTTGCCGACGACATGTCCGGCACGGAAGCGAAACGGCTGATAGTAGCCGCTGCCGTCGGGAAGGGCGCTGGGATCGCGCTCTTTGGAAGTTCCGATGGGTTTGAGGCCGCAGCGAGCGAACTCGGCGGCGATGTACTGTGCCGCTCTTTCGTTGCCGGGCTCTCCGCTGCCGCGTCCCCGCAACTCGTCCGAGGCGAGAAAGGCGATCTCTTTGCGAATGGTCACTGGAGAGAAGGCGGCATCGGAGATGCTGTCCTGAGCGGTGGCGGAGAGCGCGCTCAGCGTCCCGGCGAGCGCCGGAAGGAGCCACAGCGAGCGAAAGGAAAACGCGCGTGAGACGCGAAAAGTTTGCATGAAGGTTTACTCCTGGGGGGCGACAAGGCGGACGGGGGTGGCGTCGGGCGCTTGGATGCGGTCGCCGGGACGGAGTTTGCGTCCGCGCCGCTGTTCGGGCTCGCCGTTGACGATCACAACGGTCTCGGAGAGGTAGAATTTCGCCTCTCCCCCGGTGCCGATGATCCCGGCCACTTTCAGCAGTTGGCCCAGCGTGATATGGTCGCCTTGTACGACGACGATCTGATCCGGCTCTATCGCCGGGGTGGGGACGCGGTTACGTCGCGCTAACATCAGGTTTCTATCTCCTTCCGCGCCAGTCTACGATGCCCGGCTCGGTCGCGCTGTCGGGCGGCTCGATATCGGCTCTTTCGGCATGACGCAGGATCGTCTCTATGGGGGGGCCGCCAGGGTGCATGGCGGCGTAGATCTCGTTGGCATAACCGATTGCGCCGTTGCGGTTCGGGGCCAGTATCAGCAGCATGAAGTCCGCCATTTTGAAAGCCGGCATCTGCCGGACGTCCAGTGTGACCTCCCACAAAAACAGCGTCGGTGAAGGACGGCGCAACCCCCGGATCCCGGCCAAGGCGGCGCTGAGCGCATCGAACGGATCTTCGGCTTTCGGCGCGATCGGATGGTGCAGGTTGATCGCGCCGAGGAAGCAGGCGTGCGCCTCCCGTTTGCGGTCGGCCTTCTCATGCAGAAAGCCGAGCTGCACCCATGCCATCGGGTAGAGCGCGTTTGCGGTCGCATGGTGGAAGTGCGCTGTCGCCTCTTCAAAGTGGTCGGTCATAGCATAAGACGTGCCCAGACGGAAAAAGGTTTGTGGCTCCGGATGCTGCAGGGTCGTGATTTTCGCCTGGGCGTCCGCCTTCTCCTTGTGGTTGAGCATGAGGTGCAGACGGACGAGCGACAACTGAACCTCGCGGTCGGTCTGCGCATTCGGGAACTGCTCGATGGCCTCTATTTCCGGGACCGCCGCGCGCGCTCTGCCTGCCATGAGCAGATACTGCACCAGGCGCAACCGCAAACGCATCGACTTCGGTTCCATGGCGATTGCACGGCGCATATTCTCGATGGCCTGCCGCAAATTGCCATGGCGGGCCTGCGCCATCGCCAGCGCAGCGACGAAAGTGGCCGTGTCCGGCGCTTTGTCCACGACGCCCAGCAGATAGGCTTCCGCAGGCACCCAGTTCCCGGTCGCCAGACAGGCCCAAGCCATCGCCCAGCGGACCGCAGTACTGCGCGGGTGCACGCTGATGACCTGACCCAGCAGCCTGTCTCCCGCCTCCTCCTGGCCCAGGCAGTTGTAGGCCACGCCTGCGACCAGCATACCTTCCAGATTCGTGCGGACCG
>JAYUMV010000522.1:0-2652 GCA_043762265.1 Chthonomonadaceae bacterium | reverse complement strand
GTCAGCAGGGAGGTCGTAACACCGTTCTGAACGGGCCGAAAACTCTCCGAAAACAGTCCGATGCGAAAGCTGCCATCCACAGATGGTTCAGGCGCATTCTCCGAGTCGTCTTGTTGTAGGCTGATTTGTGAGGGTGTTCGCACCGTTGTTTCGTTCCCGCCCGATGTCTTCTGCGACTCGGACTATTCCTGGTTCGCGCTGTCCAGAGAGGTTGTCGTCCGCTTCCTCCGACTGGGAGCCACCCGTTCCTGCAAGCGGTCGGCTTCGAGAGCGGACTGCTGGGTCTCCAGAAAGGTGAGAATATCCGACAGTCGGAATCGTCGCTGCCGGGTCTCGCGCTCCGACGGATTCGTCGCAGGACGCTCGGGCTCCTTGCGGTAGTGAGTCAGGATGCCCTTATTGGTGTATCGTCGAACCGTCGTCGGGCAGACATTGAGCAGGCGTGCCGTATCTTCCAATGAGAGGACTGGGTCGAGGATGCGGGCGATGAGTTCCGCCCGTTTCTCCTGGAAGGGTCTTTTGTAAGACGATTGCGCGACCTCCCGCTCCTCTTCTCTACGTTCCAATGCCAGAAGCGTCTGGACATGCCGGGGCACCTGGGACCAAAGATCCGCCGAGGAGAGGCCGGACGCCGTGTTTTCGGTAGGGATGTTGCGTGCCTGCGGAGCACGCTTCCTGCGGATCTCACCAGCCCCTCCGTCGCTCGAACGCATGGGAGCCGGGGTAGCGGAGATAAACCCGGAGGTCAACGGCAGCAGCACGGACACCGGGCCGACGGTCGGCTCTTCTGTCAGGAGGGAAAAATCCGTCAGAGTTTCCGGTATAGGAGAGGCTGTAGCAACGGACTTTGGCGGCAGGTAGTCTGCAAAATCCGGAATATCTGCATCTTGTCCAATGGCGGGATCGAAGGGCACGGGCGAGATCGCTGGAAGCGGCGCAGGTGCCTCAATAGGATCCTCAACGACCGATCGGACGACAAATCCTGTCTGCCGGGGAGTCGTCTGAACGGACGCCGGTCGCGCAGCAGAAACCGCCGGTTCTGCTTCCTTCTCTATCGTAGGAGCGGCGCTTACAGTGACGGAGGGCAGCAGGGCTGCAGCCTCTTGTGCCTCTAAAAGCAGCGACGGTTCGTCATCGAGAGCCAGGATGGTCTGTTGCGCAGTCTCCGGGACAGGGGCCGGTTTGACAGGGGGTGGTAGAACAGCCGTCTCTTCCAAAAACTGGGATTCGATGAATTTTTGCCATTCGTCGAGTCGCATAATAGGTATCCTTCACATTGTCAGAAAATCAGAGAATCAACATGGCATCGCCGAAGCTAAAAAAGCGGTATCCCAGGCGTACCGCTTCCCGGTAGGCATGGAGAGTCGTGTCGTAACCGGCGAAGGCGCACACCAGCATCAACAGCGTAGAGCAGGGCAAATGAAAATTCGTGATGAGCGCGTCCGAGGCTTGAAACGCATAACCGGGAGTGATGAAGAGGTGGGTTTCGCCCTCAAAGGGCACGACCCGATCCCCCTTCTGGCGCTGTTCCACCGTTCGGCGGGTGGCAGCCGATTCGAGCGTTCGCATCGATGTCGTGCCTACCGTGACGACACGCCCGGGCGTGCGATTGATCGTTTCGGCGGTCTCTGTGCCGATCTGTACCCATTCGCCGTGCATCTCGTGCTCTTCAACGTTCTCCGTGCGCACCGGCCGGAACGTACCAACCCCGACGTGGAGGGTGACGGTGGTGCGCTCCACACCGTTTTCTGCCAACTGCGCGAGGAGGGCGTGGGTGAAGTGCAGCCCAGCCGTAGGGGCGGCTGCCGATCCTCCCTGGTCCGCGTATACCGTCTGATATCGCTCCTCTTCCTCGTTAGCCAGAGGCGTATGGATGTAGGGTGGAAGCGGCGCGACGCCCCAGTCTGCCAGAGCGTCCCGCTCTCCAGGGGATCCCAATTCCAGAATGCGACCGCCGTCCGGCGTCGTTGCGGTCACCAATGCCTGCACTTTGTCGGTGTCAGCGCCTCTCTGAAAGAGCGTGATCCGTTTTCCGGGTCGCAGCGACTTACCGGGCCGTACGAGCGTTTCCCAACTCTTCGCCCCGCTGGGCCGAAGCAGCACGACTTCCGCCTCCTGGCCTCCTTCACGCTGGCCCTTGAGACGCCTTGCGGTGACGCGGGTATCGTTCAAAACCAGCGTATCTCCTGCTTCCAGATAGTCCGGCAGATCTTGAAAGCGGCGGTGTTCCAGTCTGCCATCGGCACGGTGGACGACAAGCAGTCGGGACTGTCCGCGTGGAGTGGGTGTCTGAGCGATCAACTCCGGGGGGAGTTCGTAGTTGAATTGGTCGGTTCGCATCTTTTAGTGGCACGCGCGTTATGTCGGGGCGCGTGTAGGAAACAGCCTTCGGTTCAATCAGCCCATTGTAGTAGAAAAGGATCGGAAAGTCAAGGTCAGAATGGAATAGAAGCGTGCCTGGCGCTCAATTTCTGCACGGAATTTCAGCGTCTCAAGAGGTCGGGAAGCTCCTCCGGGACGATACCTAGATCAAAATATGCCGTGCGCAGACGTTCCTTCACGAGGGGGAGGTCGTCGGCGGGAATGCCGAGGGCTCGGTAGTCGCCGGAGAGTTCTGCTACCGCTTGCGTGAGAAGTTCGGCATTGGGCGTC
>JAYUMV010000521.1:0-5499 GCA_043762265.1 Chthonomonadaceae bacterium | reverse complement strand
TTCCTCCGGTGGGAGCGGGAGCATCGAGGGTGAGGACGCCGCTGGAGGGGACGAAGGAGTGGACGTTGGTAGGATTGAGCGCCAGGCTCAACAGCGCAGTGACCTGATAATAAGGATTGGATGCTACCACAACCGTAGCATCCCCGCGACCGTAGATAATCCTGGAGTTATCGGGAGCGTAAAACAGCATCGTAGCAGCTCCGCCCGGACCCTGGCCGAAATCTATCTCCTCGTTGTAGCGACTGAGCAAGGTGCCGTCCGACACTTTCCAGAGGCGCAAGTTGCCGTCCGTGCTACCCGTTGCCATCGTCCGCCCGTCTGGGGCGATGGCGACGTTGATCACACTGTAGACGTGGGCCAATGTCTGAAGCACCGTGCCGTCTGCGATGTTCCAAAGGAGAGCCGTGGCGTCTTCACTCCCAGATAGCAGTTTCGTGCTGTCGGGAGAAAAGGCCAGAGTATAAACGAAATCCTTGTGACCTTGAAAGGTCTTCAGGAGACTAGAGTCGGAAAGTCGCCAGATCTTAATGGTGTTGTCCCGGCCAGCCGAGGCCAGAAGCTTACCGTCCGGCGAAATCACGAGACTCAAAACGACGTCGGCGTGACCTGTCAGCTTTCCGAGGAGAGCCCCATCGGCCGCGCTACGGATCGTGATGTCACCCGAAGCACTCTCGCCATGGAACAGGCGCTGGCCATCATGGGACCAGACGATGGCGCTGGCCTGAGCGCCGATATTCTTTTCCAGGGAGATCGCACCGGTGGTAACGCTCCGGATATGCAGGATGGAGTTCTGATCGGTGGTTGCAAAAACTGTGCCGTCTGGGGAGAGGGCCATCGCATAATAGTCGTTCCCATTGCTGCCGAGATCCGAGGGGTCGGGAATCGCCAGTTGGAGCGCCCCGGTAGCGGTATCCCAGATCCGCATATAGGTGTCCCTTCCGGCAACCGTGACGATTCGTTTCCCATCCGGCGTGACACCCAGAAAGGAAATACCGCCGCTATGCTCCGCAGTAAGAGCGTGAACGATGCTAAGATCGTTGCTGCTGTAGAGGACGAACTCATTTTTTTTACCGACCGCCAACACCTGGGCGCCCCCTGCTGTATTGCAGACCGATGCAATCGGGGTCGTGTCGGGACCCAGGGTGGCGCTGTGCAGCAAACTGCCATCCGCGACGTTCCAGAGTCGTACCTGCGAGTCAGTGGAGCCACTCACCAGGACGTTTCCAGACGCAGAGAAGGTGACGGAGTTCGTGCTTCCGGAGTTGAGGGAGTGCAGCAGCGTACCGCTGGAGGTGTCCCACAGTTTCGCGGTTCCGTCTTTGCTGCCAGATGCCGCAGTCCGGTTGTCTGGCGCAAAAGCGACCGTGTTGACCGCATCCGTATGATCCGTGAAGGTGTGCAGCAGACTGCCGTCGGCGGTATTCCAGACACGGACCGTATTATCTCCGCTGCCGGACACGATCCGGTTGCCATCCGGCGAAAACGCGACCGCAAAGACATAGTTCGTATGCCCCGTCAGGGTCGTAAGGAGGCTACCGGTCGTTGCGTTTAGAAGTCGAATCGGGAAGCTGCCGTCGGCGCCGGAGACATTGGTATATCCCAGTGCAATTTTGGAGCCGTCCGGCGACCATGCCAACGCCCCGAGGGCGCCTCCCGGATCCCAGGACTGAAGCAGCGCTCCATCGGAGAGCCGCCAGATCTGGATCTGAGTGGCATATCCCAGGCTGGCGGCCACGATTGCGGTGCCGTCCGGAGAGATCGCGAGGGCGCTTTCCCCGATACCATAAGCAGGAAATGCCAGGATGGAACGTACCAGGATGCCGTCCTGAGTGCGCCTAATTTTAAGATATCCGTCGTTCCCGGAAGTCACAAAAGTCTTTCCGTCTGGAGTGACAACCGTCTGATTGATACCGCCAGCATTGCCGCCATGCATCCACTGGATCAAGGGACGGGTCTGCGCCCAGGCCGGTTGCAGGGATAGTAAGGAGACGAGGATCACGAGACAGAAGAGAGTGACGGGACTAAAGACGTCTCGAACTTCACGCATCAAAATACAAGTGCGGCGAACGAAGGGTACAGGCATAATTTTTACTCCCACACAGGCGTACAGTATGCTGGCACAGAAAGGAATGTAGAACGAGAATTTCCTGGATTAGTGGCAGGGAAATATAGAGAAGAGACGGGATGCAAAGAAAAAGAATGGCGGCCAACCAGAGAGCGTTTCAAGGATCCTCCTTTGGATTTACAATGGCGGAAGATGCCTGTCAAAGGATTGGGCAGAGCGAAAAGAAAATGCTTCTGTAATCATAACAGACTGCACGCTTTTTCGCAAGGGAGAGGCCGGTGGATCCAGGCGATAGAGGAGAAATCGATGGAGTTCTCGAACCGACCTTCAGAGCACGATAGAAGGAGCGACAAGCAGATGGGAGTGTTTTTAAACTCGATTTTTGGACAGATGCTGCGCGATTCCCAGCATTTGAAGCAACAGACAGAGGGGCGGAAGATGATCGCCCAACGGCTGGGCATTTCAGGCGCGTGGCAGCCGGAGATGGTCAACTGTCCTTCTTTTGTCTGTGCGCACTGCCAGTTCCCGCATATTCTGCGGCAGACCCTGCTCGGCTGCCGTGCCTGCGCCGCCCCTTACCTCACCTCGGAAGTCATGAGCCTGAGTAAGAATGGCCGATTGACATGCGTCACCTGCGCTGCGGACCAGAACATTTCCGAGATGCCCTTCTGCTGCACGAACTGTCGCTGCATTCAAGGAGTTCCTACCCAACTCGATTGGCGCAAGACATTTACCCGGTTTCCGGCGTGGCGCTCTTATGCGGGTTCTGCTGCTTCTATCGTGATCGGGTTTCTCATTATGTTGGTGTTTTTTGCGATGAGCCGAACAGCCAATAGCACTCACGCGGACGATTTTGTCGCGATGGGAATCGTCCTCGGCAGTATCCCTGTGGTCATCGGCGGTATTGTGTTGGTGGCTCTGATGCTGCGCAAGAAGGTTCCAGCGGAACTGATGCTCTCCTGCGGTGGATTTGGGATGCTTACCGCGACCGGCGAAGAGCGCTGGTTCTCGTGGCACGATATTCGGGGACTGGATGCTCGACAGATGAGCAGTCGGCGCTCACTGGTGATCAACACATCGTCTCCCGCACAACCGGACTCAACCGCATCTGGCTGGATCGTCCATACGGCGCAGGAGCCTCTTTTTTTCGACCACCGCTTCCAAAAAGCTGAGGAGTTTGCGCGGCAACTACGCATGCGCGCCCCCGCGGCGCCTCTGGTAGATCTGCCTCCGATGGTTCGCCCCAAGGTCTGGGTCACCCTATTAATCCTACTCGGCATCGTCACATTTGCCGTCTTATCAGCCCTCTTCTCCAAGCACTGACGCACCTCCTCTGGGACATAAAGGCCAAAACGCAAGAAAAAGGAGACAAACGCAAAGGAAACAAACCCTTCGATGTGGAAATGAGCCTTAACCGCAGTGACCCGCGCGATTTTTCGACACTTGGAATGCATGCATCAGGACAACGGAGTTTTCGATATGACGCAATTTTTCAATATGCCGCAACTGGGCTCGACGATGGAGGAGGGCACGATCCTCAAATGGCACAAGAACGAGGGCGACACAGTTCGGGCGGGCGAGCTCCTGGTGGAGATCGAAACCGACAAGGCGTCGATGGAGGTCGAGGCGCCGACGGACGGCGTCTTGCGCAAAATTCTTGTTCTGGCGGAGGAGATCGTGCCGATCCACCAGCCAATTGCCATCATAGCTGGAGCCAATGAGTCGATCGAGGCGCTGCTGGCGGAAGCCGGTGGGCAGGAGGCGAGCAGTACCCTGGCTCCTGTGCCTGCACCCCCGATGCCGAATACGTCTGCGCCTTCGGCTGTACCGCCTCTGCCTATAGCAAGTGGGGCCAAGGCCCCGGTCTTTCTCTCTCCGCGCGCGCGCCGGATCGCGGACGAAAAGGGTGTGGCCGTGGCGCTGCTCGCAGGGCGAGGCAGTGGGCCGCAAGGGCGGGTGATCGAGCGGGATGTCGAAGCGTTTGCCATAGAGCAGGCGACCCGACCAATGGTCACGGCATCGGCGGAACCGTCTGGCAGGACTGCACCGCGCACGACGCCACTGGCCGCAAAAATGGCCGACAATCTGGGCATCGATCTGAACGATTTGACCACCGGCCTGCCGGGAAGCCGAGTACGGCGAGAGGATGTGCTGCGGCATGCGGAGAACACGCGCCCGACAGCGGAAGCCACCCCCGTCGCGCCGCCGAAACCGGAGGCGGTCGCGGCTGGCGTCACGGTGGTTGCGTTCGGAGGAATGCGCAAGCGTATCGCAGACAACGTGGTGAAATCGGCCTTTAGCGCCCCCCATGTGACCCTGACTCTGGAAGTGGATATGACCGCCTGTGCGGAGTTCCGTACCCGTCTCATTCCGGATGTCGAGAAGGCTTATGGC
Organism: Chthonomonadaceae bacterium; assembly: GCA_043762265.1. Lineage (GTDB taxonomy): Bacteria > Armatimonadota > Chthonomonadetes > Chthonomonadales > Chthonomonadaceae > JANXLO01. The sequence continues at coordinate 1,040 of JAYUMV010000521.1, read as the reverse complement.
ACCCGCCTCTCGTTCACCGATGTGCTGGTCAAAGCGACAGCCCGTGCGCTCGGCGAGCATCCGCTGCTCAACGCCGCTCTGGTAGGCAACGAGGTACATCTGTTCGCACACAAGAACATCGGTGTCGCGGTCGCGCTGACAGAGGGCTTGATTGTGCCGGTGGTGAAAGGCGCGGAGCAGAAATCGCTCGGGTCGATCTCGGCGGAACTCAAACAACTTGTCGAGCGCAGTCGCACGGGTAAGTTCACCCCGGACGATCTTTCAGGCGGCACCTTCACGATCACCAACCTTGGCAGCTTTGGTATCGATGTGTTCGACCCGATCATTGTCACAGGTCAGGCCGCCATCCTGGGAGTCGGTCGTATTGCCGACAAACCGGTGGTGATCCAGAAAGAGGTCGTCATCCGCTCCATGATGAATCTCTGCCTCTCCTTCGACCATCGTATCCTCGACGGCGCTCCCGCCGCCCGCTTCCTGCAGCGCCTCAAAGAGCTTCTTGAAAACCCGATGCTCGTCCTGATCTAATTCGGAAGGAGGACGAGGAGTGGAGATACGGCAAGCAGTGTTGTCGGATTGGGACTCGATCTGGGAGATGTGGCACGCGGTCGTTGTGGAGGGGACGAGTTTTGTCAATGCTCCGGAGACGAGCAAGGAGGAGGCCTTTGCGCTCTGGATGAAGCCGCCGGTGGTTCCCTATGTCGCCGTCCAGGGCATACAGGTTGTGGGCGCCTACTACCTGAAGCCGAACCAGCCGGAGCTAGGTTCGCATGTGGCCAACGCGGGCTTCCTTGTGGCGGCATCCCATTCGGGCCAGGGAATAGGGCGGGCGATGGGGCTGCATGCGCTGGAGGAAGCGCGTCGCGCTCTGGCAGTCGCTCGAATTTGACATTTTCGGTACGATTCCGCAGGCCTATCGCCACCGTACCCTGGGTCTAGTAGATGTTCTCATAAATTCATACCAGGAGACCCCCTGTCTTTAGGCGGGGGAGGAATGGTATCCTTGCCCTCCGCAGGAGAGTTCTCTGTTTCCTTTCTGATAT
>JAYUMV010000520.1:0-4350 GCA_043762265.1 Chthonomonadaceae bacterium | reverse complement strand
CACGGCACGTTCATCATCGGCCTGCCCGTCGAGAACCCAAAGACGGTACAGGAGACGATCGACTTCGCCAAAGAACTCGATCCCCACACGATCCAGGTTTCCATCGCCGCGCCCTATCCCGGCACGGAACTCTACGATCAAGCCCTGGCCAACAACTGGTTCGCCCGCGAGAGCCTCATCTCCGGTTCAGGGATCCAGACCTCGACGCTCCAGTACGAGAATATGTCCACGGCGCAGATCGAAGATGCGGTCGAGCGTATGTACCGTTCTTTCTACATGCGCCCCGGCAAGATCGCCAGCATCGTCGCCGAGATGGTGCAAAATCCTTCGATGATAGGACGCCGCCTGCGCGAAGGTCAGGAGTTTTTCTCCTACCTCCGTGAGCGCCATGAGCAGTCCCGTCAGCGCGGCGTCGAAGCCAAAAGCTAGAACACGCCCCTATCAACAACAATCAAGGGACGTTGTCCCTCGCTACGCGGAGAGCAGGAAGCCCTTCGGGCATCCCAAATCCTTCACTTCCGCGTGAAGGATTTCGGCGGGCCGTCCCCTGGACGGAGCGACACGAGAACCAGAGTTTGTTTGCTGGACAAACACAATTTCGGCGCGCCTTGGGGTCGTCAAGGGGTTAGCACCCCTCGCTACGCGGCTTCGCGGGATCGTCCTTCGGACGAATGGTCCGATCATAACCGCGCTTCCGAACAACAGGTGCCGTTCCAGGCAATGTGCCCGCGAAGGCGGTCACTCGGTACGAAGCGCCCTAGCGAAGGAATTCATTCCATCGCTTATTAATTTCGAGGTATTCAGGAATTGACAGAGAATCAAGAACTGTTTGATGTCACCATCGTCGGTGGCGGCCCGGTCGGGCTCTTCGGTACGTTTTACGCCGGTATCCGGCAGATGAAAACCAAGCTGATCGATAGCCTGCCGGAACTCGGCGGGCAGCTCAGCGCGCTCTATCCCGAGAAGTTCGTTTACGACGTGCCCGGTTTCCCCAAGATATTGGCGCGCGACCTGGCCTCAGAAATGATGACCCAGGGCACCCGTTTCAATCCGACTGTCTGTCTGAGTGAAAAGGTCTTGACCATTCGCTATGAAGAAGACGGCACGATCACCCTGACTACCGACAAAGGGGAGCATCACACCAGAACGGTAGTCCTCGCGATCGGTGCGGGGGCCTTCGCCCCCAAGAAGCTCGGCACGCCGGGCGTCGAGGAGTTCGAGGGACGGGGCGTTCACTACTTTGTGCAGAACAAGGCTCAGTTCGCCGGAAAAGATCTGCTCATTGTCGGCGGCGGTGATTCCGCGCTGGACTGGTGTATGAACCTGGAACCCATCGCGGGCAAGATCACCCTGATCCATCGGCGCGACGTCTTTCGGGCACATGAGGAGAGCATCGACTGGCTTCTCAACCGCTCCCCCGTCGAAGTGCGCCTCTGGAACGAACTGCATAGCGTCGGTGGCACGGACCAGATCGAACATGCGGTCGTTCTGAACAACCAGACCAAAGAGACGGAGCAGTTGAAGGTAGATGCGGTTCTGCTCAACCTCGGCTTCTCCGCCGACATCGGCACCGTCAAAGAGTGGAACCTCGACATGGAAAAAGGGAGTATTCGGGTCAACGATTTTATGGAGACCAATCTGCCCCACGTCTATGCTGTAGGCGACATCGCCATTTTTCCCGGCAAACTCAAACTGATCGCGACCGGGGTTGGCGAGATCTGTATTGCGGTAAACCAGGCGAAAACCGTAGTCGATCCGACTGCAAAAGCCTTTCCTGGACACAGCAGCAACATGGCCCTTTAAGTTCCTTACGGGGCGCAGAGCCTCGGGGAGCTGCGTTATTTATGATCTTGCGTCCCGAATTTCCTTGTGGAGTTCGGGACGTACTACTGTAGGCCGTCGTGTTGACAGACCGAGGCGGGAGAGACGATGCGCGATCAACTGAAGATTTTTTTCACGGCCATGATGTTTTTGACCCGGATTCCCTGCCCGAAGTGGGTGGATCATGCGCCGGACAATCTGGCAAAGTCGTCCGTCTATTTTCCGCTTGTCGGTGTTCTTGTCGGCGGTATTGGGGCGGTTGTCTATCATCTCGTAGCTTACGCTTACGCTCCGAACTTTGCGGCGTTGTGCGGCATCTCTGCGACGGTCGTGATCACGGGCGCTTTCCATGAGGATGCGTTCGCGGATGTGTGCGACGGCTTCGGCGGCTGGACCCCGCAGCGACGTCTGGAGATCATGCGTGACAGTCGCGTGGGGTCGTTTGGTGTCGCCGGACTGGTCCTGATCCTTGGGGCGAAGGCGACTCTGATCAGCGCTATGCCGGTCTCCCGTGCCACTTTGGCCTTTCTCGCGGCGCATGCCGTCGCTCGCTGGTCCAGTCTTATCCTGATGTCCCGTTTCGCGTCTGTCACGGATTCCACCTCCCTCGCCCGCCCCTTCACCTCCGCAATCACACCGACGCGCATGCTCCTCGCCACGCTTCTCGCGGCAGCCGTCGCGCTGTTGTGCGGCCCTGCCACCGCCATCACGCTCTTTGCCGTTACGTTGCTGCTCTGTCAGGGAGCGGGAACTTTCTTCCGCAAATGGGTCGGCGGGATCAGCGGCGACTGTATCGGCGCCGTCAACCAACTCACAGAACTCGTCTGCTACGCCGTCATTGTGCAGTCCGTTCACCTCGAATCCTTTGCGCGTCACCTGATGCACGTCTGAAGCGAGCTTTCCTGTAACTCCCAAGACCATCCACAACTGACGGAAATGTCCTTATCGGGTATCATATGTTATGTAAGAGTTTATGGTCAGGGATGCATTCGTTGCCGAGAGGAGGAAAGCCATGCATATTCACGATATATTTGCCAATCATCGCACGACAGTAAGTTTCGAGTATTTCCCGCCGAAGACGGACGAGGATGCCCAGGAACTGTATGAGACCATCGCGAAGTTGGAAGAGTTGCATCCGGCCTTTGTCTCCGTCACGTATGGGGCGGGCGGTTCGACACGACAGTTGACACACGATCTGGTGGTGAGACTGAAGGATCAAACGACCTGCGATCCGGTGCCGCATCTCACGTCGGTCTGCCATAGCGAAGCGGAGATCCAGGGCATTCTCGAACGGTATGCGCAGCACAACATCTCCAATATTCTCGCTCTGCGCGGCGATCCTCCGCGCTCCCTGGCCGATTACGACCGTTCGACCGATGCCTTTCAGTATGCGAACCAGTTGGTGAGCTTCATTCGTAAATTCAACGACAGCGGTGTGCATCCCGATAAGCGGGGTTTCGGCATCGGCGTCGCCGGGTTCCCGGAAGGGCATCCTTCCACTCCGAACCGCCTCAAAGAACTGGACTACCTGAAAGCGAAGATCGATGCGGGCGCGGACTACATCGTCACGCAGTTGTTCTTCGACAACAACGATTTTCTCGATTTCCGTGAACGGTGCGATCTGGCAGGGATACGGGTTCCGATTCTAGCGGGCATCATGCCGATCACCTCGTCGAAAAGCATGAACCGCACCGCCGAACTCGCTCTGGGCGCACGTTTTCCGGCCAAATTGCTGCGCGCGCTCAACCGATGTGGAGGCGACGAAAAGTATGTCCGCAAGGTCGGTGTGCAGTGGGCGGCGGAGCAGTGCCGTGACCTTCTGGACTGCAATGTGCGCGGCATCCACTTCTACACCCTGAATCGTTCGACCGCCACGCGCGAAGTCTACGCCAGCCTGGGTCTGAAAGATTCCCGCGTTCTCAATGAGTAACAAAAAGGTGTGCGATACCCACAATGTTCCCCTGGCGACCAATCGGGCGACAGCGGAACTGATCCTGCATTCACTGCGCGACACAAAGGAGGCGGTCGGATGAAGGTACTGGTCGTGGACGACGAAAATCCGATTGTGGAGGCCGTGGCCTACAATCTGCGCAAAGAGGGGTTCCAGGCGCTCACGGCGAGCGACGCGGAGCAGTGCCTTGAGGTGGCACGCACCGAAAAACCCGATCTCATTATTCTGGATGTCATGCTTCCGTCTGCCAGCGGATTCGATGTCTGCCGAATGCTCCGCAAACAGAACGATGTACCGATCATCATGCTGACGGCTCGTGCCGAGGAGACCGATCGCGTGGTGGGCCTGGAACTGGGCGCAGACGATTATATCACCAAACCGTTCAGCATGCGCGAACTCATGGCGCGGGTCAAAACCGTGCTACGCCGCACGCATCTGGGCGCAATCTCGACCGAGGCGGTCGTGAGGGCTGGCAATCTGACCGTCGATCCCAACCGTTACGAGGTCACTTTAGGCGACAAACGTATTGAACTTTCGCCGAAGGAGTTCGATCTACTGCGGTTTATGGCGACGCATCC
>JAYUMV010000519.1:0-4192 GCA_043762265.1 Chthonomonadaceae bacterium | reverse complement strand
GCGTCCCGGATAGGAGCTAAATACAGCTCATTCCAGAACAGAGTACCGTCTTTGCGATAGTTGCGCAGAGTAACCGTTAAAGGCTTACCGGCCTCTAACGCGGCGCGGACCAGGGGTATTTGTGGTTGGTCCGTGTCATCGCCTTGCAGAAAGCGACAGTTTCGGTTTAACGTCTCATGCTCCGCATAGCCGGTAATTCGCTCGAATGCCGGATTGACGAAGACGATCGGCATTTCCGCCTGTCGCATGTCCGCGATGACGATGCCGTTACTGCTGGCTTGAAGCGCCTGATCGCGCAGCAGAAGCGCCTCCTCCTCCCGACGCCGTTCCGCGCGCGTTTTGACGTCGCGCAGCGCACGCTCGACTGCGGGGACAAGCCGAGTCCGGTTGTCTTTGAGCACGTAATCGGTAGCGCCGAGTTTTAGCAACTCGGTCGCTCTCTCCTCGCCAACGGTCCCGGAAACGAAAATCAGCGGCACATCCGGGCAAACCTGCTGTGCGATCACGAGGCCTGCCGTGCCATCAAAACCCGGGAGTTGATTGTCCAGCAGAATGAGGGTCGGCTGAAATTCGGACAGCGCCATGCGAAATTCGGATTCGGTTTCCACGCATTTCCAGAGGAACTTGATCCCGCCCGCGCGCAGATCGCGTTCGACCATCGCCGCATCGACCGCCGAATCCTCCAACATCAGGACACGAAGTGCGTGGTTCGGGGTAATTTTCACAGCTTGGGCGCCTGATTGAGCAGGAGCCAGTAGTAGCCCAGGTTGGAAACCGCCTCCGAGAATTTTTCGAACTCCACGGGTTTTACGATATAACTGTTCACGCCGAGCTGGTAGGTTTCAACCATATCCTGGTCTTCTTGGGAAGACGTCAGGGCGACGACCGGCAGCATTTTTGTGCGTTCGTCGGCCCGGATCCGACGTAAAACCTCGATCCCATCTACTTTTGGCAGCTTCAAGTCAAGCAAAATGACCTTCGGAAGCTGAGAGACGTCGCTCCCCGCGTAAGGCCCCGTGCCGAAAAGAAAGTCGAGCGCTTCCTGACCGTCCTTGACATGCAAGAGTTGGTTGGCGAGGTTGCATTTTTTCAGGGCGCGAATCGTCATCTCCGCGTCACGTGGGTTGTCTTCGACAAGCAAGATATCCATACGACTGTTCATCCTATCATGGCCCCTGTATTCGTATCAGGCAGGACGAAGTGGAAGGTGGCCCCTTTGTCGATTTCGCCGTGCGCTCCGACGCTTCCCCCGTGTCGATGCACAATCCGCCGAACCAGAGCAAGTCCGACACCCGTTCCCTCAAACTCTCCCTCGCTGTGTAGCCGCTGGAAAACGCCGAAAAGTTTGCCCGCAAAACGCATGTCGAAGCCTGCGCCATTGTCCTTGATAAAGTAACTCCGCTCGCCGTCGCCAACCGTTTCGCCTATTTCGATCTCGGCGACCTCGCGTTGCTGGGTGAACTTGATCGCATTGCCGATAAGATTCACCCACACCTGCCGCATCATCGAAAGTTCGCCATGTGCTGGCGGCAACGGATGCAGGTTCAAACGCAAATTCCTGGCAGGACAGAGCGCAGCGATCTCGTCGAACGCGGAGCGGGCAAGAGCGGTCATATCGATATTCGACAGTCCCATTTGCTGTCGGCCGATCCGCGAAAAGGCGAGCAGATCGTCAATCAACTGCCCCATGCGTTTCGCCTCGCTGCAAATGGTGCCGAGCATTCGCTGGCCCTCAGCATCGAGTATGCCCGCATAGTCCTCGACTACCATGCGCGAATATCCATTCAGCGCCCGCAACGGCGCGCGCAAATCGTGCGATACGGAATAACTGAACGCTTCCAGTTCCTGGTTGGCAGCTTCGAGTTGAGCAGTACGTTCGACAACACGCTGCTCCAGTTCCGTATGCAGACGACGCACCTCATCCTCTACCAACTTGCGCTCCGTGATGTCGCGGACGTTGCATTGAATCACCTTCTGGCCATCGTCCTGATAGACATTGCTGATAAACTCTACGCTGACAAGTTGTCCATTGGCGGTCTCCAGAGGCAAATCTTCGTAGCGGATCGTCTCGTTACTCTGTAACTTTTGAAACGCCGCCTGGCAGTCCGCGATGTCTTTGAACGACCCGACCTCCCAGAGTTTCTTGCCCAGACACTCTTCGTGCGAATAGCCCAGCATCCTTATTAGGAAAGGATTCACGTCCAAAATCTGTCCGGTGGCGGCATCAAGAAGGAATATGCCGTCATGCGCGCTCTCGAAGAGCCGCCGATATCGGCCTTCTGAAGCTTGCAATTTAGCTTCTGCCCGCTTTTGCTCGGTTATATCGCGCGCGATCTGGGTTGCGCCAATGACGTTTCCATGAACGTCGGTGACCGACGAAATCGTCACGGAAACATCGACCTGCTTTCCATCCTTTCGCACTTGGACCGTATCGAAAGGGGGCACATTCTCACCAAGTGCGACCCGCCCAAGGATCTTCTCTTCGTCACTCACACGTTCTGAAGGGAAAAGGCTCGAATCCGGCAGGCCAATCACTTCTTCGGCACGATAGCCGAATATGCGTTCGGCTGCCGGATTCCAACTGGTGATGATGCCAGCCAATGTCTTGTCTATAATGGCGTCTGGAGAGGATCGGAGGATAGCTGCCAATCGCGACGGTACGGTTTCCGCGTGTTTGATCGACGGGATGTCGGTAGAGAGAGCGAGATGCTGGGCCAAGGTGATCGTCAGGGGCGGAGTGGGGATGGCGACGTGAGAGGGATCGTGCAACGTTGTCTGCAGGTCAACAGTATCTGGAAAGGCATTTCTCATCTTTTCTTCCGTCTGACTGCCTACTTGTAATTGCTCTGTTAAAACAGTCGAATTGATATAATTGTATTAAACAAGAGTTTTCATTGTACCACAATAAAACATAATTGCTTGCGGCTTCAGATAAGGCTATAGTTGTTATCCTCAAACCTGGGTGAAGGAGACACAATGCCAGAGTAGCAAATAGTTCTGAAAGACTGAGCAAACACTTGACCGGGAGACGTTGAGTCTCCCGGCCGTTCTCGATTGACGCGCAAGCGATCGCTGGATACTGGCGAGTGAATGATCACTACCTTGTGAGAGAGGCTGTGAAGCCGTTCTCTCCAACAAACTGTCAGGCATCATGTTTCGCCATGCCAGATGCCTGCAAACCCCGTGTAATCTCCGATCAGCCGCGCATGTCCATGCCTCCGTCTACTGTCAGCGTTGCGCCGGTAATAAACCCGGCCAGATCGCTGAGCAGAAAACAGGTCGCGCCCGCGATGTCCGACGGGAGGCCGATGCGCCCGAGCGGAAACCCATGTACCACCGAATCACGGCCAATGGCGTCGATCTTTTCGGTGACCATTTCAGTTTCGGTCCAGGCGGGCGCGATGCAGTTGACGCGGATACGATCAGGGGCCAGTTCCATCGCCATCGAGCGCATGAAGAGGATCTGGGCGCCTTTCGAGGTTGCGTAGGCGGAGTAGACCGAGGATCCACGCTGGCCTGCCGTAGAGGTATAGATGACAATGCTTCCGCCATGCGGCTGGGTCCGCATCTGCTTGACGGCGGCCTGCACCGCGAGGAAGGTTCCGCGAACATTGATCGCCATGACACGATCCCAAAAGGCCGCCGTCATCTGTTCGACCGGCAGTCCTTCGAAAATGCCTGCGGAGACAACCAGACCGGTAAGTGGCCCGAGGGCGGTGACGGCAGCGTCCATGGCGACTTCTACGGAACCTTCTTCGGAGATGTCGGCCTGAACCGCGCACGCCTTGCCCCCCGCCTCCGTGATCTGAGCCACAATCGTCTCCGCTGCCACCTTTCCCTGCACGTAGTTGACGCTGACATGCGCCCCGGCTTTTGCCGCCATGAGAGCGGTTGCAGCGCCGATGCCTCGACTTCCTCCGGCGATGAAGATATGTTTTCCTGCCAACTCTATCATAATGAAGACCCTTCGTTGGCCACTGTACGGCGATCGATGCCGAGGCGGCCTGCGTGATAGACCCATGTTCTCCATCAACAGTACGAACGCCTGCCGCCTCGGCAACAAATCAGGGTCTTTCGGGATCGCTACCGGGGTTGCCACTTCAAGTGGCCATCCCCAAAGATGATCCAACTTCCACCTGGACCATCGATAGAGCCGAGTTGGGCGCCTGCCTGCCCCTCTCCGGGCGGAACC
>JAYUMV010000518.1:0-8775 GCA_043762265.1 Chthonomonadaceae bacterium | reverse complement strand
CCGACCTCGTAGTAACCGGGATACCAGGAGCCGACGTAGGTGCCGAGGACGATTTGCGGCTTGACGGCCCGTACGGTCCGCGCCAGATCGGCCACGAAGTCGCGAATCGTCTGGGCGCGAAACTCCATCCAGGGTTTGTAGAGCGGCCCTTTCTTGATGGCGCCGCCGGGAGTCTCCGGAAAGGCGAAAATGTCCTGAGGCCACTGATTGATCGTGGTGGGGAAACTCGCGCGGCGATTCCCTGCATGCGGCTGGCGCTGCAGCCACTGCGCAAAGGCATCGCGGGTGCGGTCGCTGAAATCGTTGTTGATGTTGCTGAAGCGGCAGCGGTCCAGAACCAGGCCGTCGATGTTGTAGTTGCTGACGATCTCGCGGGCCATCTCCATCTCATAGCGGCGCGCCTCCGGATGGAGGGGATTGACGAAGCAGGCGACCTTCTCGCTGGGCGCTTGCGCGATCGGGGTACGGCCTGTGCGCAGGTCGAAGCGCACGGCGGAACCGATGTGCAGGTTCTTGGCGACCCAGTCGCGGTCGGCGGGCCGTGAAACGGAGACAAGGTGCCCATTTTCCGGGGCGGTGAGCGGATCGTCCCCCAACAGGGCGCTGTCTACCATGCCGACCACACGATTGGCCGGATCCAGCACTACATTGAGCTGCTTGCCCAGCGGTACGCCGCTATCCACGCCGACGCCGCTCTCCTTGCTCTCCAGGCCGACCAGCCCATTGGTGCCGCTGCCGCCGAGCACCGTGCTGTCGTCGGCCAGCAGCAAGGGCTTGGCGGGATCGTCGGGCTCGTCGGGCGCCCGTATGGAGAGACGCGCCTCGTTCACGGCGATCATGCCGCGATCCACGGTGTAGACGATGCTCTGCCAATCGGTATGCTGATAGGCAGGGCCGACGCTGTAGTACTTATGCCCTTCGCTCAACACGTTGATCGAGGCATCGACCTGCAAGCCGGCCTTATGTCCCTCTTCCACAAAAGCTGCCAGCACATCGAAATCCGGCATCTTGTGCCCCTGCCACTCGCGCATATGCGGCGCGAGCTTGCTGTTGTAGAGCACCTGCCCGGCAAGCGGTTTGACATCGATCACCAGCGTGTTGACATGGGCGGCCTTGCAGTGCCGCACGATCTCCTGCACTCCCGCCCTGGTCGTCGTATAGTCCACGACGATCTTCTTATCGCCCTGCATCCGGGTACGGACGATGTTGGCGGTGCCGTCGATCCACATCAGCCGCCCCTGCGCCCCGACACCCGCGCTCAGATCGCGGGCGACATCGGGGGGAGTGGCGGAACAGGCAGCAGCGCAGGCCAGCAGCCCCAGGGCTGCGGGCAGAAAAGGGGTCTGTTTCATAAGAGGCAGCCGTTTCAGAAACTTTCGTCTTGATAGATATTTTTAGGCACGAGAGGAAAAGTACGCTCGCCGTAAACGGGGTAGATATGGGCCTCGTTGACGCGATACTCTTCGTCGATCGTAAAGGTAAAGGCATCGGTCAGTCGGCAGAATTTTTTGAGTTCCGCGACCTCTTCCGGTGTTTCGGGCACGATTCGCAGTACGACCGCGATTCGCCGCCCCTCGTCGTCTCTTATGACGGGTTCTCCAGGGCGCATGCCCTCGAATTGCGCTTTCATTCTCAGCTTTTCTCCTTCCGCCTCGACCCCGATTATACCTTATCTCCTCCGCAGGGAGACTCCTTTTTGCGGACATTGACGCGCAGGCGGAGGACAGGTATACTACTCCGAATTGACGGCCTCATTCTTGCGAAAGGTTCACCATGCCGGACGAGACCCCTTTGCCTCCTCCCAACGATTTTCTGATCGTCGCCAACCGTCTCTTGAGCCTGTCGCTGACCCAGCACGCCTCACGCGATTTTATGCATGAGACCCTGCGCGAAGCAATGCGGCTGACGGGCGGCAAACGCGCCTTTCTGGCCCGCGTCGTGCAGGAGACCGGCGAACTGGCTGTCGTGGAGACGGCAGGAGAGGGATGGACGCCCGAAATCGAGCGAATCCGCCTGCAGCCGCACAACGAAACGCAGCGCGGCATCACCGGCTATGTCGCGATTACAGGAGAGCCCTATCTCTGCCGGGATGTCCTGGCCGATCCCCACTATGTGCAGTTTTTCAGCGAGGTGCGCAGCGAGATCGCGGTGCCTTTCTCCGATGCGGAGGGCCGCGTGAGCGGCGTTCTGCATGTAGATAGCGATACCCCCGACCATTTTTGCCCGGAGCATCTGGACTGGCTGTCCACCCTTGCGAACGCTCTTGCCGCCGCTCTCGCTTTCGAAGAGTACCGCAGCCGGGAGCGCCTGCTGGTGCAGATCGGTCGGGATCTGGCCACCACTTCCGAAATCGAACCGCTGGCGCGGCGAGTCGTGGAGGTCGCCGCAGAGGCGCTGCGCTGCGAGGGCTGTTCCTTTTTTCTGCTCGACGAAACGCGCGAGACCCTCGTTTTGAAGGCGACGCGCGGCTACCTGACGCCGGAGGTCGGAACCGCATTCTATAAACTCGGGGAGGGTCTGACCGGCACGGTCGGACTGACAGGTCTGCCGATCCGCCTCGACGACCCGCGCGACGATCCGCGCTGGCAGGGCCGCTATCCGGAGTTTTCGCCGGACGAGCGCAGCGCTTTTCTGGCGGTGCCTATCGTAGGCCGAGAGCGGACGCTGGGCGTCCTACGTGTCTCCCGCCCGCGTTCCACACCCGCCTGGTTCCGCGCCCGCTTCACCGAAAGCGACGAGCGGGTGCTCTCCACTATCGCCGGCCAGGTGGGAATCGCGGTGGACAACATCCGGAGTTTCAACCGGGTCCTGCGCTCGGAGCGCATGGCGGCCTGGGGCGAACTCTCGGCGAAGTCGGCGCACATGATCGGCAACCGCACCTTCGCGATCAAAGGCGATCTGAACGAACTGAAATATCTGCTCACGAAGTGCCTGGACCCGCAGGCGCTGGCGCACCAGAACATGAACCAGGAGGTCGGCGCACTCGTTGACAGCATCGAGCGGGGCGTCTATCGCCTGGAGGAGATCCTGCGCGAGTTCCGCGACTTCGTGATGGCGACGCAGTTGACCCTGCGCCCCACCGACCTCGCGGCTCTGGTGCGGGAGACCGTCTCCGAAACCTTCCCGAAACGCAGCCCCGTGAAGTTGGAGACAGAATATGCGCCCGACCTGCCCGCGCTGCGGTGTGACGGAGAGAAGCTGAAGCGGGCATTTGGGGAACTGATCGAAAACGCCGTCAGTTTCATGCCGGAGGGCGGCACATTGAAGGTGCGCGTGGCTGCCGTTGAACCGGGAGCGGGACCGCCTTTTGCGCGCCTCTCCCCCTCCCGTGCCTACCTTCAGATCACGTTCGCCGATACCGGGCCGGGCGTTGCGGAGGATCTCAAAGAGAAGATCTTTACGCCGTTCTTCTCTTCCCGCGTGAAGGGGATGGGCCTTGGCCTTTCGATCGTGAAGGGCATTGTGGACGCGCATCACGGCAGACTTGTGGAGACAGGAGCGCCTGGCGAGGGCGCACAGTTCCTGATCTTCCTACCCGTAGAGAGTGACAAGTGAGGAGAAAACAAGGATGAGCAGAATACTGGTTGTCGATGACGAAGAGACCGTACGAGAGGCGCTGAAACGCCGCCTGGAGCGGGACGGCCATATCGTGCGGATCGCGGAGAGTTCGGCGACGGGCATCGCGGCCCTACAGGATGGCGGGCCTGCATTCGATGTGGTCATCACGGATATGAGCATGGAAGAGGGCGACAGCGGCATTCTGATGCTGAAAGCCGCCGTCGAGCGGGATGTCTTTACAGAGGTGATCGTGCTGACGGCTTACGGCAACGTCAAAAATGCCGTCGAGTGTATGAAGATGGGCGCATTCGATTACGTCGAAAAGAACATCCCCGATGTCGATGTATTCGAGTTGCTGATGCTCAAACTCGACCGCGCCCTCCAGCAGCGTATCCTGACCAACCGCACCATCGACCGCCTTGCCCATATCGGCGAAGTCCGACGTTAGAAAACCAGTCGCATCCTGCTAAATCGCAAATTTTCGCCTCTGTCTTGACATCGTGCAACCCAGGGGCGAAATGTTATTTCCAGGCAATCGGGACTGAGAATCGGTAAACACAACGTTGCCACAGCCTACTTTTCTATATTGTAAAATCCGATTTTCTTGATTACAGCGCCGGCATTATCTAGCGACTCGAATTGAATGACATTCGCGCGTTTCGCCCCAACCATTTCGATTCGCTCGTTCGCACGGATGCTTAAAGGTTCACTCCCTGCTTCAGAGCGTTCCAACAAGCGAGCGAACAGGGTTCCTGTGAGGAGATCCTTCACGTAGAGGAGCGATAATCCCTCCTTGGAGAAGAGCTGTTTCGTTCGGTATGATTCCTTGTAAAAGGAGCGAAACAGATTGCGGCACTCTATAAGAGACTTGGCCACAGGAAACTCCTGCCCCAATCTTTGCAGCATTTCTCCCTCATAATCGTTGGCCAATTCCACAAGATCGGACCAGACAAATAGACCGTTGGAACGCTCTCGCATGCTTCGTAAACGTTTTACGGCGATCCAGGGGGCAGGATCAGAGATGTCCGTCAGATACAAGCGGTCGTCGGTCAGCAGAAGAGTGCCTGCACGCCATTTCGATGGAAGATCATAGCCTGTGCCCCGCAACGCCGTCAGGATCCGCCCCAGCGGAACGCCTGCAAACTGATTGGGATCGTTTACTTGATTTACCGGTAGGCGAGCCATAAAGGAGAGTGGGGTCGCCTCGCTCAACTGCCCTAACCGCTCCTCCATAACGCGCATTTTGTCTTTCACTACCGCATCGGCCTTTGGTTTCAGTATCTGTTGCTCTATCGCTGAGTGTGCGTCATCCTCCGGAAGCAGCCAGAGTGCGCCGAAGAAGTCTCGAAACTCCTTATTCAGGGGGTTGCCGCCGAAATATCCATAGCCTCCCATATTTTCCAATTCTATGAACATGCTGGGAGTTGGCGAGTTGCCTGTGCTCATGGAAAACTGTATCCAGGTCGGTTCCGGCGGCATATAACTTCTGCCATCCGGGAGGGGAGTGGGGTTCTGTGCCTTCTTCCACTGATCGTGGACGAACCCCTGCCCCTGTGCGTCAAGTTGCGAGACTGAAAACCTTTGGCTGGTGGAACCGCGTAGCACTGCTGCCTGCATCGTGGGGGAAAGAAGCGTACTGAATTCATGAATGCCATCCTGTGCTCGGGGGCTATCCTCAAAAATTTTCAGCAAGCTTTCTTTTTTCGCAGCCTGCCGCAACTCCTCAGGGGAAAGTTGTAGCGCATCTACTAATATCTTCGCCTGTTTCTCCAACGCATTTTGCGTCCAGGCTTTTAGGTCCACAGGTAGCTTTCGGGCTTCGAGGGGACGATAGAGTTTATAGATATAACTGCCTGCTTTGCCGATGCGGATCCACTTCCACTCATGCTTTTGGTAGCTCATCAACGCATACAGGGCGTTCATCGCATCGCTCAAAGGCAGATGTCGCAGGCAGACAGTCACTTCTATACCCGAGCCGCCATCGTTTGGGTCTCCGCTTTCTAGAGCGACTGAGGACTGGTGGGCCAGCATCTCTAGTAAATCTCCGATATCGTAGTGCCCACAGGGAATCGAAACCTCTTGTGCCAGAGCTTTGTCCTCTGCGCACATCCTGCGATCTACAGCCTGCCCGAATGCAGAGACAGTGGTAATCAATAATGTGCAAAAGCCTACCATATTTAGGAATGACTTCACGATCAAAGGACGGCTCCTTGCTTTATTGTAACGCTTAACACGCTAAAGGAACAGATGTCTGAGGAGAAATAATCAACCACCTCCCCTCAGACAGGTTTTTGTAATGCTCCGATGAGGCGTTTATTAGGCAACGCGCAGTAATTGCCGCGATATTACAAACGCAGGTTTGATTTCATCGGAGGCCTAAAATTCAGGCGATCATTGTTGTGTGTTGCCATACCCGATCGTCACCATGGCCTCAACCACGTGACAAAGTGAGTAGGGGCTCGTAAAATGATCCATTATCGTGACTATTGTATGGTAAATCCCGCCGAAGCCGTCACTGTTTTTGAGGCGAGAATGCCTAAATTGTCGGACACACTACTCCTCACAGTTGCAGTATATGTGCCGATAGGTAAGGTGAGAATCCCAGAAGAACTTGGGAATGTGTGTGACCAACTTCCAAAACCGTCACACGTTATAGTCGGATCACCCTGATCATAACTTGTGGTATCGATCGTCCCATTTACATCGAACGATCCAGCATAATGTAACCAGAAGTGTTGACCGGGATTGGCTCCGGTAACCCCGACATTATGTGCTGTAGAATTTATTGTAATACTCGCCACTCCTAGCGCCGCCTCAATTGGGTGATTCGGATCCCAGGGGACAATCGTTGCGTTAGCATACAGTAAGTTTAGAGCTGGGTCTCCTCCCGGAGAAGGGGGGCCGCCACTATCAGCCGATGCATAGATCGGCGCGATCCCTAAAGCCAATATCGCAGCAAACACGACGAACATTTTCATCAAATCGTCCCTCCATATGAAAAGTAGATAGTCTATCTTCGGTACAATGTCACGAAGATGATTCTATTGTACACCTATCACCCCCCCCTCATAAAAGTAGACAAAAGTCTATTTCTGGTTTATCTATATAATTTATTAGTGGTTGCCATGATAAACGCAAATTTGAGCGTAAATCAACTTGTGATATTTCGTAAAAGCAAGATTAATCCCTTCAGCCTGCCCCAATCATCATAGCAGGTTATTCACAACCGTCGGAAGCCCCTTTCTTGTTAGCGTTGAATGCTGTTCTGGAACAATGATTAAATGGCCCGCACGAAAAGGCGAGTTGAAAAGCGTTCCTGAGCATTCTGGCTGGATTCTTTTGATGTAGGTAGTAATTGGGGGCAATAGATCGTAAAATGTCATGTGGTGGTCATCGTATCATGGGCATAAGTGTGGAAGACAATATCGGCATTTTTTTGCTCACAGCATACCGCATGCTTCATCGGCATGTCTCTGTCGTCTCACCAATATCGGTGAGATCCGCCTCTGAGAAGGCGGGCGTACTATCACGAGCCTGAAAGGCGAGCAGATGCATATTCGCAATTACCGACACACGGACGAGCAGGCTGTCATCGCCTTGTGGAACCTGGTGCTGGCCCCCACCGCTCTGCACAACGATCCCGCCACGAACATTCGCAAAAAGCAGGAGGTTGCGGACGATCTGTTCTTCGTCGCAACGGTGGAGGAGCGCGTCGTCGGCACCATCATGGGCGGCTACGATGGCCATCGCGGCTGGATCTACTCCGTCGCCGTCGATCCCGAATACCAGCGCCAGGGCATCGGCTCCGCCCTGCTGCATCACGTCGAAGTTGCGCTGATCCAACGCGGCTGCCTCAAAATCAACCTCCAGATCCGTACCTCGAACACAAAAGTAATCGCCTTCTACGCAAAATTCGGCTACGAAGTAGAAGAGATCGTCAGCCTGGGTAAACGTCTCTACTAACACCTCAATAAGTCGCGGGAAACGTTCTGTTTTTGCTTCTCGCTGAAATCAGAGCGGAGCAATTTTCGGCAATTTACCCCGGCTTATTGAGGTGATACTGTACCATATCGTGTCAATAACTTGGAGTGACTTTCTCCTGATTCCCTATCTCGTTATATCAGAGCAATTTTTCGCCTCGCCAGCTTCTCTATTCGCACTATCTGAGGGTGAGGTACGTAGTAGGGATTGTGACACAGTTGTACTTGTTCGCCTGATTCGGTAATTCGGCAGGGAATCGTACCGGCCGTGCAGTAATTTATCAGAGAGAGGGTGCGCAGCGATGCCCCCCTTTCGGACGCCCGCCACCGACGGGCCTCCCGCCTGCGAACGATCTCTTGAAGGAGCCTTTACAATGCCCGACTTTACCCTCCCCGCGCTGCCCTACGACTACGCTGCGCTGGAGCCGACCATCGACACCCTGACGATGCAGATTCATCATGACAAGCATCATGCCACCTATGTCACCAACCTGAACGCCGCGCTGAAAGAGTATCCGGCGATCACCGAGCAGAGCATCGAGGTGATCCTGATCAATCTCGATACTCTGCCCGTTCCGGACGCGACCCGTACGGCGATCCGCAACAACGGTGGCGGCCATGCCAACCACACCCTCTTCTGGGAGATCATGACGCCCGGCGGCAGCAAAACCCCGACCGGCGAACTGGCAGAGACCATCAATGCGACCTTCGGCGACTTCGAATCCCTGAAGAAGGCCGTCAACGAGGGCGGAGCCAAGCGGTTCGGCAGCGGCTGGTCTTGGCTCGTCGCCGACAACATGGGCGCTCTCTCCGTCGTCAGCACCCCGAATCAGGACAGCCCGCTCTCTGCAGGCAAGACGCCTCTGCTCGGAGTGGATGTATGGGAGCATGCCTACTATCTGAAATACCAGAACAAGCGCGTCGACTACCTCGCTGCCTGGTGGGACGTCGTCAACTGGGACAAAGTCGCCGAACGCTTCGCCGCCGTCAAAGGCTAGGAATCAAGGCCAACTCCGCGCTAGCAAAAAGCCTATATCTCCGCGCTTGACCGGGCGACCTAACCCCCCGTCCCCCTTCCCGTATCGGGAAGGGGGTGCCTTAACAAGAAATAACCTCTTTGCCTCTTCCCGCCCCTAAAGGAGCGGTCTGTCCTTTGTAAGCCCCATAAATGGGGCTGGGTCAGACGAAAGTGGGATCTTACGCGCGACGATTAGGCTCTCAGGCGCTCCTGCATGAG
>JAYUMV010000517.1:0-4587 GCA_043762265.1 Chthonomonadaceae bacterium | reverse complement strand
AGGAGAACGGAGAGCGCGATGATCGCGACAAGAATCTTATGTGTTCGATCCGAGAGTGAGCTTGCCATCTAAGCCTTTCCAAATCACCTATCCGAGCGTCGGCATAGACGCAGCAAGAGAGCGTGCAACAGGACTTCAGAAGAGAGTATGACACAAAGGCGACAGATCTCACCAGAGTCTGCCGACCAATTTCGCCGTCAAAGCCTCCATTTTCATCTTGAGAAGGAAGTCGGGGGGCCGATGTCCAATAGTGGCGGCAACCTCTTCGCTCGCTCTGGTGCCCGACAACCGCGCGGATCACCACTTCCTGGGCGATTTCTCTTCAGGAGTTTAGCAATGTCCTCTCAAGGAATGTTACGGGTCCGTCTGGGTGCCATGATGTTTTTCCAGTATGCGGTCTGGGGCGCCTGGACTCCGATCCTGGGCGCTACCATCGCTTCCCGCATGAACGCCTCCGGTGCAGAGATCGGAGCCGTCTACGGCGTGTTGTGGCTCGCTTGTATTTTTACCCCCTTTATCGGAGGCCAGATCGTCGATCGCATTATGCCTAGCCAAGTCTATATGGGCATTGCGGGCGTGGTCTGCGCGGTCTCGGCGTACATGATGTCTACGCAACATGACTTTCAGGGTCTGATTTTTTGGATGGCAGTGTGGTCCATTGCGTTCGCACCGACCATTGGAATCGCGAACTCGATCTGTATGTTCCACCTCGGTAAAGAGGGAACCACGTCAGAAGTTCAGGAGCGAGATTTTTCCTTAATTCGGACCGCCGGAACGGTCGGATGGATCGCGGCGAGTCTCGTCCTAACTTACATTCTTTTCCACAAGGCGGCCGTGCCGAAGGGTACGTGGGCGCCTTTCGAGGAGATGCAGCTCGCGGCGGTCTTCGGCGTGATCCTGACCATCGTCTCCTTTCTCCTGCCGCACACTCCTCCCTCCAAAGAGGCTAAGGATCCCTGGGCCTTTACCAAAGCGTTCGGTATGTTCGCGACCGTGCCGGGCTTTCTGGTATTTATGGTGATTTCGTTCTTCATCTCTACTGAGTTTCAGTTCTACTATGTCTTCTCCGGACCGTTCATGGAAGACGGCATGAAGATTCCGCATGAGTTGATCTCGCTCTACAAGAGCATCGCGCAGTATGCGGAGATCATCTGTTTGGGAGTCTTCACTCCCCTCTCCTTGAAATACCTGGGAATGCGCAAGACGCTCGTGCTGGGGGCGCTGGCATGGCCCTTACGCTACTTCATCTTCGCGTTTTACAAGGTTCTGCCGGTTCCAGTCGTGTTGGCCTCGATGTCTTTTCACGGAATCGGCTTCGCGTTCGTCTTCGTGACCTCGTACATCTATATCGATCGTGTCTCCCCGCGTGACATTCGGGCAAGTGCGCAGAGCCTCTTTACGCTCGTTACGCTCGGTGTCGGCAACTGGCTGGGCACGATGTTCTCCGGATGGCTGAAAGATCACTATACTACTTTCGTCGCGGACCCGGCTCATCTAGGGAAAATGATCCCTGGCCCGGTGAACTGGCAGGCGATCTTCGTGGTACCGGCTATCACAACCACCGTTTGCGGCATCGCCTATATGCTCACTTTCCGGGAACCCAAAGCGGAAAATTATGTGGAGGCCCCGTCAGTCACCGCCGAAAGCTAGCTGGTCCCACCTACACTGTGAAAAAAATCACATTCTAAGGCGAGAAAAGCGAAACCTTTTCTCGCCTTTAGTCGTCTAATTGAGTGAAAGAAGCGAGAACAGTCATATATAGAGGATTTCGGGGCTTGTTTACCGAACATCCACACCGGTTGCAACTCGTGGCAATATCCGCATGCAGTTGCTAATGCGCCGAACCGCGCTGACCGATCATCGTCCAAGACAGGCATCCCCTGTCCCGACATCCTACCGCCATCCGATCGCGGTAGAAGAGGAGCGTTCTCGTTTTTGAGGACGGAACAGAAGAATGGCAATGTCTAAGCCCATCATCGCCCATGTTTTACAGACCCAGCGGGTCCCGCCTGGATTGATCTATGCTCTCGTCACCGACATCGAGCAGAATCTCTGGGTTGTCGAGTCCTGCCCTGCAGGCACCCATTTCTGGACCCTCGAGCAGGCCGCAGACCTGTCGCAGGGTTCCCGGTCGCATCGTGCCTTGCAAGAGATACTGAACCTCGGCCGTGCCACTCAACGCCGCAAACAGGAAGAGATCATGGCCCGCCAGAGTCGGCAAGCCGTCGCTCCCCTGCGCGCAGGCCGCGAGGTTTCGCCCGATCGTATTGTGCCACGTCGCCAGAGTATGGATCGTGTGCGCACCGTCTCTTCGTCTCGCAAACTCGTCGAGGCCTGAACCGTGCTCTTCATGCGAAGGGGGCGGAGAGAACATTCTCTCCGCCCCCATTGCGTTTGCCTTGCCTTCGATGCTTGCGTCGTTGCCGCCTATTCGAACCGCATCGCGACGATTTCGTACTTCGCCAGCCCTGCGGGAATCACCACCTCCACGACCTCCCCGACGCGATGCTTCATCAACGCCTTCCCCACCGGAGAGGAATAGGAGATGCGATCATTGGCGGGGTCGGCAGAGGTAGCGTCCACGATGATATACTCCCACTCATCTTCCGTCTCCAGATCTTTAACCGTCACAATAGACCCGATCCCGATCAGGTCTGTGCCTCCTACCGGATCCGGGACGATCATGGCGCGCTCCAACAACGCTTCTATCTCCGCAATCTTGCCGTTCAATATCGCCTGCGACTGCCGCGCCGCCTGATATTCAAAATTTTCGGAGAGATCCCCGTACTCCTTGGCACGTTTGATCTGCTCGGTCACTGCTGGACGCTCGACCGAACGAAGATGATTGAGTTCCTCTTCCTTCTGCCTTTTCGTGGTAACGGTCAATATAAGCTGGCCTTGGTCCATACGACACTCCGATTCATTGAGATTAGGGTGCAAAAAACAGAGTGCGAAGACACTCGCTGCCGCGCAAGTGTTCGCACTGATAGATAAGATACCCCAGGGAAGGACATCTGTCAACGGTATTTCAGCGTGGTCGGATCCACTCCGGTTACCGAAATGACCGAGGTTCCCTGCGGCGCTTCTTCGATTTGGTAGTCGATCGGCAGGAACTGCTGAGCGACGAAGAGTACGGTGCGCAGGTGATCCGTAACTTCGGCCGTCGTCCATCGACTGGTCGCAGGAACGAGCGCAGCCGGAAGCACGAGTTGGTCGGCCAGATGCGCATCGACGCTCGCTTCCGAGGCGAACCATTTCTGAAAATCTCGCAGGGCTTCCAGCGCGACGCGCTCCATAGGCTTGCCCCGCTCACCAAGGCTCGTCCAGCCGCCGATCCCCTGTTCGCACTCCGCGACCAGCACGACCGCCGCCCCCGCGCCGTTCGAGGGCAGATCCCGTACCTCGACCTGGATCGGAACGCCATACCCCTTAAGGTATTTCATCAAGGCGTCGCGACCTCGCTCGGCAACGCTTAGCGGCAGGTCGGAAGTGATGAGGAAGAGCCGGATCCGCGTCAATCGGCCGCGCTCCTCGGCTACGAATGGCTGACCGATCTCCAACGGCTGCACCCGTAACTGTACCGCTCCCCCGCCTTTGGGAAAGAAGCCGGAGCGATCAGAGCGCAATTCGACCGGAAACCCCATCCGCCGCAGCGTTGGCGCGTAGACGGTTTCCAGGTAGTCGGCGGGGGGCGCCATCGGGACGTGCGTGCCGCCCAGAATCGTTACAGCCGTCTGTTCTGGAAAGAGGAGGGCAAGCGGCGCCAGAAGGGTCTGCGCCACCAGCCCTGTCGCGCCAGCGGACGCGCCGCCTCGCGCAGCCGCGATGTCAAACGTAAAGTTGCGGTCGGTGGTCGGAGCGCCGGGCGTAAACAGGAGGCGTACCGATCCGAGTTCTGCGCCCCGTACGTCGGCGTTGCAGAGAGCGGCGGCAGCCCGCACCGCCGTCAGGTGCTGCGCCTGAAGCCCCGGCTTGCTGCGCCGTGCACGAATATTGAACAGCTCGATATTGCGCCTCGTCAGCGCCGCTAAGGCGACCGCCGTGCGAATGATCTGTCCGCCGCCTTCACCGAACGCCCCGTCGATCTGGAGAGGTGTTGCGGTCATCAGAGTGGATCGATCTCCTTGACCGGCCCGTTTGCCCCACGTGGCAAAGCCGGTGTAATCTGTGTGGATCGTTGATACATCGGAGCCAGTGTGCCCGGCGGGTCCATGCGCAGCAGCGTGTCGCCGCGCCAGTTCGCGAGCAGACGCTCATCGTCCATCTCGTAGAATGTCGCCCGCTCTGCCAGAGGCCATTCTACCGTGACGACATCGCCCAACTGCAAAGCTTCCAACCTGGCGTATCCGCCGACGACGACTTCCTGACGTGGGCGTACACCGTTGACATGCACCTGTACCTGATCCTGGTTCACTTGCAGGGGAACCCGCACAGCCAGAACCCCTCGCGACTTCATGAGCACGTCCACGCGGCCCTTCGTCGGCACATAGGAGGTGACGCCTGCCCAGCGCGAGTCTCGCGAAAAATGCTCGTTCACCATGACAGCGCTCTCGGTTCGCGCGATCGAATGGTGCCAGAGGTCGTAGA
>JAYUMV010000516.1:0-2905 GCA_043762265.1 Chthonomonadaceae bacterium | reverse complement strand
GAAGCGCGGCAGACCGCGCAGGAGATGCAGGCAGACGCCGATCTGCACCACGACCCCGTTCAGAGCGTCCATGCCGAAGTGATCCTGGGTTTTATAGAGGAGGGACTCGGCAACTTCGAGACTGCCGTCGCCATGCAGCAGGCAGCCCTCCGGCGGGCGCGGTCTCTCGACAAACTCTCTCTGTTACTGGCCTGCCTGTCCCATGCCAGCGGCGCGCTGCATGGGTACGGGGCGGTTCTGGGGGCCGAGACGGATGCGGGACGGGCGGCGCTGCGAGAGGCCGAAACGCTGGCGCGGGAGATGATCGCCTGTGTGCCTCCCTACTCGCGGCGAGTCCCCCTTGCGCACATTATGACGGTGGCCTCGCTCTTCTTCCTCAATCGCTTCGACGATGCGGAGCCTCTGCTCAAACGGGGGCAGGCGATCGCGGCTGCATACGGCACCATGACCGAACTGATGTTCTCCCTCGCCTATGAGAGCGACATCGCCCGAATAAGAGGCGACGTCGACAAGGCGGCACTGCTGTTCGGAGCCTTTCTGAACCTTCAGGAACGTATGGGTTACAGCCTGGAGCGCGCTCAGTCTTTTCGCCCGACCTGGCTGCGGGAGCTGATCGGTTCGCTTCAGGAGGCGCTGGGCAAAGAGCGATTCGATACTCTCGTGCGGCGCGGCCGCCGGATCCCTCCGGAAGCCCTTCCCCTCCCTCCGCCTCACCGGGACCCCCCTGCCTGACTTCCCACTCCCAGGGCCGTTGCGCGAGCAGCGCTTTGGAACAAGGTTTTACTGCGAGCCATCCCCTCAAAATTAAGTGTTGTTAATGCCAAAAAAGACTTTGCGCTAATAGACGGTTAATGAGGCCGTGTTACTCTCGTCCTCGAGCATATACGGGGCCGAGCCGCCTGCGTAACCCAACTTCTCTCGTCCTGACGCACGGCTCCGCTCGCTATGCCGCCGCTCCCGCTCTGTTCTCTCGCGTTCGAGAGAACAGGGGCGACGTAAGAAAGGACGACGTCTCCTATGACACTTCGGCAACTCTTCGGCAACAGCAGCAATCGCCTCGCACGGACGGCCCTATTGGCGGTTCTGTGCGTCTCTTCCGGCGCTCAGGCGCAGACCGCTCCCTCTCTGGAGGCGTTCCAGGGCATCTACGTAGGGAACTCCGGCAACTTTACCAGTGTCGCCGGGAACGGCGGCGCCAACGACGTTTCCAATCCCTTTCAAGCGACCGTCAGCTTCTCCGGCAACGACCGCGGCGGCAATCCGCAGCAGATGACATTGAACGGCACCGCCTACTCCTCTGCGACTTATGGTCACATGCATGTGTACGGCTCGGGAACGGTCACGAACAGTTACTATAATTCCGCCAATCAACCCTATACCGATCAGAATGGCAATGTCAATGCAAATGGATCCCCGGACCTCCTCGCCGTACACGGCAACGCCGGCTGGAACGACACCTTCACTTATACCGGCCTTCAGGGAACAGGCTATACGGTCAACTACTACTTCGGTTTGAAAGGAACGGCTGTCGGAGACGTCGAAGCGGGCCTGAATTTTTCTACCAGCGATCCGAACGCTCCCTCGTACAATCCGCGCACCTCGCAGGGGTCGGCGCTCTGGATCACACCGGCGTATCAGGTGAACTGGGGAGTTCCCTTCGATGTCTCGGCGGACTTCTACGGAGGAATGACGACCTACGTATCGCAGAAGCCGGACCGCAGCACCTATACCGCAACGGGCGACTATGCCCACACCCTGGATCTAAACGGGATTCAGGTCTTGGATTCGACCGGGCATCCTGTCACCGGATGGTCTTTGACCTCGGCCTCTGGAACGCAGTATCCCCTGGGCAGTGCGGTTCCCGAGCCTGGCGGCGTCGCGATGGCGGCAGGCATCGCTTCTCTCTGCACGCTTTTCGGTCTTCGCAGACGCTGCCGTCAGGATAAGGGAACGATTCGACCGCTGGTTCCGTCCCTTCTTCCAGCAACCTTCAAGACCAGGAGCAGATAAGATGCCGGACAAAGTAGACGAGAAGAAGAAACAGATCAGAGCGGAAGAGCACGAAGAGGCGCTTCACCCCAAGCCGCACAATCCGGCGGGCGATGTAGAAGTCGTAACTGCGAACAGCGCGACGCACGAACATGGCCTGCAGAATAAAGAAATCAACAAAGAGCATCGTAAGGAAGTCGATATCCACAGCGACGACAAGAACGAGCGCCACACCCATGTACCGAAGGCCGAGCAGTTCGAACACGATCTGAAGGCGGAAGAGGAAAAGCGGTCTGGGGGCGAAGCCTCCTGACGGAGTTTCCCTGTACGGACGTACCGCACTGAATACCATTCTAACAAGCGCAGGCGTCGAAGCATGCCCTAACCCCCCGCCCCCTTCCCGCCACGGGAAGGGGGCGCTCTAACAAGGCACGATTTCGTTCCAGATCGAGCGCAGAGGAAACAGCTGGAGCGAGCGCAGGGTGGCGGAGCCGGAAGTGCATTCCACGCTAAGGGTCCGTAAAAATACAAGTTCCGTGTTTGGCAGGCCACAGCGCCTCCCAAATCTGGAAATTAAAAATTTACGGACCCTAAGTGTCGCATCAGTGGGGAGGTAGCAGGCGGAAGAGTTGCGGAGGCGAACAGCGATGGTGAGCGCGGAGCCTGTCAGGTTCAGCCTACCCTCCGTACCCTGACCGGCATCCAGATACCCGCCGTCGAACTGCGCCACGACCCCATCGCTGCCGGCCGCCAGCGAATCGTCCCGCTCCTTGCCCGTCAGGCGCGTCCCCATCGTCACCGCCCCGACGATCTTCCGTTCATAAAATCATGCCAGGAGACCCCCTGCCTTCAGGCGGGGGAGGAATGGCATCCTCTCTGCCGAAGGCTCCTCCTGTCCTTTCTTTCTGTACCGAGC
>JAYUMV010000515.1:0-3658 GCA_043762265.1 Chthonomonadaceae bacterium | reverse complement strand
ACACGCCGGGCTAAAGCCCTGCGCTGGAGGCCTCCGGCCTAAGGCCCGCTGAAGCGGGCACCATTCTCACTGCCCACAATTCGTATTGCTCTGCTTCTTTTGCTGCTTCGTCCAGCGGACGAAGGAAGTGCAGTTCCTCATTCATTCTGCGTTCAGCACGCAGATGTGCCCACTTATGATCTTTGACAATCTAATTCGGTAAGAGAAGGTATCCTGGTTCTGGAGGTGTTGTCATGTCTATAAGCGACTTGCCTGTCCCTGCTCAAAACTGACCCCGGCGCACTTTACAACTCACCCAAGAGGAACGTCTCGCCCTGCTCAAAACCCGCGATCACCATCCGCGCCCCTGCCAGCGTGAGAAAGCCGCAGCTCTCTTGAAGATCGCCGATGGGCAAACGCCCCATCAAGTCGCTTTAAGCGCTCTGCTCAAACCACGCGATCCCGACACGGTCTATCGATGGCTCGCTTTTTACCACAAACACCGGCAACTGCCGATACGACCCGCCACCGGACGCGGCGCTTTTTCCCCCCGAGGACAATTCCCAAGTGCAGGAAACGATCCAGCAGACCCCCCAGGCGCGGGGGGTGGCCCGTAGCCGCTGGACACTGGCGTTGCTGAGGGAGCCGCTCAGAAGAAAGCGACCCGTGGTACGGGCTCCAACACCACCTGCCGGATCGTGGGGAGCCTGGATGTCTGCTCCGGACGGGTGCTGCATCGGCTGGGCAGTAAAGCCGGGGTGGATGCGCTGTGTGCCTTTCTACGGCAAGTGCGCAAGCACTATGGTCCCGCGGTGCAGATCACGTTGGTGTGGGACAACTGGCCTGTTCATTTTCACGAGAAGGTCGTCTCGGTCGCCTCAGAGCAGCGTATCACGCTGTTGCGTCTTCCGACGTATGCTCCGTGGACCAACCCGATTGAGAAAGTATGGCGCACACTCAAAGAAGAGTTGGTATCCATGCACGAACGCACCAATCGATGGGAAGAACTCAAGCAAGCCTTGGGTGACTTCCTGAACAGTTATGATCGGGAGGCACCCGATCTACTCCATTATGTAGGTCTGCGCACATTACCGAATTAGATTGTCAAAGATCATCAGTGGGCCTTGGGTGCGAAGCACCTCTAGCGGAGGGCTTTAGCCCGGCGTACGTGGTGGGACGGAATGGGCCTCACCTAAACGGGATTGCCCTTAGACATCATGAACTTCGTTCACCACCCCGCATGAAAAGGTTTACTGCTTTCATGTAGTCGCGTGACGAGTCATAAGGGCTATTTTCATATCAGAGGCCTACCATTAAGGCGACTAAGGCTTTCTGCGTATGGAGTCGGTTTTCGGCCTGGTCCTGAATGATCGTCTTATAGGCGTCCATCACTTCGGTCGTAATCTCTTCTTCGCGATGCGCAGGCAGGCAGTGCAAGACGATGACATCCGAGTTTGCATGCGCCAATAACGCTGCATTGACCTGATAGGGCGCAAAGATTTTCAAACGTTTCGCGCTCTCTTCTTCCTGCCCCATGCTCGTCCAGACATCGGTGTAGATGACATCGGCGTCCTTGACAGCGATGACGGGATCGGTCACAATCTCAATCTCTGCGCCAGTTCCGCTCTCACCCGCCCCGATGCGCTGCGCTTCTACGATGTAGGCGAGAGAAGGTTCATAGCCGGGCGGACAGGCCGCCGTAACATTTACACCCATTTTGGCGCAAGCGAGCAGCAGCGCATGCAGTACATTGTTGCCGTCGCCGACATAGGCCAGTTTCAGATGATTGCCCAGTGCCCCTTTGGATTCGATGATCGTCAACAGATCCGCGAACGCCTGAATGGGATGCTCGCGGTCGCTCAAGGCGTTAATGACGGGGACGGTGGCGTTCGCGGCCAACTCCTCGACGGTCTCGTGCTTGAAAGTCCGCGCTGCGATGGCATCGACCCAGCGCGACAGTCCCCCAGCTACATCCGCGACCGACTCCCTCACCCCCAGCCCCACATCGGACGGCGCGAGATAGATCGCATGCCCAGCGAGGTGCGCCATACCCGCCTCGAAGCTGACCCGCGTGCGCAACGAAGGCTTTTCAAACAGCAAGGCAAGGGTCTTCGGATGCGCAAAGTAGACAAACTTATCCTGGCGTTTGAACGCCTTGAACCGTGCGGCCACATCGAGGACCGCTGTCAACTGTTCGGACGAAATGTCAAACAACGTGACCAACGATTTCCCACGCCATTTCGCGGCGTCCTCTTGAATCGTCGCTTTCAGAGCCTGCTCGACATTGTACCGACGCGCTTCCTCCGCAGAGGGAGCAGGTTTTGGACCATTTTCCTCGCTTTTCGCGTTGGGTTCGCTGTCTTGAAGGACACGTACCTCCTCACGAGCACGCTCTATTTCCACCCCAAGCTTCGCCAGCACCCTGCCCGCCAGTCCTTCGTTTTCGCGCAACATCCCTAAAAGGAGATGCTCGGTGCCGATATAGTTGTTTTTGAGAAGCCTTGCCTCATCGTAGGAAAGGTCGATGACCCGTTTGGCCCGTGGCGTCAACTGCATGTCCTGCCCCATGCGCCCGTCGCCCCGCGCCACCTGCCGCTCGATCTCCGTTCGAATACGTCCGAAAGGAATGCCCATTCTATCCAAAATGCGGGCAGCGACGCTGTCATTTTCGCGCACAAGCCCGAGCAGAAGATGCTCGGTAGAGACATAGTTCTCCCCCAAGCGCCCCGCCTCTTCCTGCGCAAAAAACACGACCCGTCGTGCGCGTTCTGTAAATCGTTGCCACATCTGTCCTATCCTCCTGATCCCAAGACGCACGCCTGCCCAAGTCTCAGAGCGCCTTCAGCGCCTGCTCTATCGTGCTGACGACGCGATCACACTCCTCCTTCGTGACGACGAGGGGCGGAACGAAGCGCAATACGGTGTCGCTGGTCGCGTTGGCGACGATCCCGGCTTCCATCAGGTACTTGTGGACTGCCTTGGCATCCGGTGTGCTCAACTGCAGGCCGACCATCAGTCC
Source organism: Chthonomonadaceae bacterium (assembly GCA_043762265.1). Classification (GTDB taxonomy): domain Bacteria; phylum Armatimonadota; class Chthonomonadetes; order Chthonomonadales; family Chthonomonadaceae; genus JANXLO01. Next base: position 660 of record JAYUMV010000515.1, on the reverse strand, counting down.
GCGTCCGCGCACCTCTTTGATCCGCTCCGGCATCGCGACTTGCAGTTCCTGGAGACGCGCCTTAAAGTAGTCACCTACCTCCGTGGCACGCGCCATAAGGCCCTCTTCTTCCATTACCTCCAGAGTCGCCAGTGCAGCGGCGCAGGCGAGCGGCTGGCCTGCAAAGGTAGAGCCATGATCGCCGGGAACCAGCGTCGTGGAGGCGGAGCCTCGGGCGAGGCAGGCGCCCATCGGGAAGCCGTCGGCAATCCCCTTCGCCATCGTGACGATGTCGCCCTGAACCCCCACCCCCTGGCTCGCCAGAAAACGCCCGGTGCGCCCCATACCGCACTGGATCTCGTCCAGGATCAGCAGCACCTCGGCCTCATCGCAGAGGGCGCGCACTCCGGCCAGAAATTCTGGAGTGGCCGGGTTGATACCGCTCTCCCCCTGCAACGGTTCGATCATCACTGCGCAGGTCTTCTCGGTAATCAGTTCGTCCAGGGTCGCCAGATCGTTGAGGGGCGCATAGACAAATCCTGGCACCAGCGGCGCAAAGGGAGCCTGATATTTCGGCTGAGCCGTGGCAGAGACCGCCCCCATCGTTCGGCCATGAAAGGAACCGGTGAACGTGATGATCTCGTAGCACTCCGCTCCGCGCTTCTGCTTGCCCCACTTCCG
>JAYUMV010000514.1:0-6575 GCA_043762265.1 Chthonomonadaceae bacterium | reverse complement strand
CGAGCACAGATAAATGGGCGCAATCATTATCTAAAGATATAGAAAGACCCCCCTCCCTGGTTTATAAAAGCAGGCGTCCAAATTTCATGTTTGGGCTTTGAGGCGGTAAAAAAGTCTGTGAGGCGCAGTTCGGAATCTCTTCCGCTTGATTTCGGGAAAGAGGGGATATTGTTGTAAAAACATTGATAACATAGGTATCGTGACGATATAATGAGTATGGATAGAGCGCTTCTTCGTCTGTTGTCTGCTTGGCGTGCCCATCCTGTAGGGTGTTTTTAGGAGATCTGGGTTCAGAGAGCCGATCTGCCTCCTCGGTTAGGGAAGGAGGCAGATGCAGGCAGCGATGAGGGCTTGCTTATTTGCGGTTGCGGCGGCGGCGGAGGACGAAGACGCTTCCGGAGAGGCCCGCGCCTGCCAGAAGGGCCATGCTGCCGGGCTCCGGGGTTACAGCGGCCGCGCTGATCGTGCCGGGTATTGCGATGAAGCCGATTGAGGCGATGGAGGAACCGGCAGACGCTCCCGTGTTTTTGGTCACGGTGCTGGTGAACTGTCCGTTGGGGTTCGTGGTCGTAAAGGACGAGTTCATGGTAAGGATGTCTGAAAAGCTCACATCCGACGTCACCGTTGGCCCCGTGTAGGTCAGAGTGATGTTGGGCAGAGCAGGGTCGTCGGTGGGAGCGGTTCCGGGCGGCGTCACGCCGATGTTCTGCCGGGTGAGGGTGAACAGATTGGCATAGGTCGGGTTGACGATCGCGCTGTTGAGCCCGGAGACGTCGTAGATGGTGGCGAAGCTCGGGGTGTTGCCCCCGGTGCTGTTCGCGGCGTTCACGAGTCTCTGCGTGGGCTGGCCGGTTCCTGAGTCGATGTTATCGCTGAAGTTCAGGTCATAAGCGAAGGTGCCGCCGGTAGTCAGGCCAGCGTTGGAGACGAAAACCAGATCCGCGTGTGCCTGGCTGCTCAGAAATGTCAAACCGCCCAGCATTGCCGTCGCCAAACCAGCAGAAAAAACAAACCGTCGAGAGTTGTTCACTTTTAGGACTTCTTCTCTGTCCGACCGTAGGCCGAGGCCAGAGGTGCAAAGAATGCGCATCAAGACGCTTTCTTTCCAGAAGTGTATATGCACAGACTATGCCAACATTGCAATTGTAGCAAACGAGCACAGTTAAAAAGTCCCGGTTTATATCTAAAGATAGAGAAGGTTTTCCTGCCTGGGTTTATAACAGCAGACGTCCAAATTTAAATTTGGGCTTAGATTCAGGGTTGGCAGACTATGAAAAGAAAGGGCGACCGGCCCCCTCTCTTCGGCGTGGAAGGAGGCCGGTCTGGAAGCAAACACTTATGCACCCTGAGGAATCGACAAAAAAAAGTAATGGGCAGGCGACGGCGGAGACGATTACGGGTCGGATCCGCACGGGCCAGCGGTTTATCGAGCGCGGCCTGGGTGAGCGGGAACGGATCGCGTGCAAACGCTTTCTGGACGGGTCGGAAGCGAGCGCTTATCTGCTCTACGACGACGACAACTTCGATGGCGTGGGAGTGCTGCCGGAGGCGCAGGAGGTCGGGAGCGTCAACTATCTGGCGATCAATATCCTGACCAAAGTGGCGGCGGTAGCGATCGGAGATCCGGATTTTCATGTGGATACAGGCTCCGACGATCCGGCGATTTTGCAGACTTCCGAGGGGATGGAACTGCCCGATCTATCGCGGCAGGATATGGCGGAGATCGTGCGGCGGTTCTTGCAGCAGTTGTGGGAGATGCGGGGCTGGGCACGGGTGTTCCGCAAGGTTTTGCTGAAGCGCGCGCTCAGCGGCATGGGGATCCTGGCCTATCTTTGGCACGACGAGGACGGTCCGCTGTTCGAGGCGGTGCGGGCACGGGATTTTGCCTGCGACCCCTGCGTGACGGACTGGCGCAATCTGCACTGGGCGGCACGGCGCATTCGGATGCGCCACGAGGATGCGCGGGCTCGATATCCGAAGCTTGCGGATCTGGTGACCGCTCCCGTTTCCGACATTCCCAATCTCGATGAGCCTTCGCCGTTATCGCGCGACACGGTGGAACTCTGGGTCTACTGGGACAAGCACACGGAAGCCACAATATATGGCGCTGAGGTGCTGGAGCAAGGACCGAACCTGTATGGAAGGGTTCCGATCCTGATTCTGGAGGGAGACATTGCACCGGAGTCGGAACTGTCGATGGGGGATTACGACACCGCTTCGCAACTGCAGGAGATGCTGTCGCGCTTGCAGGCGATGATTAACAACCAGGCGGAGAACGGCGGCGCGATCGGCTGGTACAATCCCGGTCTGCTGGACGATACCAGCAAGAATGCCTTCGACAGCGGGCGTCCGCAGGAGTTCATCGCGACGCAGGGGGATGGCCACGAGGTGTTCGGCTACATTCCAGGGCAGCCGTCGGACCCGATGCTGATGGAAGCGTTCATGCTGGCGCAGAAGGGACTCGATAGCGCGACCGGGGTGACCGAGTACCAGCGGGGCGTCATCAACCAGAGCGTGAAGTTCGCGACGGAGGCGGCGCTGCTGGCGAATCAGAGCGGAGCGCGCGGCAATCAGGCGCGGATCGAGTTCGAGCAGTTCGTCAATTTCGCGGCGCGGTGCCTCCTGCACATGGTGGAGAGCTTTGCGCCTGCAAGGATGACCGACGGCGCACCGGAGGATGCCTTGTTGCTGCAATCGATCCAGGCCGTGCAGGACATCAAGGTGATCGAGGCTTCGACGAGTTACAAGGATCCGAGCGCGGAGATCCAGACGAACCTGCAACTGTTACAGGCGATGATGCCCTTCATTCAGAGCGGGCTCGTGAACCCGACCCCTCTGGTGGCCGATGTGTTTCGCGCCTTCGGAAAGCGCGATGTCCACAAATATTTCCAGCTTCCGCCCTCAGGACCAGCGGGCGGATCAGGCGGAGTGGTTTCAGGGGCAGGTTCACCGCCAGGGATGGGACCGCCTGGAGCGCCGGTTTCCGCTTCCTGACCTTCCCAGCACCGACACTCCCTTTTTTCTATGCAATCGGCCCTGAACGGGCGAGAGGAGACCCTTCATGATGACAGGTATCGCAACCGAGGCCGCCGCTGCGCTCCCGCCTATCGAGGAGACCGAGGAGGTCTGGACGGAAGACGACAGTACGGAGACTCTGGCGGCAGACGCGAACGCTTCTGCGCAGAGTTCCGAGCCAGTTCCGGAGACCATCGAGCCTGAGCCGGAAGAGGCCGTCGCGTCCGCTGTCGAGGAGGCTGCGCCCGAACCGACGGAAGAGCAGAAGAAGGCGAAAGCGTTCGACGATCTGGCCGCCTCGTTCACACGCGACACGGTCGGGTATATGCGGGCGATGCACGCCTTGCTGACGCCCGAGCAGAAGGCGACTCTGGGCGTGCGGGAGCCTGCACCGGAAACGACCCTGCCTAATGTGCGCGGGGAGGGTTGGGCAGACGAAAACCTGACGCCACCGGAGCAGTTCATCAAGGCGAATGTCGCCTACATCCAGGATCTGCCCCGCTTCGCCCAGGGCGTGACGCGGGCAGTGGGCTCGCATGAGCAGGTGCTGATTCAGCACGATAACACCATCGCCGCGCTCACCGCGCAGGTCAGCGCGCTTTCGACGGCTCTGGGAATGGCGCTGCCGAAGGCGAACTTGCAGGGTATCGATCCGAAAGCGCGGGAAGCCTATTCGGCGGAACTCAAGGCGACGGCTGCCAAGGTGCGCGCCGCCCGAAATGGCGCGGAGACGGCGGTTCCCAAAACGCCCCGTAACGGCGCTCCGGCCGGGGCCGATCCGTCGGCAGATCTCTCGCCGCGTTCGAACGAGAGCTTCACCCAACTCTTCCGCCGCGTCGCCGCCGCCTCGCGAAGCTAGTTTCGTAGCGGGTGGTGTAAATTCCCCGCATTTCCCCTCTGTTTTCCCCGCGTATTGCATTTTAAGGAGACTCCTTCATTGGCACAAAATCCGAACTGGAATGAGCTGGCGACCACGACTTTGAATCTGTGGGTCAGCAAGAACTTTGCGAACGTTTTCACGGGCCACAACCCCCTCTTCTACTTGCTGCGCAAGAACGGCAATGTGCAGACGGGCGGGCTCGGTATCAAGGCGCTGGAGCCTTTGATGTATGCCGATCCCGCGGGGCCAGCGCTGGAAGGGGTGGTCGATCCCTATGCCGAGATGACGCCGAGCGAGACGGTCGGCTGGACCAACGCGGAGTACGCGTGGTGCGAAAAGCGGCTGTCTGTATCGATCCCCGAGCTGATCCTGGACCAGCAGGGCAGCGAGACGCAGAAAATCAATCACCTCAACACGGTGAAAGACATTTCGGTCAAGAAGTTTCTGGAGGGCCTGAACTTCGATCTGTGGCGCGCCGAGGGTGCGACCGGGGCGGCGGGCAATGCTCGACAGTATCTGGGATCGATCCTCTGCTATCTGAACCGCGGCGGCTCCAATACGACCAGCACGGTCACCTCCTATGTGCTGGGAGAGCAGACGTTTAGTGGAACCAACGGCGGCGCGGCGGTCGGAACCTCTCCGATTACCAATGTCGGGGGGATCGAGCGCAATGGCGCGAACGGCGCGTTCTGGTGTACGCCGGTCTCGAATCCGGGCAGCAATGTCACGATGTCGCTGGCGGCGATGAATGCGGCTTATAACCTGGCGGTGCGAGACACGGACATGCCGGACCTGATCGTGATGAACCGCAGCGGCTACGGGGACTTTATGGCGATCCTCCAGGGCTTCCAGCGCTTCACCAAGGGCGGTCTGGCGGACGCCGGGTTCGACTCGATGCAGTTCCGAGGGGCCGACATCGTCATGGATGATCACTGTCCTGCTCACACGGTGCTCTTCCTCAACACCAAGTACCTGAAACTGCGCTGCGCCTCGATGGCCCCCAAGTTCGAACTCAAGCCCGATCCGCATCGCACCATCACCAACTGGAACGCGAGATGGGTCGGACAGATAACGAGCGGCCATTTGGGACGTGTGCATGCAAGACATAGTAATCTGGGCTAAATTGATCGCTCGGTTGCTTTTCAATGTTTGCGTACATGCCGCCCTGGTGTTGATTTTCCAGAGCGGTAGGAGGCGACTTCTATCAACTTCACGCAACTTCAGGCACGGGCACAGCTTTTGGCCAGTCTGGAAGGTTGGTCCGATGCAAATCCGAGTCCGGATTGGACGGGGCTGGTCAATCAGGCTTATATTCAGTTTTCGTGGGATGGCGAGTGTCTGATCACGAATACGACCCTGACCACCGTTGCGAATCAGGCGGCATATACGCTGTCGGGGCAGTGGCGGCGGCTGATGGATGTGATCTACGACAGCGGCGGCGCGAACAGTCCGGTGCGGCACTCTTCGGAGGATTTCGAGAGGTATCTGCGGGCAGACTGGCGGGTGCAGGCGAGTGGAACCCCGGTTCGCTACACCTTCAATCCGTTCAATGCGCTGACCCTGGTTCCATCTCCGGTGACAGCGGGGGTGACGGTGGCGGTGCGGGGAGTGGCGGAGGCCGCGCCTCTAGTCGGTGGCACGGACGTTCCGGCGATTCCGGACGTGCTGCACGAGGCGATTGCCCTGAAGGCGGCCATCTTCCAGGGCAAGGTCTATGCACAGGGAGAAGCCTCGCAACGGCTGGATCGATACGAGGCGCAGTATCAGCAGTATGTGCAGGATGCGCTGCGCTATGCCAACGTGGAGACAGCAGGGGATTGAATTCGCGGGGAAAATCTGCGAGGGAATGGCAGATTTGAGGTGCGCGTCAGCGCTTCCTCTTTCGCGAATTTGGAATGCTCTGAAGGAGCGACCTATTATGCAGTTTGCGGAGATTTGCCAGCGGGCGGCGTTTCTGGCGAAGCAGGCCGGATGGGGCGAGGCCCTGCCGGCTCCCGACTGGCGGGCGCTGGTGAATCGCGGGTTGCAGGATTTCAGTTGGGACACGGAGTTCAATGAGGAAGAGGCGACGATCACCAGTGTCATCAACCAGGCGCTCTATCTGATCGACGGCGGGGCGACACCGCGCCTGTTCAAATCGATTCGTGTGGTGGCGTATGGCACGCAGACCACCGCGCCGCAGAATCTGCCGCTTTCGAGTGAGAGCGACGAGTATGCGGGCGATCCGCTCTGGTGGCAGCGCAACCCCGGCAATCCAGTGCGGTTCCTGCTGCCAGGCAGCAATCAGATCCGACTCTATCCGCCCCCGGCGACAGCGGGCGATATGGTGACGATCCGGGGGACTCGGGAAGCCGTGCCGATGGTAAATGACACCGAAGTTCCGGCTTTTCCGGCGACATGGCATGAGGCGGTAGCGCTGCGGGCCGCCGTCCTTCACTGTGAGCCCTGGGTGAAGGGCGACGATGTGGCCAAAGTCCAACTCTATCGGCAGCAGTACGCGGGTATGGTCCGCGCCTGCGTCCAGTTCCTTTCGGGGAATCGTTATGCGCGTATTCAGCGCAAAGTGCAACGCCCCTTGCGGCGACGCACCTATATTCGGCAGAGCGGTCGTTATTGACCTCCGTGCGAGCAGCTTTGTCGTGCATGCCCTGGTAAGAGAGGGCAGCGAGCAGAAGAGAGT
>JAYUMV010000513.1:0-4416 GCA_043762265.1 Chthonomonadaceae bacterium | reverse complement strand
GCGCAGAATGCCGTCTCCCTTGCTGGCCACGTAGGCCTGGGAGTCGAAGAGGCCGATCGCCGTGAAATCCTTGCCGAGCAGTTGCCACGACTTGCCGCCGTCGCCGCTGCGGTGGAGTTCCTGGCCGGATTCGTGATGGATCGCAAGAATGTCCTGAGGCGTTTTCTGGCTCCAGTCCACGACGCCGAAGTCCCAACCCCGTCCGTGCTGCTGAAATGCGCTCCAGGTTTTGCCGTTGTCCAGCGTCATGCCGCTCTGACCATCCAGCATGAAGAACGCCATGCGTTTCCCGGCCGGGTCAGGATTGAGCCCGGATCCGGTTTCGCAGCGTCCTCCGATATTCCCTCCATCGATACGTCTGAACGTCGGGCTTCCATGGGATCGTCGCCAGACCCCTTGATCGGGCACGATCATGTTGACATCGCAGGTCACCCGATCCACGCTGACGCCCGCCGTGCCGCCGGGATAACCGATCTTCTTGCCGATATCGGTAAGCTGGTTGAGCACATCCTCAGAGACCGGGATCCAGGTCGGTCTGGAAGCAACAGAGGTGGATTGCCCGGCTGTGGCGTCTTGCGCGGGCCGCATGCCCAGGGTCGTCAACGCGAACAGCGCCGCAAACCCTGCACCCAGCGAACGCACGTTTTTGGCTTGAAAAGAGGCGGATCGGAAGGTGCGTATAGGCATCATCGGTGTTGCTCCAGAAGGCGGTAGAGACCCCTCGATTCGCAGGCAATTCCGTGCCTGCCAAATGAGCGGGAGATAGGGCTGTAATTCGTTGTACGGAGGAGTTTGTCCTGCATGGAGGCGGTGCTGTTTGCCGCTCCAAGCAGGAGAGAGAGGCAGCCGAAACGAATGTACCGTCACCTTTATTCGTTGTTTCTGAGAGTTTAAATCGTCGACCAGTAACGATTTCTTGTTTTTGGCCCTGGCCCCTTAGGATCGTATGTCCTGGATCAATCCAGAAGTCGCTGTTTCCATTCAGCAGAAGCCAATGACGCGAATTCAATCGACCTTGAGTAACACGTGCCCGCGAACGCGGGCCTTGGGTGCATCGCGCCTCTAGCGTAGGGCTTTAGCCCGGCGGCTATCCCAAACACCGATTCAGATCCTGCTGCGGCAGAGAGGCCCGAGCCAATGAACGCTTCGACACGGCGTCAATTTCTTGGTCAGATAGGCGCACTTGGGCTTGCGAATGCGGCTTCTGCACAAGAGCAGGCGGCTCAAACGGCAGCGAAACGGGTTGCGGCGGTGGTGACGCACTACACCCACAACTCGCATGCGGACGTCATCGTCAGCAGACTGCTCCAGGGGTACAACCTCGACTTCCAGGAGCCGCGCCCGTCTCTGCGCCTTGTCAGTCTCTACACCGATCAGGTGCCGACAGGAGATATGAGCCGCAAATTTTCCCGAGAATATGGCTTTCCCATCTTCCCCACCATCGCCGAGACGCTTATGCTCGGCGGGCGCGAACTGGCAGTGGACGGGGTGCTGCTCATCGGGGAACATGGCGACTATCCTCTCTCCGATACCGGACAGATCATGTACCCCCGCCGCCGCTTCTTCGAGGAGACAGCGGACGTTTTTCAGCGCGTGGGCAGGTCCGTCCCGGTGTTCAACGACAAATTTCTGTCCTGGAAATGGGCAGACGCTCGCTGGATGGTCGATACCGCGAACCGATCAAAAATTCCGTTGATGGCGGGTTCCTCCATTCCGGGCACCTGGCGGCATCCAGCGCTCGATATGCGACTCGGCGCGCACGCGAAGGAGGCAGTCGCGCTGAGTTTCGGCGCGCTGGAAGCCTATGGCTATCACGGCCTGGAAGCGATGCAGTCGATCGTAGAGCGGCGGCACGGCGGCGAAACCGGCGTCAGTGCGGTACGATTTGTGCTCGGCAACGCCGTCTGGGAGGCCGCAAAGCAGGGCCGATTCGACATGGCAGTATTCGAGGCGGCGGCAAAGGCGCGGGAGGCCAGCGGGCGCTTTACAGGTGATCTGAAAGACGCCCTGAAACCTGCCGCTTTCTTTATCGAATATCGGGACGGCTTCAAGGCGGTATTGCTGCACGACACCGGTTCTGCCAACAGTGAATGGGTTACCGCGTGGCGCGAAGACGGCCACAAGGCGCCCTTCGCGACCTCTCACTACACACAAGAAGCGCGCCCGTTCGGGCACTTCTCTTTCTTACTACAAGGCGTTGAACGGATGATATGGACCGGGAAAGCGACTTGGCCTGTCGAACGCACCCTGCTCGTCACCGGCATCCTCGACGCCCTCTTTCAATCGCGCCAACAGGGCGGCGCACGAATCGAGACACCGCAACTCGCCATCCATTACAAGCCCACCTTCACCTGGAAGGAACCGCCTGCTCCCATACCGAACAGGCCTATCGACGGACAATGATCCCTATTCAGAAGTTGAGAAAGGTTGGTGTTTATGCAGAGTGGCGAGAGACGGGCTATGGCGACGAGGGGTTGGCTGTTTGCAGCATTAAGCATGTGGGTGTTACCTTGTTCGGCGCAGGTGGGGCCGCAGCCGGTGCATGGGGCGCATGGGATGGTGGCGTCTGCGGAGGGTAGGGCGACGGAGGTCGGCGTGGCGATCCTGAAACGCGGGGGGAACGCGGTCGATGCGGCGGTGGCGGTGGGGATGGCGCTTGCGGTGACGTGTCCTGTCGCTGGGAACCTGGGCGGCGGCGGCTTTATGTTGGTTCGCATGGCTTCGGGTGAGGCGATCGCCATCGACTACAGGGAGGTCGCTCCGCAACTTGCGACGCGCAATATGTACCTCGACCCCAAAGGCGATCTCATTCCCGACGCCTCTCTGGTCGGAAGCAAAGCGGCAGGAGTGCCGGGCACCGTGGCAGGGCTGGCATTGGCGCAGCAGAAGTACGGCAAACTCTCCTGGCGCGAGGTACTCGAACCGGCGCGACTGCTGGCGGCGCACGGATTTCCGCTGTCTTATCCCCAAGCCCATGGTCTGGATAAGAACAGACTGCTCTCGAAATTTCCGGAGAGTAAACGCATTTTTCTGAGCAATACCTTCGCCAATTCAGACGCGTGCCCAGGTACCACACGTTTAGTGTGTTCGCCGGAATGTGCGCCAAATCGGCTCCCTTCGGCTGCTTTATGCCGCCATTGTCTTCCGAGGAGCAGTCCCAGGCGGCAAATGGATACTACCAAGCCGACAGATCTGCTCCACGATCTGCTCACAAAGAATGGCATCCGGGTTTTGCGGAAGCATTTTTAGCAGCGCAGAAGCGTAATGACGTCCACGATGCCAACTCTTGAGGTCCGAAATCCCGGCACCATCAAAACGGGTGCGCAACGACCCCAACAGGTAGCTCGACAGGTTGACCATAAACACAGAGAGAGGCTCATCGCATTGGCCACGGAGGTCTCTTTCACTCCCATGAAGTCCTCCAGACCAAAGTGTTGCTTGGCATCACGGAACGTAAACTCGATCTGCAAGCGCAAGCGATAATAGTCGAGGAGTGCCTCCGCTCCCAGAAACAGATCGCTGCTGAAGAGGATCACATGCCCCACCCGTCCGCTCGCCAGGTGCGTCCGCTGGAGTAGGACCACATTCAGCAGACGATCGAAGTTCTTGTGCAGACATAAAACGCGATACACCTGCGTTTCATACCCGTCCTCGGTGGGAGTAGAACACAGCAGATCCTGGGGCATCTTGGCAAAGTCGAGGCGCTCTCCGTACTTGCGCTGCGGAGTGGTCTGCTTCTGAAGGACGGTCGGTTGCAGAGAGAGCGCGGCATCCGAGCGCATCTTGGAGATCAGATGCAGGTCGAGTTGACGCACCCTCTGGCAGGCGAGATGATTGCCAAAATGGCCGTCGAGCACAAAGTAAGCGACCGACATCTTCTTCTTGAGCAGGGTCGTTACCTTCCGGGCCTGTGCTTGAATGCGCAAGAGTTCGGCAGAAAGAGGGATCTCGCCTTTATTCTTGTTTTTGCTCCCCTTCGGCTGGCCCCGCGGCTTTTTGGGCGGGTCGGTTTTGGAAGTGTTCTGCGGCTTTGCGCTCTTTTGTTTGCGTTGCCTGGCTTGCTGCTTCTACTCGTCGGTGCGAACTACCTGCTCGTTGGAGAGGGAGTAGGCTTGTCGGCTGCCCACCTGCACCAGCGCGAGCGAGAAGAAGGCCAGCCCTGGGACGGCTTTGTCGTAGAGGGACGAGAAGAAGCGATCCAATCCGAAGGTTTTCTTGCCAGCCTTGGTGACCACGCTTTCATCGCCTGCGAGCAGAGAGACAGCCGCAGGATCCTAGACGAACAGCGTAAAGAAGCGCCATTTGACGGCCAGCCATTCGATCTCGGTGTGAAAGAAGCGCTGGACGGTGCGGTAACTGCCTCCTTTGTCGGTCCATCGGGAGATGCCGAGTTGGGTGATGCGTCCTGTCATGGCG
>JAYUMV010000512.1:0-4570 GCA_043762265.1 Chthonomonadaceae bacterium | reverse complement strand
GGTGTGCAGATAGAAGCCCTCATCGGTCAGGAGCGCGCTGCTCCACGAGAGGCGCGGGTAGGCGTCCGAATCCAGCGCAACACACCGCAGAACGAGCATAAGCAAAATGCCTACTGCGACGGCTGCCCATGCCCACGTACGCCTCTTTTTCCCCTCACGACCTATCGTCACGCTGTGCTCCATCCTCGTCGACGCCCCTAACAACCTCGGCCTTTCGAATGGCGCTCCGCCTCTCCCTCTGTTCGAGAGCGCAGAAGAGATAGACCGCTACGGAGATCGCAACAGAGATCAGGGAAAGAAACGCTCCTAATCGGCAAACGGCTGGTCGGTATTTAAAGGCGACCGTATGTCTCCCTGGCGGAACCGGCAAGCCTAAAAATGCACCGTCTGTACGAATGGGTTGGATACGCTTGCCATCTACCGATCCGATCCAGCCCGGATAGGCCGTCGAGGCGTAGACGACATAAGCGCCTCTGGATCCGGCTTCTACATTCATTCGAGCCAGCGTCTCCGAGAGCTCGAAGAGCGTCACCGTTCCACGCGCTTCGTTACCGGAATCGTTCGAGGTCGAAACCGCGTCCTGGCCCGTCACGATCGCTTCCTGGCGGGGATCGAAGCCGGGGGCAGTCATCACAGCGGAGACCCGCATTTTGCCTTCGATATGGCGTGTCGTACGCACGAGCCAGACTTTCGCCGGTACGACCCCTACCACCTGGAACTGCGCCACACGCCCCGGCAGCTCCTTGGATCCAGGGCGCGGTGTCATCCCGGGATCGAACGTATGCTGAAAGGCGGGAAGCGCCAAAGTCCCAACTTGCATCAAGGAGAGAAGATTGTCGGTATTGGGTTCGCCGCGACGAATGGCGGCGCGGGCAAGCCCATCGATGCCTGCGACAGCGGAGATCGGTACTGGCTCGTAGCCTGCCGCCATGGCGATCCCCTGCCCCATGGGAAGGTTGGGAATCAGTGTCTGTCGCAAGGTCTGCAGAGTGCGCGGATCGGTCGCACCATAGTCGCTATAACCATCGGTCACGAACCGACGCCAGTAGAGGCTGTGTTCGGGGAGGTAGATACGCTCGGTCTTCGCCTGACCAAAAGCAACGGTCTCGGATCTCACTCCAGCCTGTAGCGCAGCTACGGTCGTCGTTGGATTCCACTCCCTGCCATACCAGATGAGTGGGAGAGCGATGCATACGAGCGCTCCCCGACACACGCGCCGACTGCACCAGTCGGTTCGTTCCCGAAGCGCATCTATTCCCACAGCAGACAGCGCTGCGAAGGCGAACGTCGCATAGAAAAGGAAGCGAGCCGGGTCATGAAAATTAGAGACCCCAGGGACGGCATAGAAAGCGAGCCAGTAAAGTCCCCCTGCAATTCCCAGAGAGAGCCATATTCCAGTGAGCGCAGCGAGCGCCCAGAACTGAACAAGACGCTCCTTACTGCACCGCGCCACCGCATACCCGACCAATAACAGCGGCAGCCAGCCTACGAACAGCGCGGGTTCCCAGGCGTTCCCGCCTCCCCAGTAATCTGCCGTCGCCGGATGCCCAAAAAAGTGAGGATCGAGGAAGGTCAAGAGTTGTTGCGGTTGCAGCACAAATCTGTTCGCCATCATCGGGGTCAGCGCTTCGCGTGTGCTGGCTTTCGTCAACTGGAGCGCGGGCAGCGTCTGAATCGCCGTGAGGAACACCCCTAGAACGCCCGCGCCGATCAGGATCATGGCCTGTTTTCGGAACTCACCTGAAGGAAACTTCTCCCTCTGACGCCCCAGGACACTCCAGAGGCGCATCACTCCATAAGGAATAGCGCAGGCGAGTGTCATATAGGCCATCTGCGCATGGGCGGCAAGTACCAGGAGGGCGACGGTCACCGCGAGCCCCAATCGGAATTGCAGGCGGGGACGGTCTATGCAGAGGTCCAGGAAGTAGAGGAGAAGTGGAAAATAGGGCGCGGTCTGAATCATCGGAGGGAACTGGAGCCTACCGATAAGACAGGCGCTCCCCATATAGACGATGGCGCCAGCCAGAGCAGAAGTTCGGTGGACGGTCCAGCGGCGGAGATAGAGGAAACAGAACGCTCCGCAGAGAAACACATGGAGCAGGGTGTTGAGGCTCAACGCCAACCATACCGGCGTAAACGCACTGAGAATCGATGTCGGATAGAAGATCCCCATCTGCGGATTGCCTAGAAAAGGCTGTCCGCACAAGACATACGGATTCCAGAGTGGCAGGTGTCCGCGCTCCAGATGCGATTTGGCAAAGGCAGACATCGGCTCGAAGTAGAAGAGGATGTCTCCCCAGTAGAGCGCTCTACCAACGCACAGCGGCCAGAGTAAGACGACCGTAAATAAGAGCAGCGGCATCATGGAAGCCGCTCTGCTCCGCAGGATGGCAACAGGCGAACGTAGAGGTTCGAGACCGATTCCAGAAACGTCTGACTTTTTGATAGCAGTGCTCAAGTTGAATGAAGGTTGTGGTGCGCAATCCGGACGCTGTCCGTCGAGTGTACCCCCTTAGCGGGACGTTCTGTCAAGGCGTTTCGCGCAACGGAAGGAAACGAATGTCCAGAGGCAACATCGCAATTATCGGCGGAACAGGGTTTGAAATACTTCCGCCGGAGATCTTTGCGGAAACGGTCGAAGTGACGACACGCTACGGGAAAGCGCACGTTCTCAGTCTCTCCAACAACTACGTCGAGCCCTACAAACTCTTTTTTCTGTCGCGGCACGGAGAGACGCATGGGTTGGCTCCGCATCAGATCGACTACCGCGCGAATATCGCCGCACTCGTCGAGCTCGATGTACGTTACCTGTTTGCCTCCAACGCGGTCGGATCGCTGCGCACCGACCTGGTGCCGGGCACACTGGTCCTCTACGACGATTTCATCGATTTCACGCGCCAACGTCCCCTCACCTATTTTCACGAAGGCGATAAGTGGGATCACATTGACTTTTCCGTCCCCTACAGTCCGCATCTGCGGGAAGCGGTACTGACAGCCGCCGCGCAATTAAATCTTGCCGTCGTCCCCAACGCGACTTATCTCTGCTGCGATGGTCCGCGTTTCGAATCACCGGCAGAGGTTCGCCTGTTCGGTCGTTGGGGCGCCGATGTCGTCGGGATGACGGGACTTCCCGAAGCTATCTTCGCGCGCGAAGCAGGCATCGAGTATGCGGGCCTGGGAATCGTCACGAATCTCGGCGCGGGATTGATGCCAGGCCCGATCGAGCACACTGCCGTCGTAAGCGCTATGTCCGGTTCGATCAATACGGTCCGAGAACTTCTCCTCGCTGCAAGCGGTGTGGTCTACGAGGAATTCACCAGACAGGACTCCTGACAGTCGCTTGGGATATGCTATACTTATGATGCGCACACGGATCCTACGCGGAACGTATCCTCGCGCAGGAAACCGAGATTTGGAGAGGCAAAACACGTGGCCGGATACTCCTGTAGTCGTCGTCTGCGGGGCGACCGCAACCGGTAAGACCGCAGTGGCGATCGCACTTGCGGAACGTCTCGGAGGAGAGATCGTCAACGCCGACTCCATGCAGGTCTACTCCGGAATGGACGTCGGAACGGCGAAACCTACTGCGGTCGAACGTCGGAATGCGCCGTTTCATCTCCTCGATATGGCGGCTCCCGATCATCAGTTGAGTGTCTCCGATTGGAAGCGGGCTGCCGAGGATGCCATCGGAGACATCGCTGCCAGGAATCGGATCCCCATCGTGTGTGGGGGAACGGGCCTCTATTTACGGGCCTTGCTGGACGACTGGACCCTGGCGGCAACGCCCGCTTCTCCCCAAGTTCGAGCCGAACTCACTGGATGGGTCGCGCAGTTCGGAGCGCCGTGGCTGCACGGGAAGCTTCAGGAAGTTGATGCGGTGACTGCAGCGCGTCTTCATCCCAACGATGCCATCCGCGTCGTAAGAGCGATGGAGGTCTATCTCTCGACCGGCAGTCCTATTAGTCTGCTTCAGGAGCAGGATCGCAGTTCGCAGCGGTCGAGGCCGGCGATACGGTGGGGATTGACCCTTCCTCGCCCGACTCTGAATGCCCGCATCGATGCGAGAGTGGACGCGATGCTGGAGGCTGGGCTGGTCGCAGAGGTCCAGGGGTTGCTGCAACAGGGCTATTCGGGAGAACTCGGCCCGATGAAAAGCCTGGGATACAAGGAGATAGTCGAGTACCTTCACGGTGAGAAATCTTACGATTCTGCCGTAGAAGAGATTAAGACCAACACACGCCGTTTCGCCAAGCGGCAACAGACATGGTTTCGAGCCGACACACTGATCCAGTGGCTCGATACGTCTGAACTTAGTTCGGCAGAGGTCGCGGCGCATATCCACCGGGAAATCCTTCAGGCTGGCGAGATCGCTTCCTGACCCCGAGTGAAATCGATGCGAGTGGAAGGAACGCCCTCCACGCCCGGATGCCATTTTTTCATTTACCCTGGCCTTTTACAGGGAGGAGCATTGATGTGAATAAACCCCAACTGAATCTTCAAGACATCTTTCTGAATCAGGTGCGCAAAGAGAATATCGGCGTTACCATCTACCTCATCGGAGGCGTGCAGC
>JAYUMV010000511.1:0-4400 GCA_043762265.1 Chthonomonadaceae bacterium | reverse complement strand
CTGGATACGTGGGCTGCGGTCGGGCCGTTTCCTGCCACGACGTTCGATGCCGCATTCGATACAGCGTTCCCGCCGGAATCGAAGATCGATTTTACGGCGACCTACTACCAGGGGAAAGAGCGCTGGGCCTCGCACCCGGAGTGGAAGGACGGCGCCGCTTACGAGCTAAACGCGCAGAACTCCGCCTACTATCTCTATCGGACGATCCGGACGTCGCGCGCGCAGTCGCTCGCGCTCTCGTTCGGGAGCGACGATGCGATCAAGGTCTGGTTCAACGGCAGGCAGGTGATCGCCAACAAGATCACGCGTGCGGTCGCGCCCGATCAAGAGAAGATCACGGTCGCGCTGAACGCGGGCGAAAACACCCTGCTCGTCAAGATCGTCAATGGCGGGGGACTCGGCGGCTTCTACTTCAAGTCGCTGAGCCAGGGGCTGCCTGATCCTATTGTCGCGATCCTGAAGACCGCGCCTAACGCTCGCTCCGTCGTCGCCGACCAGCAGTTGCACGACTACTACCTGGCTACCTTCCCACCGACAGGACTGAAAGAGCCGCGTGAGAAGGCGGCGACGCTGGGCAAAGAGTTGGAAGCTTACCGTAAGAATCTGCCCCGTGTGATGATCATGTCCGACGCCATGCCCCGCAAAACGCACATTTTGGAGCGCGGCAACTACGAAGCGCCGCGTGAGGAGGTGATCGCCGACACGCCCGCAAGCCTCTCCACGCTGCCGCCCGACGCCCCGCACAACCGCCTGGGTCTCGCAAAGTGGATCGTCAGCGCCGACAACCCCCTGACGGCGCGTGTGCAGGTCAATCGGCTCTGGCAGACCTTCTTCGGAATGGGCCTGGTCAAGACCTCGGAGAACTTCGGTACGCAGAGTGAGCCGCCCACGTATCCGGAACTGCTGGACTGGCTGGCGGTGGAGTTTCGGGAGAGCGGATGGGACGTCAAGAGAATGGTGAAGCTGCTCGTCACGAGCGCGACCTACCGTCAGAGTTCGAAGACGCCGCCTGCCCTGCGCCTCCGAGACCCGGAGAACAAACTGCTGGCGCGGGGAGCACGTTTCCGCCTCTCGTCGCTCTCTCTGCGCGACGTGGCGCTGGCTTCGAGCGGGCTGCTCGACGCGCATCTTGGCGGCAAACCGGTCTATCCTTATCAGCCGAAAGGGATATGGGACGGACTGGCAATCACCAATGAGCGCGACTTCACCTATCCGCAGTCGAAAGGGTCCGACCTCTATCGCCGCAGCCTCTACACGTTTTGGCGGCGCACGGTCGCGCCCTCCAACATGTTTGACGCCTCGGTCCGCAACACCTGTAAGGTCCGGCTTACGGTTACGAGCACGCCGCTGCACGCTCTGACGATGCTCAACGATGTCACCTGGGTCGAGGCAGGCCGCGTGCTGGCGGAGCATGTGATGCAGGAGGCGGGCAGCGCCCCGGAGGCTCGCCTGACCGAGGCGTTCCGGCGGGTCTGCGCCCGCCGTCCTGCCGCAGACGAACTGCTGATCCTGCGCCGCAGCCTGAACCGTGCGCTTGAAGCCTACAAGGCCGATCCGAAAGCGGCGGAAGCCTTTCTCAAGGCGGGCGAGAGCCCGCGCGACGCCAAACTCGATCCGAGAGAGCACGCCGCATATGCCAGCGTCTGTCTGGCGATCTACAATCTCGACGAAGCCCTGACCCGCGAATAGGAGAGGCCGACGATGAATCCGGAATTCGAAAACGCACTGGCGCTCTCCCGCCGCCAGTTCTTCGGGCGGGCAGCCACCGGTGTCGGCATCGCCGCGCTGGCAAGTCTGCTTCAGCAGGAGGGTCTCGCCGCGCCCCCAACGTCAAGCAGCGGCGGTATGCTTGCGCTTCCCGGCCTGCCGCACTTCAAGCCGACCGCGAAGCGGGTGGTCGTGCTCTGGCAGGGCGGCGCGCCCTCCCATGTCGATCTATTCGACCATAAGCCAGGACTCGAACTGCGCCGGGGACAGCAGATCCCAGACAGCGTCCGTGCGCAGGGCCGTCTCTCCACCATGACGGCCACGCAGAAAAACTATCCGGTGCTGCCGCCCATCCGACCGTTCCGATCCTACGGCAAATCCGGGATGATGCTCTCCACGCTGCTGCCCCACATCGGCTCCATCGCCGACGAGATCTGCCTGGTGAAGTCGATGCATACGGAGGCGGTCAACCATGCGCCAGGAGTCACCTTTTTCCTGACAGGAAGTCAGATCCCCGGCCGGCCGAGCATGGGCGCGTGGGCGACCTACGGGTTGGGCAGCATGAGCAGCGACCTGCCCTCCTACTGCGTGATGACCTCGACCGATCAGGGCAAAACTTGCGGCCAACTCTTCTACGACTACTACTGGGGCAGCGGCTTTCTGCCGTCGAAGTACCAGGGGGTGCGATTTCGGGGGGAAGGCGATCCGGTACTCTATCTGGCAAACCCGGACGGGATGTCCAGCGCCCTGCGGCGCGGCGTCCTGGACGACATTGCGGCGCTCGACAAACGCCGGATGGCGGACTATGGCGATCCGGAGATCGAGACGCGGATCACGCAGTACGAACTGGCTTACCGCATGCAGACGAGCGTGCCCGACCTGCTAGACATCTCCAAGGAGCCTGCCAACATTCTGGAGATGTACGGCCCGGACGTCCATCGCAACGGCTCGTTCGCGCGCCACTGCCTGCTGACCCGCTGCCTGATCGAGCGCGGCGTGCGGTTCGTGCAGTTGATGCATTCCGGCTGGGATCAGCACAGCAATCTGGACACGCAACTCGAACTCCAGTGTCGCGACACCGACCAGCCTTCCGCCGCCCTCGTCATGGATCTCAAACAGCGCGGCCTGCTCGACGACACCATCGTGCTCTGGGGCGGCGAGTTCGGGCGCACTCCCTTCGTGCAGGGCGACCTCTCCAAACCCGCAGGCCACGGTCGCGACCACCTGGGCTCGGCCTATAGCATGTGGGTCGCAGGGGGCGGGTTCAAAGGCGGGACCGTCTACGGTGAAACCGACGACTACTGCTACAACGTCGCCAAAGACCCCGTCCACATCCACGATCTCCATGCCACGATTCTTCACGCCCTGGGCATCGATCACACCCGCCTCACCTACCGCTATCAAGGCCGCGACTTCCGTTTGACAGACGTCTACGGCAACGTCATCAAACCCCTCTTGGCATAATCGGACGGCGAACCAAAAACTGACAGTGAGGAAAACAGTGTTCTTTCACGTGCTTCACTTCTCCAGAAGTGCCCATGGGGAAACATTTTCGCCATGGACGCAGTTCTCACTGTGCGCGCGATGACGAGGTTCTTTTGAACCGCCTAAGCCGCCGCAGAAATGGGGTGCTTGCCAAGCCGAGGCTGATGAACAACGCATAGGTGCCGGGTTCGGGCGTATTAGCTGCAGGAGGGAGATTACTAAATTGAAGATCGAAAATGCCGAAAGTGATGTCACTGTTGAAGGTATTAACGATGTTCACTCGGTCGATAGGAGTGTTGGATACCAGGCCAACAAAACCTCCCGCATCAGAAACAGGAGTTTGCCCCAGCAGGTTGTTAGCACTGTCGTAGGCTTGTAAATAACCCCCATCCCCTCCAAGAATTGGGCCGTTGAAATAGACCCCGACGGTCGTTTCAGGGCGATTAAACTGAAAGCGAATGGCACGAGCGGCCAGATCGGTTGTGGGAGCCGTAGCAGAGCTATTGGTCAGCAATCCATCTCGCCCTGGTACGGAAATCTGAAACTGCTGGTTCCGGGCAATAGTCGGATAAATGGTAGTATTCAGAAAGGGCAGAAAGTCCACTCCCTGACTGGAATAGGAGGGCAGAATAGTGGGATCATTGGCAGCCTTGCCCTGCGTTTCCGTAAGCCCATCAAAATGAAACACGGTGAGGGCGCTGGGACCCCCGGCCGCTGCGGAAAAGGCAGATTGGCTGGTGAAATATGTTTGCGCGTGAGCGGCATGAGCGCAGGTGAGGCAGACCAAGGCGGTCAGAACAGTCGCGTTGCGCGTCCAAGAAATAGATTGCATGAAAGCATCTCCTTTGTAAGAATAGAGCCAAGTAGAGAAGCATATATCGCATCCAACCGGCTACCGTAATTATTGATGGTCGGCGTCGCCATCAGAAGCGCACGCTCCAGACACGCCAGTACGTAGAGGATAACACCATGGCATTAGCCAGATATTAACGTTTTCAACCTGCGCTCGTTAATGCGCAGACAAACCGACGAATTATGGGGTCTGACACAAGGGCAGACAAGTTACCCTTGCAAAGATGTGGTAAGTAGTGCTCCCCCGATTTCGTTGATTGGACGGATGGCACAAGTCTTTGCCGAGATGAAGGCTCGCTATGGCCTACGCGGTTAAGCTTACAGCCCCGGCAGAGGCCGATGCCTATGCCGCGTTT
>JAYUMV010000510.1:0-3638 GCA_043762265.1 Chthonomonadaceae bacterium | reverse complement strand
AGTAGAAAGCAGGCACTGGCACAACGAATTGAGCAAATTCGATCCGGCCTTGAGCCTGGCACGGTCCTCGTTTGGCCCTTGAGCGGAAAAGAAAACGGGATGAAAATCGTGCTGCCGCCGAAACGCCCTGGGGCAGCTGTTTCCCTGCTCGGGTCTGCCGATCTTCACCAGGGCTGTACAGTACTGAGAACCGAGCTGATACAGGCTCTTCAAGACGCAGGCTGTTCGGATGCAGACATCGCCAGTTGCTCCGTCTTTGTCTGCTCCTCAAACGGTGGTCAGCTGGCCTTCGCGACCGCATCGTATTGAAGCTGCCAATCTTTGCTGCACATACTGAACGTAGGTTCGCTGTGAAATCACTGAAGCTGATTGGCCTTGTTGTACTTGCCGTTTTTTCTGTTGCATCTGCCGAAGGGCAAAATCACCCGGACCAGACGCGCCGGTTCCAGGGCGCGTGGTTTTCTATTCGGTATCCGGCATCGTTTCATGCCGTCCCATCGCAGCGCAGTAGGACCCGTACCAACGGATATGACAGTGCATTTTTTACTTCATCGGATAGCCATGTGCAGTTCTATGTATTTTCACCGCAGTGGAACGGGGACGCTCAGGATTACCAGCGAGATGCACAGCGTGAGGTTCTGGTCGATGATCGTACTGAAGAGAAGCCGCAGAAGCTGGGTTATTCGAAGGCGCACTGGGTCACTGTTCGTGCCAGCGACAAAAGCTATGAGCGTTCCTGGGTAGATGTAGCGACGCCGGAGAACACCCGCCTCATTTTCGGAATACGCTATCGAAACTCGGCGGATTTAAGAGCCTGTCGCCCGCAATATTTGGCATTCAAAAAATCGTTGATACAGTTTTCTAACTGATCTTTTAGAGAAGTAAATGCCAGTTTGCATAAATTCATACTTATGTGTTATACTATCATTAGCAGTGCTCCTCCCCACCTTTGTCGCCTAGCATTGCTGTGCAGTACCCATCTCAATGGCATATCGTATGCTTGGCTCGCTTCTTTTGGGTTAAAGCGAGACTGTGGATTCTGCACGGGTGAGTTTTCTCCTCAATGCCGGTATATTCAGTCTCCCTACCAAGACAAGCCTCACAAATGCTATAAGCTCAGATGAAATATTTTCGGGCAAGGGAAGAATTGTGATTAGTTTGAATTGTTGTGGTCTCCTGCTCACTGATGGCGACCAGTTTTGTTCGTCTTGCGGGCGGCGCAGCGGACGTCTGGCGGATTTAGCGCCCCAGGTGATTAATCTATCTCCGTCTGAGACTGAATGGAACTTGCCATTGCAGAATCATGGCCCTGGTACCCTGCCATACCGTATCGAGGTCTCGACACCCCATATTGAAGTGATTGGTATGCCGAGCGGCGAGATTTTGGGTGGAAACAACCAATCAATTCGCCTCCGTCTGGTGCCAGACGCGCCGCCACAGGTTACTGCCGTGGCCACAATCTGGACACGCGACGCCGCACGCCGATCTTGGTGGATCAAAGATGAGGAGCGGGAAGTTCGAGTGCCCGTGACGGTTTCCCGGAAGCTGGCCGCGACCCTATATGTCCCTGCTCTAACCTTGTTGTTTGCGGATGCTGCACCTTCGCAGTGTTTACACCTGTTCAACCACGGGGATGAAACGGCGGTAGCGACAATTCAGGCTCCCTCCTCTTTCCGACTCAGCCGGACCCTCGATCTGCAGGGTGAACGCGTTCTCAGCCTCAGCATCGAGGGCCGCAGCGATGCGGCGGTCTGGGTCATGCAGACGGCTCCAATCGGCCTGGAACGAACGCTGGAAGTCATCTGCGGCACGCAGAAATTCTCTGTGGATTTGCAGCCCTTACTTCCACCCAATAGCGCAGTCTTCAAGCCGGACTACGTCGTAGGGATTGACTTCGGAACCAGCAATACCTCCCTACGCTTGCGTACAGTCTCTAGTCCCGATGTTATACCAGCCTCTATCGGCGAAGACCGTTTTCCCTCCGCACTTTTTATCAACCCCACTTATCCAAAAAGTGCACTGATTGGACAGGCGGCATTGCTTGCTTGGGAGGATCCGACTAAGCCGGAGGATGCTTTCTTCGTCAGCGGCATTAAGACATTGGTCCGCCTGGAACTGGAGCCGTACATCAGCCACGGGCCACTTTGGAGCGTTGCCAATCTTCTTCGCTTGTACCTCACGGAGCTTCGTCGGATGATCCATGAGTATCTAGACAAAGAGGGTATCAAAGACGAAAACAATATTCTCTATGTCTTTACTTTGCCAGTACTGGATTCTGGTGGGGAGGGCGTGAAGTATGCCCGCCAGGAGGATCGGATGCGTCGGGCTGCAGAGCAGGCGGGCTTCCCAGATGACACCGATCTGGTGTGGACAATTACCGAGCCTCGGGCTGCTGCCCAGCAGATCGCCCATGTCCTGCCGACCTATGCGGGAATGGCGGGCTTTCCGAGCGGGATCGGGCCAGGCACGCGATTGTGTGTTGTAGATGCCGGAGGCGGCACAACGGATGTGTGCGTCGGCACCCTGAAGATCGACGACACAGGCTGCTGGAAGTTCGTGGAGCGAAAGGGAGGGGCGCTGACAAAGTCTCCCGGCCATGCTGTGGCATTGTTTCAAGAATTGCGGTATCCGGAGCCGGCAGATGGTATGAGAGGCCGGGTACGCCCAGATGATAGTGAAATCGGCGGTCATGCGATTGATATGGAAATCGGCTACCGGTCTCTTCCCAATGGAAGTGACCAGCCGCACTTCTTAGCTCAGGCCTGGACCACTCTTTACCCTGATCTTGCTGAAATTACTCTGTTGCCGATACGCGTGGAACGCTTTCTGAACGGTATCTGCAAACTTAAGGAAGAGCTGTCCGACTTTGAGCACCATGCCATTGATTTGTCGGAAGAGGATGAAGGAGTTCCTGAACTTTCCAAATATTTCCGTTCTCGAGAAGAAGAAGCTATGGCAGGGTGTGATCCTATCTTTGAATATTCCAAGGATGTCGCCCCGGTGGTCGAGGAGCAGTGGAAAGATCCAAATGTCGGTTCCCATCTACAGCAAATACTTGCAGAAGCAGGGGGCTGCGATTTCGTGATTCCGATAGGTGGTACAACACTCACCCCAGCTTACCTCAGAGAACTTCGCAAATGGACAGGCCTAGAAACGGTGGAGACACCTAAAAAGGAGCGTATGACAGCCATAGTCAATGGGGCCGTTTGGACCTATGATGCGCGAATGGAGCGGATGCTGCCCATGGCATTGACGCTGCTCGTTCAAATAGGGACTGAAGCTAAGAAGAAGAAGGTACTAAGTGCGTTTCAGCCTCTTTCAGCCTGTTCGACCTTCAGCCAGCGTTATATACCTGCTGAGGAGACGCTGCGCTTGACGTTGATGACCGAACAGGGAGGCCGAGAAATTGAAATCGCACGTAGCGAAATGCGCTCACCTGCAAGCGGGGATATTCGGGTTCAAACGTCCGTTTCGGAAGGCCGCACCTTCCGTCTGTCAGTGTCACCCACTGGCGGTGCAGCGCAGATTCTTTGGGAGGTGACACTATGATATGGCGAACCGGCACAATTCTCCATGGCTTGCTCCTAATTTGGCTACTCTCAGTGACTTTGTTCCCGCCTTTCGTTTACGCTCAAAAT
>JAYUMV010000509.1:0-7359 GCA_043762265.1 Chthonomonadaceae bacterium | reverse complement strand
ACAGCGGCGTCGCCAAGCAGTTGCAACGGGAGGGCTTCCACCCGTCCCGTGGCGAAACCTGGTCCGCCCGCTCCGTCAGCTACACGCTGGCGAACTCTGCGCTCATCGGCAAGCAGATCGTATTCGGCATCGAGTGGAGCGTGCTGCCTCCGGTCCTCGCGCAGGAGGAGTGGCAGCTCCTCCTGGACCGCCTGGAGGAAAGGAAGGCAGAGTTCCCCTGGATCAGGCACGGGGAGATGCGCCTGCTCGTGGGGATCATGCGGTGCTCGTGCGGATCAGCCATCGGCGGAACGAAGCGGTCGTCGGCAAAGTATTCGACCTATACCTGCTGGGCAGGCACGGTCAAGAGGATGGGCAACCCGGGGCACACGTTCTCCGTCAACATGGCCGACGCCGACGAGTTCTTCGACTGCCTGTTCCGGGAACATCCTTCCTCTATTCTCGCGGCGTACAAGGATTCCAGGGAACGCAACGCCCTCATGGACGAGGTCCGCTCGATGGAAAGCGCGCGGCGGCAGGCACAGCAGAAGAGGGACGAAGAGGCCCTGACGGCGGAGGAGACCGCCCGGCAGCGGCTGGCGGAGGCGCGCCTGCAGGCGACGCCCGAACTCGTGCGCCCGGTCGTGGCGCAACTGCTCGCGTCGCTCGACGGGGAGATCTCGGATCTGGAGCAGCAGGCGCGCGAGGCGCAGGCCCGCCTGGACACCCTGATCCCCGAAGAAGCCATAATCGCCCTGGAAGAGCGCGTCAGCCGCTGGGAGGCCCTCAGTACGGCGGAGAAGAACGCGATCCTGCGCACGATCTTCGAGGAAATCCGCGTCGAAGGTGACCCGGGCGAGGAGCGCCTCGTCCCCTACCTGCGCACGCTCGACGGCCGGGGCCGGCGTCCGATCCTCCTGAAGACGAGGAAGGACACGGCCGGCAGGTACTGGCGGCGCTTCCCCACCTTTTGTGGCTTATGCTATATCAGTGATAACTTGAGCGCCACAATATGAAAATTTTATGGTGAAAGCGAAGTCATCATGAGAAGGAAATTTAATATTCGACTGGTGCTTTTATTTGCTGTGGTTAGTCTGGCGGGGCTTTTAACGGTATGCGTAGTACGCATGCAACAGCAATCACGCCTCGATGGTGCGCTGATTGCCGAAATCAAGGCTGGCCGGCCGGCACAAGTGGCGTTTCTACTGGGACATGGAGCAGACGCGAATTCGACAGAAATCATTGGGGAAGGGCCTAGCATAATGCAAATCCTCCAGCGAGTGCTACATGGTTCGGCTAGCAAAAACCCTCTATCTGCTCTCGGGATCAATCTAAAGACAGCCTTAGAGAATAATAGTTATGGCGATCCAGGTAAGGGAGTTTATGACACTATAGCGGTTGACCTTATCGAGCACGGTGCAAGCTGCCACATCGAAGTAGACGCATGTGGAACACCAGTTCACTGTGCAGCCCGTGCGGGATTAACCAATACTTTGAAATTGCTATTATCAACAGGCAGTTCTCCTAATACTCTGGACATCAACGGGCGTACACCGTTGATGGACGCTGATGAAGAAAGTACTTCCGTTCTCCTTCATTGGGGAGCTAATCCTAATATTGGAACTTTAAATGGGTATTCTATTTTAGATCACGCGTGTCAGGAAGGTGAGGGAAGCATTGAAAGAGTCCGTTTATTGCTTGCTGCAGGAGCAAATCCAAATGCTAGAGATGAGTCCGGCTTTACACCACTAATGTATACTACTGTGCCCGAAACGGCATATCAACTCCTTCATTACGGCGCAGATGTGAACGCCACAGATTCAGCGGGTCAGACCGTACTCTTTAAGGCGATAAAGTCTACAAAGTTGTCAACTCCAGACGAACACGCAAAGCTGATTCGCTTACTTAAACAGTACGGTGCTCAAGAAAAGCTTACGTCGGCACAACTGCCTTAAGAAGGTGTTCCTCCACTCCTTTGTGTTACGAAGTTTAATCATTTTGTATCGGGTAGAGACGTTTGAGTTTGATACGGGCGTCCTCGGCCCGAAACTGCCAGTTGACGGTATTAGGCTGCTGGTTGCGTTCCGCTTGCCATGTAGGCATCTCCAAGCGCAAGATGTCCATTTCTATTCTAGTCCTCCCCCGTTTTCACAGACAGTAAGTTAAGTGGTGATCGCGTTCTCTGGATGCCGTTTCGAAATGTTACTTTGTCGGTATGTGAAAGGGCAAAGACCCTACGCGATGCCCTGAAGTTGCTCCAGCGTTTCCTGAAGTTGCTCCACCTTGGCGAGCAGTTCCTCTGCCTTGGCGCTCTCCTGCCACTCGGCAGAGCGAGCGTCGTGGTAGCTTTGCATCTCGACGACGGCCTCCACGAGAAGCGAGTGAGCTTGCGCGATCATCGCGCTCCAGCGAGCCTTCCCCGGCAGGGTGGGAATGGCCGGCAAGGCAGGCAAACCTTTCTGCGAAAGCAACGCCTGCTCCGAGGCGATCCGCCTTTGTCGGTAGGCGGCCTGCTGATCGGCACGGGTTGCGTATTTACGCGGCTGCGGCATGGAATACTCCTGAAGCGTCACGTGATGGTTCCGGCAGGGAAGCTGCCGGGACGACTCTCGCGGCGGCTTGCTCTTGTTGGTGTTTGCGCTCGAACGCTTCGGGGCTGAGGTAGCCCAGCGTCGAGTGACGGCGCTTGCGATTGTACCAGACTTCGATCCACTCGAAGACCGCACTCCTCGCCTGCTCGCGGGTTTCGAAGCGAGTGCGATGCACCATTTCTTTCTTGAGGCCGGCAAAGAAGCTTTCGGTCGGAGCGTTATCCCAGCAATTGCCACGGCGGCTCATGCTGCACACGATCCCGACGTCTTTGAGCCTCCTCTGGTAGTCGTCGCTGGCATACTGACTTCCTCGGTCGCTATGACACATCAGGTCGGAACCCGGCTTTCTGCCGACGAGGGCCATGTCCAGCGCCGAGAGAACCAGCGTGCGATCGATCGTTTGCTCCATCGCCCAGCCGACGATGCTTCGCGAGAACAGATCGAGAATGACCGCCAGGTACAGCCATCCCTGCCCGGTCCAGAGGTAGGTTATATCCGCCGTCCACTTCGTATCGGGCGTCTCCGCCTCGAAGGTGCGGGCGAGCAGGTTGTCTGCGACAGGGAGTGCATGGTCGCTGTCGGTGGTTGTGACAAAGCGCTTGGGACGGATGGCGCTGATCTTCTGCAGACGCATGAGGCGTGCGATCCTCTTCTGGCTGCAAGGAATGCCCGCTTCCTTGAGTTCGGCGTAGATGCGGGGACTGCCATAGGTCTGATCGCTCTCTTCATGCGCGGCCCGGATCTGCTCGGCCAGGATCTCGTTTTGTTGTTGACGCTCACTCTTGGGTCGCTTGCGCCAGGCGTAGAAGCCGCTGCGCCCCACCTGCATCGCCCGACACAAAGCCGACAGGGAGAACTGCTCCTGCTGCTCTGTGATGAACTGGTATCTCACTGGGGGCGAACAGTGAAGATACCCACAGCCTTTTTTAGGATCTCGTTCTCCTCCTTCAGGCGGGCATTCTCGCGCTGGAGTTGGGCGGTCTCCTTGTCGCGGGGGTTGCCATGACCGGGAAACGGCTGCTCGGGCTGCTGCTGCAGTTGTCTCTTCCAGTTCTGGAGGGTGGTGTCACTGATGCCGAGGTCACGGGCAGTCTGGGCGATGTTGCCGCGCTCGGTGGCTAAGCGGACGGCTTCGCGTTTGAACTCTTCAGTGTAGGATTTGCGTACGGTGCTCATGGGTGTCCTCGCTTCGTTTGCTGGCAATAGCATACCGCGAAGCGATGCCCCTTAACTCACTGTCTGTAGATTCGACAGAGGTTCACTGAGGGCGTATTCTTCCCAGCGTGCGGTGAGATAAGGCTTGTAGGGATCAAGGCAGGAAGCGCGCTTGGGCTTGTCAAAGGGCTGGGGAGCCTTCTGCTCCAGCAGTTTGGCGATGGTGTTGCGCGCGTGTCCGCTTCTTTTGGCGATCTCTCTTTGGGAGAGACCTTGTTGGTGTAAGAGTTTGATGTCCATCCACTTCTCCGGGGTAATCATGTGGGCTTCCTCCCACCCCTAGCATGGGGGAAGAAAGGCCCTGAGTGTTGATTACCGGGCGAGGGTGGCTCAATTCTTTACGGCGTAAAATGGCTCACTTTTACACGGCGTTTGACACCGTTTACAGCGCGAACGACCGGACGCTTATCTTTTGTGCGACTACGCCTGGGAGTGACGATCCAACCGACCACCTGTGGTCCGTACCGGCAGACGGGAGCCGCCCACCGGTCCTGTTGGATTCCGGCGACTGTCACGACCCGTCCCTTTCCCCCGATGGAAAATCCATTGTCTTTTCGTCGGACCGAAAGAAAGATTTTTCCTATGATGTGGTGATTATGCAGCCCGGGGGTAAGAATGCCCGCAACTTGTCCGTGACCGAATATACCCGGCGCAATCAGAACCCCAGATTCACGGAGGACGGTACACGCATCTTTTACGTGGGCGGCTCCACCAAGCTCGATCCTCTGGATGGGGGACTGTATTCCGCCACGTTAAACGGAAACCAGGTTTCGAAAGAGGCGACAGGGTCATTATTCCTGACCCCGCTCCAATGGAAGCACTGAGCGGAACGCGCATACGATCGGGATCTGTACTGGGAAGTGTCAAACCCTTTGAAGAGTTGCGCCATTTCGCCTGGTAAACAAAAACGAGGGGCGCGGTACACTAAAGAGGACCGTGCGCAATTGCGCTCGGTCCCTTGGACTTCGGCCGCATCTGGTAAGGTACCGGTCGTTTCCGCAATATTTACCGATACGGAGGACATGGTGAGGGAAATCGTTGCACCCATGCACGATCTGCAGGCGTACCGATTGAGGAAGGCATCCTCCCCGACTGGAGTCGCGCAGGTGAAGCGCATAGTGTCATGTGTTGGTCAGGTTGGTCCTATTTCAGCCTGGAACGAAGAGACTTCCATGTCCACGCTCACGATACCTGAAACCACAATACACCGAAGTGTAGCATCCGCAGGGCAAAAGGCTCTATTGCTTCAGTCCTAGATCCCACGGGTATTCAGTCAGGTGGTCATTCGTTTCTGCTAACAGAATGCTAACGTACTCCCCGGCATAGGGCAAGACGTAACGGCACCAAGGAGGACAGCAACCTTCACTCCGAGATACAGGCGGGGCGTGTAGAGAAGATCTGGGACAGTCGGGGATGATGAGCGCCCGTCTTGAAAACAGGTGTCTATACTAGCTTGCTTGCTCGTATCCCAATGATCATAAACGAGGGACAGGCGACATAAAGGCTGTTCCGCCTGTCCCTCGAATGAGATCTCCCCTACTACACGTCGCAGATCCGATAGGCCATTTCGAGGCTGATCGAGGCGTCTTTTACCGGGCTGAACTCCTGGCCAACATAACCGTCGTAATTGGTAGCGGCGATTGCCCGCATGATAGCCGGGTAATAAAGCTCCTGCGATTCGTCGATCTCATGCCTTCCGGGCACTCCCGCCGTGTGGAAATGGCCGATGTATTTGATGTTATTACGTATGCAGGAAATTACATCACCCTCCATGATCTGCATGTGGTAGATGTCGTAGAGCAGTTTGACGCGCTCCGAACCGACGCGCTGACATACATCCACTCCCCACGCAGTATGATCGGCCTGATAGTCTCTGTGGTCGTGCCTGCTGTTGAGCAGTTCCATGCAGACCGTCACTTTGTGCTTCTCCGCCAGTTTGGCGATACGCTGGAGGCCGACCACGCAGTTCGCAGCGCCCTGCGCGTCGGTAAGGCCGCGCCGGTTGCCGGAAAACGTGATAATGTTCGGCAGTCCCGCCGCAGCGACTTTAGGGATCGCCTGCTCCGCCTCGGCGACGAGGCGATCATGGCTCTTGAGATCGTTCCAGCCGTTGGGGATCGTTCCGATTCCATAGGCCATCGTGCAGAGGAGACCATGCTGCGCCACGGTCGCCCACTCGCTCTCTTTGAGCAGGTCGATGCCGATCAGGCCCATCGCCTTCGCGTTTTCACAGAGGGTGTCGAGTGCGATGCCGCCATAACACCAGCGCGAAACAGACTGTTTGATGCGGCCTTTCAAGGGC
The DNA here is from genome assembly GCA_043762265.1 of Chthonomonadaceae bacterium. Taxonomy (GTDB): domain Bacteria; phylum Armatimonadota; class Chthonomonadetes; order Chthonomonadales; family Chthonomonadaceae; genus JANXLO01. The sequence goes on along the minus strand of JAYUMV010000509.1, from coordinate 1,272 downwards.
GGGCCAGGGGGCTGCTGCGTCGCCTCGGCCGCGCTGCTCAGCAGCGATCCGACGGTTCCCGCAGCCACGGTGAAGAGCGTGCGCCGCGACACGTGCGATTTGGAGGCCATGGCAGTTTTCCTTCCGCTTTCTATCTTTCGGTGGAGAGGCGGGCCAAACGCTGCCAGAAATCGGGAAAGGTCTTGGCGACGCAGGCGGGGTTGCGAATGGCGATTCCGGGCGCACGCAGGCCGACCAGGGCAAAACTCATCGCGACCCGATGATCGCCATAAGTCTCGATTTCGGCCGGACGCAGCGTCTCCGCGGGATAGACTGTGAAGCCGTCCGGCCTCTCTTCCACCGGGACGCCGAGACGGGTCAGTTCGGTGCAGGCAGCGCGGATCCGGTCGCACTCCTGCAGGCGGGAGTGCGCGATATTGTGTACGACGGTGGGAGAGTTGGCGAAGGGGGCGATGGCGGCGAGCGTCAGGCTCGTATCGGAGATCGCGCTCATATCGCGTTCGATTCCGCGCAATCGACCGGGCGGCGGGCCGATCACCGTGATGCCTTCCGCATCCGATTTGACCGTGCAGCCCATCTCCGCCAGCACCTCCAGAGCGAACCGCACATCGCCCTGAAGCGCCTCCGCCGTTAGCCCCGGAACCGTCACCCGTCCGCCGGTGATCGCCGCCGCCGCAAAAAAGTAAGAGGCTCCCGACGCATCCGGCTCGATTCGGTAGGAGGCCTGGGCCGTGTAGCGCTGCCCGGCGGCGACATGGAAGCAGGCTGGGGAGGCCAGTCCGGTTGCAGCCTCTCCGCCGACACGCATCTCCACCTGAACGCCCCACTGCGCCATCATTTGGCGCGTGAGTTCGACATAGAAGGGCCGCAGCGCGCCCACGACCTCCAGCGTCACATCCTGACGGGCATACGGAGCGACCATCAGCAACGCGGTCAAAAACTGGCTGCTGGCCTCCGCACCCACCCGCGCCGTCCCTCCGGGCAGTCCGCCTTCCGCTTCGACGATCAGAGGCGGGCAGCCGGTTCCCCGCTCCGAGCGCGCCGCCACTCCCAGATCGGCCAGTGCGTCGAGCAGATCCTGCTGTGGACGCTGCTGCATACGCTCTACGCCGTCCAGACGGTAACGGCCCGTGCCGAGCGCGGTCAGCGCCGTGAGGAAACGCACCGAGGTCCCGGAGTTGGCGACGAACAGCTTCGCCTCATGAGCCGGCAGCGCGCCGCCCTGTCCCTGTACGACAAATGTCTCCTTTTCTGCATCCGCTTCCACCCCAA
>JAYUMV010000508.1:0-11582 GCA_043762265.1 Chthonomonadaceae bacterium | reverse complement strand
TGTAGGGGGTTCGGCTCTGCTTAGGTAGATGCCGTTACGACTCAAGAAGGGTCTTGTCAAAATTGTAACTCAACAGAACCAACGGAGTGTCCACGAAATGACGGATTGTGGGGAAGGCGCGGGCAGAAACACAGGCAAACGAGGGTTTGCGTGGTCTCCTCACGCAGCCTGGGGCAGAGGAGCAGGGGTCTCCGCAGCATGGAGAAGTTGTTGCGGCGTCGGATCAGGCGTAAAATCTACCGGATGCAGCAACGTTTCGGGCGCGGCGTTTTCCGGCGAGGAGGCGCGCAGTAGGGTTTGCGTTGCCTCTACATCCGTAGAGTTCACCAGCAGCAAGGGCAGACATTTGATCGCCGCCGCTTTGAGCGCTTTTTGATCGGCAGTGCGCGCTTTCGCATTCGCCAGATGCTCGACAAGCGGGATGGCATCGGTATCGCCGATCTGTTCCAGCGCTTTGAGAACGGCGAGCCGATACTGGAGCAGCAAATCGGGTTTTGAATACATGTTCGGTCCACTTTTGAGCAAGGTGTAGAGGAGTTTGCGCTGTCCTGCTATCAGCACTCCGGCGTCAATGGCCTATTTGTTTTCATGGCGGTAGAAGAAGAACTTCGCCACTTCGGCAAGGGTGATATAGAAGCCCAGTATCAGCGCCAGAGCCATCAGGAAAAGAGGCGGAACAGGCGTAAATCCGAAGATCCTCGCAAAGGGCATATAAGGCAGGAGGAGTGTTGCTGCTATGATCGCCACGGTCGCCACTAACAGCGGCTTTGCCGGCCTGCTGCGGTAGAAAGGCTTGCGCGTGCGGATGACGATTACGATCAATGCGGCCGAGACGACACTCTCCATAAACCACCCCGTACGAAACTCCTTCGCGTCTGCATGCAGAAAAAGCCGCAAGACGCCAAAGGTGAGATAGTCGCAGACAGAACTCACCAGGCCGAATACGATCATGAAGCGACGGATAAAGCCGAGATCCCAGCGGCGAGGCTTGTCTATCATCTCATTATCGACGCTGTCGGTCGCAATAAACATTTCGGGGAAGTCCGTCATCAAGTTCATTAGTAGAATCTGCGTGGGGAGAAGCGGCAGAAAAGGCAGGAGGAGGGATGCGCCCGCCATACTGAACATATTGCCGAAGTTGGCGCTGGTGGCCATAAACACATATTTGAGCGTATTGGCGAAGGTGATCCGGCCCTCCCGGACGCCGTTCTCAAGAACCGAGAGATCCTTCTCCAACAGAACGATGTCTGCCGCCTCTTTCGCCACGTCTACTGCATTCGCCACCGAGATGCCGACATCAGCCACATGCAGCGCGGAGGCATCGTTGATACCGTCGCCGATATAGCCGACCACATGGCCCGCCTGCTTGAGCGCGACAATGAGGGCCTCTTTCTGATTAGGCTCGATTTCAGCAAAAATGTCCACCCTATCCACACGCTGTCGCAACGCTGCATGGCTCATATTGCGCAGGTCGGGGCCGATGAGGATACTGGTATTGGTAAGTCCCGCCTGCTGACCGACATGGGCGGCGACGAGGCGGTTGTCACCGGTGATGACCTTGAGGGTGATACCGAGTTTGCGTAGCCTTTGTATCGTCTCGACAGTTCCCGGCTTGATGGGGTCGAAAAGCGCGAGAAACCCCAGGAACGTCATCGCCTTCTCATCGTCTTTGCCGATCTTAGCCTGCATACCTGAATCGCGATAGGCGACGCCTATGACTCGGAAGCCCTGCGCGCTGAACGCTTCGAACTGCTTCTGAATCTGCGCCTGTTGCGATTCGATCGGAAGGATGGTTCCGGCAGCTGTCTCGGCTGTCGTGCACACGGCCAGGATGTTGGCAAGCGCTCCCTTGGTCACCATCAGGTGGGCATCGCCCTGGACCACCAGGATGCTCAAACGCTTCCGGACGAAATCGTACGGCTCCTCGTCGAGTTTCTGGTAGGCGGAGAGATCTGCCGGGCGGTAGGCGACGATGGCGGCATCGATCGGGTTCGTGTAGCCTGTCTGAAAGGACGCGTTCAGTTGCGCGTAGAGCAGCATCTTCTCACTCGGGGCGCCGTCCACGTTCACAGCGGCATTGATCTGAACCTCGCCCAATGTCAGCGTACCGGTCTTATCGGAGCAGAGGACATCCATGCTGCCGAAGTTCTCGATGGCGTTCAGACGCTTTACGATAACCTTAGCTTCCGCCATGCGTTTTGCGCCGTGCGCCAGATTGACGCTGATGATCGCTGGGAGCAGCTGCGGCGTCAGACCCACCGCCAGCGCGAGCGCGAACATAAAGGACTCCAGGACCGGGCGATGCAGGTAGACGTTGATGGCGAAGATAGAGATGACCATCAAAAGAGTCACCTCCATGAGGAGGTAACCGAAGCGACGAATACCGTGCTCGAAATCGTTTTCCGGCGGCTGCAGCTTGAGCGCCTCGGACACTTTGCCGAACTCGGTATCTTTGCCGATCAGAACTACCAGAGCCTTGCCGGTGCCGCTGACCGCATAGGTGCCGGTAAAAAGGATATTAGTGCGTTTGCCGAGCGGCGTCTCAGGCGGAAGCACTCCGGGAGTTTTTTCCGCCGGAAACGTTTCGCCGGTCAGAGCGGCCTCATTGACGAAGAGAGCGTTCGATTCCAAGAGCAGACTGTCTCCTGGAATGAGATCTCCGGCTTTCAGCAGGACGATGTCTCCCGGCACGACCTCTTGAATAGCGATCTCTATCGGCTTGCCATCGCGCAGGAGCGTGGTTTTGGTCTGAATGATCGCAAGCAGCTTTTCCACAGCGTTCGCGGCCCCGCGCTCCTGCCAGAATCCAAGCAGGCCGCTTATCAGCACAATGGTGAGAACAATAACGGCGTTGATAACATCGTGCACAAAAATCGAGAGGCCGACCGCGAAGAGAAGGATGAGGATGATGGGGCTCTTGAATTGAGACATCAGGAGCGTCAGCACACTCGTCTTGCCTTTGCCCAGGCGTGCTTGAGCGCCCGAACTTGCAAGCCGTTGCCTAGCGTCTTCGCCCGTCAATCCTTGGGGCGTGGTTTTGAGACGGGATAGCAGTTCTGCAGAGGACAAGCTCCAGACGGGTTGGGAAGCGAGAGGGTTTGCTCCACCGCTGCCCGTAGACGGGGGAGTTGGACCAGGTAAACCTGTAGGTGCCTTGGGAGTCGTTATCATAAAGCCGTGACGCCTTCCGATACCGGTATCGGTATCTTCCGTCCCTTTGCATCAAGGGTCAACTGCGGTATCTGCCCCTAAAATAAAACTCCACAGCCTTCATTATTGAAATGACGACTGTGAAGTTATTGATAGGGGCCAATTCAATTCAGCAACGCGATTAGTGGTCGGAGAGAGCGTCGTCCAGGTCGATGATACCCGCGCCCAACATTCCTGTGTAGGGGGTGTTCAGCGCATCTACCGAGTCCGAGTGATGCAGGATACGTCTGCGGACATGACCAGCGGTCCAGTTCGGTCTGGCGGAGAAGAGGAGAGCCGCTTCCGCTGCGACCAACGGCGAGGAGAAGGACGTTCCCGACCAGGCCGCATACCCGCCGTTCCAGAAGGTGCTGGGCAGGCCAACTCCGGGCGCGACTACGTCTACCCAGGTGCCGAAATTGGAGAAGGAAGCCTTCACATCATGGGCATCGAGCGAGCCGACGGCGATCGTGATGTTGTCACCGGCGGGATACTGCCGCGTGGCCGTATTTCTGTTTCCGGCGGCGGTCACAATCACGATACCGGCATCCTGAGCGTCCTCAAGGGCGCGGTGCAGCACGGGCGAGTTTTGCGCCGATCCGAAGGACATATTGATGACCTTTGCGCCGCGGGCGATGGCATAGTGGATTCCCTGGATGGTCGCCCACAGGCTGCCGCCGCCGTCGCTGTCAAGCACTTTGATGGGCAGGATCGTCGCGCCCTGGGCATAGCGGTTGATCAGACCGGCGACCATGGTGCCATGGCCGGCTTCTTCGTCCGGAATGCCGTTCCCATTGCTGTCCAGGCCGATCGGCCTATCATCGGTGTTGCTATTGTTGTTGATGAAGTTCCAGCCAGTGGTGACGTGCCGGGCCAGCAGCGGATTGCGCATCGAGACACCGGTGTCCAGAACAGCGACCAGCACTCCCGATCCGGTGAACTTTTTCGAGGTATCGCCGTAGTGAATCAGGGACGATGTCGATTGCGTCATGTAAGCGAAGAGCCCCGGATTCCGGTCGGCGGTAAAGATGAACTGATCCGCGGTGAAGATGAACTGGTCCGCGGTAAAGATGAACTGATCCGCAGTGAAGATAAACTGAGACGCGTGTGTCTCATCTGCATCTGCCGTAAAGATGAACTGACTGTTCGGGTCCGTCGGAGGGCCGCCGGGAGGAGAAGAACCGTCCGCTGTGAAGATGAACTGACCGGTCGGCGCTTCATTCGGCCCAGCTGCGATGACCCGACTGTCCGCAGACATCGTGTTCGCAAGAGCGGGAATGTTCGCTCCGGGCGTCGTTCCCAGGCAGTAGGAGTTGTTCACCGCTGACGACAGCGTTGTCGTATTGTAAGACAGGTTGAAGGCATTTATGTCCACGTTGGGCTGCAGTCGGACCAGTACTTGATTAGGTACATAGTCTGCGAATGCTGCCATACTCATACACGCGAACACCAGTGCCAACACCAGAGAGAAAATACGATTTTTCAAGACAGTCTCCTTATCTCCCCAAGGGGAGAAAAAACTTCTGCGCAAAGTGAGATTCGCACAGATTTATGAAGTCAGAAACAGGAAGAGCAGAGGCGACAGTTGATTCTGCCTCCCGAATTAGCGTGCGCCGATAAGGGCAAAAGCCGCCCAGTAGTAGGGATGGGGAAACAGCTTTCGCACGGCTTGCTGCGCCTCGCGTAGCGCCATCGCTCGCGACACCCCGATTGCCATGCGGGAGTAACATTCCACCATGAGTTGAGCCGTCGCTTCGTCATGGGCCGCCCAGAGGCTGACCATAACAGCACGCGCGCCGGAACTTAAGAAACCGCGCGCGAGCCCCAGTAGTTCGTCGCCCGGAACAACGGCGCTCATTCCGGTACGACAGGCGGATAGTGTTGCCAGAGAACATTCGAGTCGACGGTGGTAGAGATCGTGTGCGATCAGCCATCCATCGGACAGTTTAAGGCCAGAAAAGAGCGGATTGTCCTTCCGGAAATTCGCGTGGGTGGCAAAATGGAGGTATCGGTATGAACCTTCCATCGGCACATTGCTCAGGATAGCCGCCTCGTTTTCATAAACCTCCACCGGAGGTAAGAGGCTGACTAGAGCGGCGACCTCCTCCTGCACATGTGCGATGTCGGGATCACTGTATCCGAACACCAGCGACTTTTTGCCCTGAGGTTCCGGGCGCAGGCGACAGAAGCGCCAGACTGCGGCGCTGGGCGCATAAGCGACCTCCCAGCGATCCAAGACATAACCGTCTGCCGAACGCAAGGCGTGAAACGGAATGCTGTGCAGCGTTCCATGCGGAATGATGGTCAGACGCGGAGAAGAGAGTTCCTCTTGCAGAGGTTCCAGCAACAGTTCATAGAGCGTGACGAGCAGACTGTCTGTCGCGGCTGCGATCTGATCTGTGTAGCCCGCCTCCATTACGACCGGGCCAAATTTGTTCCATTGATAGCGCAGTCGCTGCGCCAACTCTTCGATTTCCGCCCGCGATGCCAGACATCGGAAAGTGCGGAATCGACGATGGCTGACGACGAACGCCAGGACTTCATCACGGATAGTCACAAATTCTACGATCTGTTCGTCATCTGTCAGCAGTTTTTGAATGTCCTGGATAAGAACTTCGTCCATATCCTTCGACACATCGGTCCCATCTCCCATGATCTGAAGCTCGCGGTGCGTCTGCAGATAGGCGGCTTCCAACTCCTGAATGCGCTCCGAAGGCACCGATTCCGCATGGGTCAGGCGCACCGTATCTCCCGCGACCTGCTCCAGGCGCGTATAGTCCCAGTTCAGTTGACTCCGCAGTTCTTCCAGTCGATCCAGGCGCGTTTGGCGAGCGCCAGTCGGGTCGGCATTGTCGTGGGAGATCGATGCCAAGCGCTCCATCAGGGTACGCGACTTGGACCGCTCCACCAGTTGGAAGCTCTCCTGAATGGCGGTTGGCGTACCACGGTCCAAAAGGAGCGCGAGTAGCTCTTCGTAAAGGCGCATCTTGTCCTGCAGAAAGGCCACTCGGAAATCATCCCCATAGAGCAGCAGACGCACACGCTCCACCGCTTCGACGGCGCGTCGATAATATTTCAGACCGAGTTGCCACCGATTTGCATTCATATAGGCGCGGGCGAGAGCGGTCTCAACGCGCCACTGGAGCGCGATCAGAGAGCTTTTCTCGGCTTCTTGAGAAAGGGAACGCAGCATTCGGATCGGGCTTTCCCCGCGATCTACACGCATCTCCGCCAAGTGCAGTCGGGCCTGCAAAACGCCCATCTTGACGCCCTGTTCACGAAAGGTACGCAGGGCCGCCATCGTCTCTCGTCGCTGGAGCTCGGCCTCCTGGGAGTTCGGGATGGCATGCGTCGCCATGTTTTCTCGACGCCACCACTCCGCACGCTGCAAGCGCGCACGTGCTACTCCGATCCGATTGCCTTCCTGCCGAAAGCCTTTTTCCGCGCGTTCCAGCGCCTGTAAGGCCTCCACATGCAGGTTCTGAGAAGCCAGCGCCAACGAGAGACCCATCTCACTGCGGGACGCTTCGCCCGTCATATTCAACAGCCGGAAGGTTGGAATGACCCGTTCGAACGTCTCGCGCGCTTCGGGAACCAGGTTTAGTTCCAGGTATACGTCGGCGGTCTCTCGGTCGCACTGCGCGACCTCCTGAGGGAGAGACAGGGCTTCAAAGCAGTATTTCGCCCGCGTATAAGATTGCAGCGCCTCGGTGTAGCGGCCGCCCATAAACTGATGAAAGCCGATATTGCTGTCGAGATACGCGATCGTGCGATCCGTCTCCGTGTCGCTCAAGGTGGCGCGCGCGGCCTGGTACATGACCAGCGCTTCCGCCAACTGGTTCAGGTGGGTCAGCACATTGGCGATATTCATCTGCAGGCGGGCCGTCGGAACCCGCTGTTCCTGGGCCTCAAAGTAGCTCAAAGCTTTCCGCCAGCAGTCTCCGGCCAGCGCATAGGCCTCCTGGCGGAAATGAATATTTCCGACGTTCCACATCACCTTGGCGGCATCTTCCGAGCTGCCGAGCGTTTCCAGTTGCCCCGCCAGCATATTGGCCAGCGCAAACGCCTCCTCATAGCTCCCCAACTGCGCCAGCGTATCTATTTTTGCAATCGGGATTTGCGCCGCAAGGAGGGCATCTCCGGCAGCGACCGCCGCCTCTACCCCGGCATCGAAGCAGGCAATCGCCTCTGCCCAGCGCCCCTGAGACCGCAATGCAACACCGCATGCACGCTGAGCGATCGCCCTAGGACGGGGAGTATCGAGGGCAGCAGCTATTTGAACGGTGATCTCGGCAAGTCTTAAAGCCTCCAGAGGGTTGTCCGTCGAAAAATTACGCGCTGCCTCTGCCAGAATCTGGACATCCGTCTCAGTCATTTCAGCAGTATGCAGTGCAATATAAGATGCGAGTTTGTCTGCTGGCATCTCTTTCAATTTTTGCAAGACGGAGTCGTTCAGCATAAAGATTTGCCTCTCGATTTCATAAAAAATGCGCACGGACAGGTAAACGGCTCATGGGACTGTCCCCTGCACGAGTCAGGGGAAGTCCCGGTAAGCGCCTCTATATATGTGCCCGAAATTGTTGTTCGAACGTTAATGAACCTCAGAGTTGGATGGAAGGCAGTGTTATTTCGCGGTTACGCTCCTGAAGGAGCAGATCGTATTCGCCGGTCCTCAGTCCGCCAAGGTGGAATTCACCGAGCATGTCGGCATCGGTTCGAACCATTTTGTCGGTTCCGGAGGCAAGTACTTTCCAGAGATAGTCTTTACTCTCCAGGGAAAGAACCTGTCCGGCGATGCTCCAGTCCATACCGGAGCGCTCACACAGCAGATCGACCCGTGTATCGGGCGCTTCGAAGAGCAGTTTGAAGGAGGTACGATCGCCATCACGAGCTCCGGCCAGTTCCGGCTGAGCACGACTGTCGAACCGCAGGGTAGCCATAACCGTCTGCCGCAGGGACAGAACCTCTCGGCCCTCGAATAGTGCGAATGCACGCTGCAGAACGGTCTCCGGGGTAGACACGCTGACATCATCCTGCATAACGTTCAGCATTTTTTGCCAGTAGCTCAGGTTCTCCTGACACTCTGCGCAGCCTGTCGCGAGATGGGCTTGGACACTCCGCGCCGTCGCCTGTCCGCAACGCTGTTCAAGATAGTCCAACACCATCTCATCAGCAATGTGTTCTCGAATTCTCATTCTATCTTCTCCCTAAATTCCTGGACCGGGCAGATTTGCCTTGGAAATTCGCTCCGCCGAGACCGCTCTTGAAATTCACGCCTATTTATATAAGTGACGAGATCGCCGAAAAATGCACCCCCTAAGAACTATTTTTTTAAAAAAGGCAAAATAAGGCCCTGAAAGCACTAAAAAGACACAAAAATGAGCCTGGGGGAAGGAAGACCAGAGCCGAGGGCTCTAAAACTTGTATCCTGGCCAGACAAACAGACAACGGACGAGAGACGTCCGTTGTCGAGGAGAGAAAGTGCAGTGGCAAATGCCGATCGGCGATGGGAACCGCCTAAAAACCGTGCCGACGCAAAATTTTGCGCAGAGAGATCAGGCAACGCGCACGTTTGGGGCCAACAGCCCCCTCTACAATGTCGAACCGCCGCGCGACTTCCGCATAGGAGGGTTTGGGTTCTGTCTGATAGAGCAGAATCAGCAAGCGCCGACAACTCTCGCCCAACTCTTCCATTGCGTTGTGAAGCGTCTGTTCTTCCTCTAGGGCCAGCAGCGATTCCAGAGGCATGGGATCGGGGGAAGGACTCTGGTTGATCGGCGTGGTTCCATCCGCCAACTCCATCTCCGTAAAGGACGCCGTGCGTTTCATCTCACGCAAAACGCGCAGACACTCCCATCGGGTCGTCGTCGTAAGCCAGCCGGCAACGTTATAATCGCCTGTCAGCTTATCGAGATTGTTCATGAGCAGCACGCAGACATCCTGAAAAACGTCGGCGCAATCTTCCTTCGAGAGACCTGCGCGGATGGCAATGTTATAGATGAGGCGCTCATATCGCAGGATGAGTCTGTCCCAAGCTTGCCTGTCTCCGTTAAGACAGGACTGGATGAGGGACTTATCCGATGGGTTTAACACATTTTTATCCTATTTCGGGGTAATGCCAGGACAAAGTGAGCCCGGAGACGGGCAAAGAGACTGGTCTTTTATAGCTTACCCGGTAATTCTCTTGGATAAGTCTGGAAATCGCAAACTACTTGTGTTGCTTATTCGCCGTGGGGTACACTACCATCGGCGTCATTTCAACAATCGCATTTATGTGCGCCTCTGATTTTACTGTCCTCACACAGCGCACACAAACTCCGTGTACAGTTGACTTACGCTCTTCATTGCCACAAACGTATAGCCGTAAAACGCTTGCGTTTGCAGGCGTTCAATAACTGCAAAGGACGGTATTCGACTGTGGAATTGAAGGAAAAAAGGCGCAAATATATCGGCGTCGGCGGGGACGACGTTCCTTCCCTCGGCGTTCTTGAAGGGGATATTCTGCGTCTGCTGTGGGATGCGGGCGAGCCGCAATCCTCCGTGCAGGTCTATGAGGCCATGCACTTTTCGCGTCGCGCAGAGAAGCGCGAAATGCAGTCGCCCTCGACCATTGCCGTGACCCTGAGCCGCATGGTCGAAAAGGGTCTGCTGACGGTTGAGCGCAGGCCCAAAGGCGGCAAAGGCTACTATGGACCTACCAAAACACGGGCAGAGGTCGTCGCGGGCGTCATGGATGACGTATCCCGCCGCCTCACAGGGCAGTCCGTCGGTTTTGTGCTCTCGCAGTTGAAACCGGACGTCGAAAATCAGGAAAACAGCGGCCTCGACGGGCTCTTCAAGGAGTTGCAACGTCTACAGGTAGAAGACAGTGTCTTCGTATCCTACGAAAGAGAGGAATACTGACCCACCTGAGGCGGTTTTCTGAACCCTGATTGGAACCTGCGCGTGTCCGGACAAGGCTCTCCCGTGTCCGGACACGTTGTGTTTGCGAGCTTCCAATGCCAACTTCTCATTTCGGGGGCTCTTACCGACAACAGGGCTTTTCGGCTGAACTCGCCTGATCGCTGGTAAGTTTGAACTCCCCAAGATTGGCATTCACCCCTTCGTAGTGGAGCAGGTTACCCAGGCTATCTTTGTAGTCGAAACGCGTGGTCTTCGCTTTGATGAAACGATGGACAGGCCAGGTGGTATTGTTTTCGACGACAATCGGATTCTTGTGATCCCTGCCGAAGAGAACGTCGGCGGTGATGGTGGCCGTGTCGCCAAAACCCATTTTGAAATGCTGTGGATCGCTCTCCGCAACGATTTTGGTCTCTATAAAGGCACGCCCGCCGGACGAGGCTCCGCCTTTGCTGAAGACGGCGAGGGCCAGTTTTTCGAGGGCAGCGTGTTGGGCCGGAGTGGCACGCGCATCGAGATAGCCCATGGCTCCTTTGTCGCCCTCCCCTCCCCCGAACACCAGGCCATCGAGCGCGACCCCTGCATAGCGCGCCGTCTTGAGACGATAGACGTAGACGGTATGGCAAAAGTCGTTCGACGGCCCCTGTCCGAAGTTACACGGGCAGGGCACACGGCACGAGCAGACCTCCAGCAGGGTGCCCGTCGCCTGCCACAGCGGCGCGGCAGGTTTGGGCGTTCCAGCCTGCGGCCCACACATCAGTCCCCACCCCACCAGCAGTAGGCGTCCCAAGTGATACATTCGGTTCTCCTTCTCTCCAAGAGCGCCTTGTGGGCCTAGTATAACGCGCGCAACCGTTGCTGTCAAACCCGTGCCCCAGTAAACGGGGAAAAAAGGGATTTTAGAATTTCATGCAGGAACCCTGTGTCCGCTCGCGAAATAGAGAGGGATACGTCGATTGCGTGTTTTCTGCGCGAAAAGGAGCGGCGTCTGATGACGATGTCTCACAAAACCTGTCCTCAATGCGGCCAACCGGCGGTACTAACAATGCCGCAGTGTCAGCGTTGCGGATTCGTCTATGGACCAGGCACATCCGCCCCTTCCTCCAGTTTGCCGACACCGCTCTCCCGGGAGAGACCCCGTACACAACAGGCGGCCCTGCAACCCAGAAGCATCCTCGGCCCCCTCTTGCTATTTGTCGCGCTCGGGCTCGGTGTGGTTGTGCTCGGCGTCGGCGTGCGCATGGCCAGGCATGCCGCCTTGCGGCGGACAGTGTCTGCTGCCAGAGGGCTGTCTGGTGGCTCCGCCCTGAACGGCGCTCCCGCCGATGCCTCTGCTCCACCCAGCAAATTCTCCTTTTTTGTCGAGAGCGACAGCCAACAGGAGATGCCGAAACTGACGTTTCGCAACATGGCGATTGGCACCCTGACGCTGACACTGCGAGACCGGTACGGACACATGTATCGTGCTTCCAGCAGCCAGGAAGAGGAGGCAA
>JAYUMV010000507.1:0-13753 GCA_043762265.1 Chthonomonadaceae bacterium | reverse complement strand
AGCACGCCCCCCTCTTCCGCCCGCAAAGGAATGATATGTCCCGGTCGGCCCAGATCCTCCGGCGTGGCATGCGGATCGACAAAAACTTTCACGGTCAGGGCGCGGTCGTAGGCGGATATTCCCGTGGTCGTGCCGTGCAGGCCGTCCACCATTTCGCCCATCGCGGTGCCGAGGCGGGCCGTATTGTTTTTGACCATCATCGGGATTTGAAGCTCCTTCAGCCGTTGGGCCGTCGTCGCCACGCAGGGAATGCCTCTGCCGTATTTGATGATGAAGTTCATCGCTTCCGGCGTACAGGTCTCTGCCGCCATGATGAAATCACCCTCGTTTTCGCGGTCCTCGTCGTCCGCTACGATGATAATCTTACCCTGTCGAATATCTTCTATTGCCGCCTCGATGCTGCTGAATCCCATCGCATTCCACCTTTTCCCCTCGGCCCTTCTCCATGGAAGAGGCCGACTGCCGTTACCGATATTGTACCTTACGTACAGAGGCAAGGAAGGAACTGCAAGAACCCCTGCCGAAGAAGCGCCTACCGGGCTTCTGCCCTAACAATGATAAGCCCACCGGTGCTTGGGCTCACGATCCTATCCTGCGTTCCACACGCCAGGAAACGGCACCGTGTACACTACCCGTTCAGGAGGAAGCGTGTTTCTCTCGTTTACACCGTCGGGCGTCGAATTCGCCTATCGGCGGGGAGTCTTCCCTATGTACAACCACTGGACGGCAGAGATCGAATGGTATCGCCCCGATCCACGCACGATCCTCTCTCTAGAAGCGTTTCACGTCTCGCGTTCTCTGGAGAAGACCCTGCGCCAAGGCGTTTTCGAGGTGCGCTTCAATACCGATTTCGAGGGCGTCATGCGAGGATGTGCGGATCGGGAGGAAGGCACCTGGATCACCGAAGAGTTCATTCAGGTCTACGGAGAACTTCACCGTCAGGGCAAAGCGCACAGTGTGGAGGTATTGCTTGACGAACGCCTGGTAGGAGGAACCTACGGCCTGGCCCTTGGAAGCGCTTTCATGGCGGAGAGTATGTTCCACTATGAAACAGACGCCTCCAAGGTTGCTCTGGCCTCTCTGGTCGCGCGGTTGAAAACGAGGGGTTTCACGCTGTTAGATGTCCAGTACCTAACGCCCCATCTGGCTCGCTTCGGGGCAACGGAGATTTCCTTTCGCGACTATTATGACCGTCTCCGCCGCGCCTTACGCAGGAATGCCAGTTTCAACTGATTTCATCTCGCTGCGGATTGGTTTCAAATCGACCCGTCAGTGTCGGAAGAAGGTACGCTTTCGATCGGGTTACGACGCCGAAGATCACTCTCTTCTAATTCTATGGAGCGTGCCAGTTGAAAGCGGAGACGGGTCTGTCCAACCTGGATCTCATCGCCATCGCACAGCGTACGATTGTCCACCGCCTCTCCGTTGACTTTCGTGCCGTTGGTACTTCCGAGATCATAGACCGTAAAGCGGCCATCGAGGTCGCGCTCAATGACGGCGTAGCGCTTGGAGCACAGGCTATCCGCTTCGAGCACGAGATTATTGTTCCGCATTGCCGAGCGGCCAATGTGAAATGTTTCGCCGGTCAGACCGATCCGAAAGACGGGCGCCCCGGGTGTGCATATCGCTAGAGTGGCCTCCCTAAGCTTCTCCTCTGTTTCCTCCTGTGCCGTTCGCAGAACAGGGCTCCAGATGTTTGTTTGATCGTTGGTTTCCCATCATTGCTGATCGACCATTCCAGTCTCACCTGTCCAGCTCCATCGGGCTGATAGAGCAGAATCACATACCGATCTCCATCGCTGTGCCAATGCATTGGCCTAATGGCGGCGGAGTCGGAGATTTTTTTCGCTGCTTTCCTATTGGGGTGCGAGATCTGCCGGACCTGTCCAGAGCCGTTCCGCTCAAATAGGATCTGGGTGATAAACTGGCCCCCTTTTACCGCATGCGTATTTTCCCAATCGCCCACGAAAGGCGGAGGAGGTGGGGATGGCTTTGCGCAGCCCCAAGGGAAGAGTAAAGGCAGCAGGATCCACAGATAGTTCCTTCGCGTCAATCGCAGGTTCTCCTCTCTCGGAACGTGACTTCGCTCACGATTTCCTGGGTGTCGACAGAGCCAGCAGACCAAATGCGAGGGCGGACGCGATCATACAGAGAGTAGAGGTAGTCAACGGCGTGAACTGCTTCACGACGGCCTATCATATTCGTTCTATGCGGAGGACGGTGATGCTCCTTAAATGGTTCCGCGTGGTGCACGGGGCAAGCGCCAAACGTTAGCCGTCGCCTTTCACGTTTACAAGCGACCGGAGATAGAATCCGCCCTGGGCTGCAAGAGACTCCCCAAACGGGAGAGCAGACCGCTGACCGCATCCCCACCACCCCCTCTTCCGTTCCGGCCGTGACTGTTGCTGCCGTTCTTCGCGGTAGTATCCGTCAGAAAGCCTTCCACAACGGAGCGGCCTCCGAAGCCTTTCGCCATATTGTCGAGCATCGTCGTGGTGGTCTCCGGCTGCTCGGCCTTCTCGCCACGCGCGACCATCTCTTTGGCCTGCGCTTCCGCCTCCGCGATCTGCCGTCTTGCCTCTCCCTGCTTGGTCGCCTCCTCCTTGTCGGCGTCCGCCTGCTTGAACTGTTGCGAGTGCGCTTGCAGGTAGCGCGTAGCCAGATGGTTGCCAACCCGACGACGACTCTATGGACCGCCTTGCTTCTTCTTGCACTGCTTCCCGTAGCCCTCAGCATGGGGAACGAGGTCGGCGCACGCTGGGCGGAACCGTCGCTGGCCGGAATCCGGCCAGAACTCTGCTGAAAGCGAGATCTCATGCCGACCCTAAAACCCCCATGAGACAGATCGCAGCCCTTGTGCAGACCGACTGGCGGCTTCTGCTACGCACTCCACAAAACTTTCTGCCCCTGCGTAAGCCCGCGAGCATTCTGCTCTTGGGAGCGTTCGCCTTTCTGTCTCCCGACATGGGTCGGAACCCGGTCGTGAATCTGTTGGAGTTCCTGGCGATCGGGGCACTGCTCTACAGCGTGCTCTGGCAGTTGCAACTGCGCTGCAACCGGTTCGGAAATGAGGCAGGGACTGCCACTCTCTTGTTCGGATTCTCGATCCCACGCCGACGCCTGAAGAGGTGTTCCAGCAAATGACAGGTGCGAACCTCGACGCATCTCCTCCCTTGAACTGGTACTGAGGGTTCTTGTGCCCTTCAGAAATCACATTTTCCACGGATTGACCCGTCATGGACAATAGTGTATAATAAGCACGTAGTGGCATTCCGCCTTTGATGCCGTTTTTTCAGGATACTTCCCGTTTGCAAAGAAAAATCAGGAGAGATATGCAATGAGCAACGACGAACTCTTGCCGGGTTCCGAGACGCCTCCCGTCGTAGAAGAGGCCGTCCGGTCCGCGCAAGAACCGTCCGAAGCGGTTGCGCCGCCTGTGGCTCCGACTCGACGCCGTCGGTCGAAGTCAACAGGGACTGACGCAGCAACCGTTTCCGACCCGTCCGTTACCGATCCCCCGACGCGAGCTACCCGCTCCCGACGCAAGCCCGCTTCCCAGGAAGCGGAAGCCCTACCCACTACTCCCGCCGCTGCCGAACCACCTGCTGCGTCGGAGGGAGACTCTGTGCCCGAAAAACCTGCGCCCCGCCGCCGCCGTGCTGTCGTCAAGAGTGACACGCCTGTAGTGGAGCCTCCGGCCCCCCCTATCGTCGAAGTCGAACCGCCTGTCGAAGAGAAACCGCGCGCCCGCTCTCGCCGTCGCCCCCGTGCAGCGGAAGAGATCGCTGCTTCGGTTCCTGAATCCTCTACGACTCTGGATGCCGGGGTGTCGGAAACCACGGATATCCCTGCGACTGCCCCTGCCAATGAGACGGCTCCCACCGAAATGCCCGCCCGTGGCGCACGCACGCGGCTTCGGCGCAAAAAGGAAGCCTCTGTTGAAACGCCTCCGGTAGAAGCCGTCGCCGTCGAACCAGAAGCGAACGAGCTTGCCGCTGCAACGGCTTCGGAAGCGTCGATTACGGCCGAGCCACCGGCAACAGAAACCGACGGTCCCGAACGGACGCGCCGCCGCCGATCCTCCCGCACCCGCCGCCGGGGAGCCGGGGAGGAGGAAGTCGGCAGTGTCGAGCCGAACACAACCGAAGCCGTTGCCACCCCAATTGAGACGCCGACAAGCACGGAGCCGGAGCCGGAAGGCGCTGCCACACGCAACCGCCGACGCGGAGGCCGCAGCCGACGCAACCGTGCCGAGACCGACGAGGTCACGGCAGAGACGGTGGAAGTCGCTGCGGAGCCTGAACCAATCGTTGTGCCCGAACCGGTCGAAATTCCGATCGATCGTACCGTCGGCTGCCATTTAATTTCGCGCAATGGCCTGCCGGAAATTCATATCGATGGCGTCGTCAAAGCGCCGCTCCTCTTCTTCGGCAATATGGATGGCCCTAAAAATCGGCAGCGTGTGCTGTCGGAGGTGCGTCGGGCTGCCGCTGCCGGGATTCATCTGCACTCTACCCTGGTTGATCTGCCCTGTCCGCTCTCCGACTCGAGCCAGGCGCTGCAAGAGATCGACGAACGCCTCCGGGCCGTGCTCGAAGCGGATCCCGATGGCTATGTCATGCCACGTATCGTATTCGTGCCTGCACGCGGCTGGAAACGCGAATACCCGACCGACATCACGACCTATGCCGATGGCACGACCGGCGATCCCTCCCTCACCAGCGAACGATTCTGGCAGGAGGCAGAGCGCTCGCTCGCAACCCTAATCGCTCATCTCAACGAATACGCATGGGGACGCCGTGTCTTCGGATACCATCTGGAACGTGGCGAATGGTTCCAGTCCGTCGATCAAGGTTTCGACCGCAGCATCGCCAACCGAGACGCTTTCCGGGACTGGCTGCGCAGCAAGTACAAGGACAACCTCGTCAGTCTGCGAGCCGCCTGGTACGATGGCGACGTGCAGTTCCATACCTCCGAGATCCCGCTGCTGCCCACCCGATCCAATCCGCAGCGCGCCTTCTTCGAGACGCGGCGCGAACGCCGGGTGATCGACTTCTACGAATTCACCTCGGAGAGCACGGCACAGCGCCTGATCGCGCTCTCAAAAGCCGCGAAAAAGGCCGCTGGCCATCAGGCCCTCGTCTCCGTCTGCTACGGCTATACGCTGGAGTTCGGTCACGGGTTCAGCGGCCATCTCGCTCTGGGTCTGCTCGAAACGGCGTCCACGATCGATCTGATCTGCGGCCCGCCCTCTTACCGTGACCGCGACCCTTCCGGCGCAGCCTCATTCCCGGCTCCGGTCGATTCACCGCCGCTTCACGGCAAATTGTGGCTGACCGAAGACGACACCAAGACCTACCTGGCTCCCGTCCTACAGGATCCGGAGGACTTCAATCCTCGCATGGCCGATCAGTCCGCAACCGAGCAGGCGATGGCACGTATGCACGGCAAGACGCTGGCGCATGGCGTCGGCCTCGGCTTCATGGACCTCTGGGGCGACGGTTGGCTGGACGACGATCTCCTCTGGGAACAGATCGGCAAGTTCGCGAAACAGTATTCGATCTTCCAGCAGTGCCGGGAATATCCCCGCGTGCCGGAAGTCGTAGTCCTGATGGATGAGCGCAGCCTCCTGCACATTCAGCGCGGAGAACCGTTCTTCCGACGCCTCACCAATGGTCTGCGCGAAACCCTTCAGCGCGCCGGGATCTCCTACGGCCTCTACCTTCAGAGCGACCTGACGGCAAAGAACTTCCCGACGGATGCCAAACTCTATCTCTTCCTCACGCCCTACCGTTTGCCCGTAGAGCAGCGGGACGCCATTAAAGAGAAGCTGCAGAACGGTGGCAAGACGCTCGCCTGGCTCTACGCTCCAGGCTCCTGTGAAGAGCGCCCCAGCATCGGCGGCATTCTGGAAGATGGCACCAACGGCACCGTCGGAATGACTCTGCGCCCCCAGGAGTGGAACTCGGAGATCGGTTCACGCCTGCTCGATCCACGCCATCCTCTGATGGAGCGCCTCACGGGCAAGGAACTCGGCACCCGCGAACGCCTGAATCCATCCTACTATGTAGCCGATGAGTCCGCCAAAGTGCTCGCCGAATATGCGGGCTCCGGACTGCCTTCCGTCGCCGTAAAAGAGCATGCCAGTTGGAAATCCGTCTTCATCGGCGAGCCAGTGCTGCCTCTGGAACTGCTGCGCGGGATCTGCCGCTACGCGGGCGTTCACCTCTGGACGCCACAAAACGACGATATGGTCGCCGTCGGAAGCGGTTGGGTAACCGTCCATGCAGCGCGCGATGGGCAGCGCACCCTGCGCCTGCCCGACTCCCTCAGTCTCTACGATGTGACCGAGGGTCGCCTGATTGCCGACGAGACCCGCGAGTATCGTTTCTTCCTGAAGAACGGCGCGACTCGAACCTTCTGTGTGGGCAATCCCGAACGCTTCCAGGCGCTCGACCTGCCAGGATACACGATGCCGGGCAATGGTCGCGCCCGTATCGTTCTGAACGCTGGCCCTGCTCCTCGTACTACGGAACCGCCGCGTGCCGCCGACCCGGTTCGCAACGATCGCCCCGAAAGATCAGAGCGAGCAGAACGACCGGAACGACCGGAACCGCGCCCTCCGCGGGAGCCTCGCCCCTTTAATCTGCCTCCTCCTCCCCCCCTGCCGTTCTCCCCCTCGGAAGAGGAGCGGCGACAGGCTGTGGAGACCCTGCGCGCCATCATCGCGGCCGATCCCCTGGAGATCGAAGCCGTCACCCTGAGCGCCGAAATAGAACTCGCCTCTGTCGATCTAACGACTCCTCCTGCTCTGACCACAGGAGGCGGACCGGTACCTTCGCTGTCGGAGGCCGAAAGCGATCTTACGGCTAATGGACGGCGACGACGGCGACGAGGCGGACGGGGACGGGGCAGAAACCGCCTGCCGGACGGCACCGAAGCGCCACTGGAAGAAGACGTCGAGGCGCAAGATAACCCTGCGGAAGCAGTCGCAAGCGACGTGTTCCTCGCCGATTTCGCGCCGGTCCCTGTGGAAGTAGAGACGCCGACGACGCGCCCCGAAGAGACGCCGGAGCCGATCATCGCTCTGCCCGAGCCTTTTCACTTCCACGACGAATCCGAGCCGGATTAACGCTCTCACTATCGGCCCCTTCTCGACTCAGGAAGTGGGTAAGGTATCTATGGCAAAACCTGCACCGACGATGAAGGAAATGCGGGCGTTTAAAATCGGCGCTCGCGCTCGTAAGTTCGCTCTGGAAGACTGCATGATCGAAGGCTATGAAGTTTTGCTGACAGCCATCGCAGAAGCCCGCAATACAGATCCCGAACTCCACCTTCTCCTTCAGTCAGAGTTGGAAAAGTATGAGCGGCGTGTCGAGGCGATCGATGAAGCCGACGACGCACCGGAGTCGGCGTCATAACGGAAATACCATCACGGCAGAGGGGGTCGCTCCTGCGGCCCTCTCTGTCGTTTTCGACGTTACCAGGTTCGTTCACCGGAGCGCCTTCCTCTATCTACCTTCTGCTCCCCCGGTTCCATCGGCGGAAGAGATGCGCAAGGCGCTGAGGGTTTTAGAAAGGACACTTCCCATGCGTCTCTTACATCCGATAGTTCTGGGTCTCGCGATGGCTGCCGTGGTTCTCACCGGATCGGTGCACACGTCTCGCGCCGAGCCCCCGAAAGCTTCCCAGAACAGTCTCAAACCAGACGTAGCCGCGCTTCTCAAGCTCTCCACCGAGGCCTACAAAAAGGTGAAATCGTATCGGCATACGGCCCTCTTCGTCATCGAACAGACCGATCCCGTAACCGGCGCATCCCGCAAACTGGAGAACCGCTATACGCTGGCGCTGGAGCGTCCCAATAAATTCGCCTATAAGAACGACACCCAGCCGACGGCAGCGGCAGTTTCGGACGGAAAGACCTTTATCAACTTCAAAGGGGACGAAGCCGGACGAAGCCGCCAATATACCCAGACAAAGGCTCCTGCCGATTTCAAGGGCATCAATATCGTCGATGATGTCACGTTCTCGCCGCTGGTCACCTATGTGATCGCCCTGCTATTGCAGGGCGATCCTCTCGCAGATAAAGATGTGCGCGCCTCTCTGGAGAAGGCGACCCTCAAACCTGCCTTGGTAACCGAAAACGGCAAAAAATGGCAGGTGCTTTCGATGATTTTCGATCAGCAAGTGGTGACCGACATCTACTTCAATGCAGAAAACCATCTGATTGAGAAAACCCTTGTGCACTCCTTACGGTCCGATATCAAAATTGGCGAGACCTATGAGAACATCTCTATCGACAAGCCGATTGATTCCGCCGTTTTTCAATACACGCCGCCCGCTGGCGCCAAAAAGATAGAAAAGTTCATCCCCGCCCAGAATCCCAACGATGCGCGGAATACGCCGCGTCACAACGCTCAATTGGCCCTCGCTCCACGGCAATCGAATGGAAAGTCGGCCCCTCGCACCTGATAAGGAGATTCCTATGTGCATTCGCTTTTCGCTGTGCGCCCTGCTGGCTTATGGGGTCGCCGGAATGGCGTTCCCTACCCTGTGTTCGGCGCAGAGTCCTTCCGTGTCGCCACAAACCAACTTGAATATCCAGCTTCAGGCTGTCGAGAAGACGCTGGAAACGCGCCGTCAGGAACTGCATGTGCCCGGTGTCGCCTTCGCTATCGTGCGGGACGATAAAATCATTTACAGTCATGGCTTCGGAGTGCGCGATGTGGAGAGACAGTTGCCGGTCACGGCGGACACTCTTTTCGCCATCGGATCCTCTACCAAAGCTTTTACGGCGATGACCGTGATGATGAGCGCGGACGAGGGCAAACTCGCTCTGACCGACTCCCCCAAGAAATTCCTGCCCTACTTCCATTTGCAGGCCCCCGACGCCGACAAGCGGATCACGCTGAGCGATATTCTCTCGCACCGCTCCGGTCTGGCCCGCACGGATCTGCTCTGGGCGACCGGCGCTCTTAACTCCAAACAACTTATCCGCGCCCTCGGCGATGTCAAGCCCACTGCCAAACTCGGAGAGAGATTCCAGTATCAGAACCTGATGTATCTGACCGCAGGCGAGATCGTCGGCAAGGTGCAGAGAGCCCCTTGGACGAAGGTAGTGGAAAAGCGTATTTTCCGCCCCCTGGGCATGTCTCACACGGACACCACGATCCCTGCGATGCAGAGTGCGCCGGACTATGCGCTGGGCTACGGATGGGACGGAGAGAAATCTGAGTATCGGCGACTTCCGATGCGGGACATTAAGGTATGCGCTCCGGCCGGAGCGATCAACTCCAACATCACCGATATGACGAAGTGGGTGCAGTTCATGCTGGACGGTGGCGTTTGGAACGGCAAACGACTGGTCTCCGAGCAGAGTTTCGCCGAACTCACGGTGCCGCGAATCACCGTGGCAGGCGAGATGAAGTACGGTTACGGCTGGTTCTTACGCAACTGGAACGGCCACAAAGTGGTAGAGCATGGGGGCAATATCGATGGCTTCAATGCGGAAGTCGCCCTGATGCCGGATCAGCATCTCGGCTTCGTCATGCTGACCAACGTCACCGCCTCCTCGCTTGGAGAGACCGCCCTGACCACCGTGTGGGAGAACCTGGTGGGTAGGCCAGTTTCGGCAGGGGCAGCGAATGCTGGATCTCCTGGCGCTGCACAGCAAACAACTGTCGCGCAACCCACGAACACGGCGAACGGCCCGATGAAAGAGCTGGTCGGTCCCTACAGGGCTGTGAGCGGGCCTTTCAAAATGGAAGTTGTGGTGCGCGATGGAAACGTTGCGATGATCGTGGCGGGCCAGCCTGCTTATCCGCTCGTTGAGAAGGCCAAAGACATCTATGGGGTGAGCAATCTGCCGGCAGACTTCGGCCTGCTCCTCCACCGGGATGCCGTCGGTAAGATCGTGGGCGCAACTCTGAAACAGCCTGCGGCGCAGGGCAATCTGGAACTTACCTTCGGCGAACCGCCGCCTGCCGCCGACCTTCCCTCTATCGACGAGGTGATGCAGAAATACATCGTGGCGCTGGGAGGAGAATCGGCTCTGCGCCGTCATCATAGTCAGGCGGTGGAGATCCATATCGATACCCCGACGCAAGGTGTCACGGGGACGATTGTCATCCGTAGCAAGGCGCCCCTGAAGCAGTCCACCGACACGACGATGATCGCGCAGAAGAAGCAGATCTTCATGAGCCGCGACTATTTCGATGGACAGGCAGGCGCAACCGAAAGCAGCCTCTCTCCGGTCCTCCCTAAATCCAGCCAGGAGATCGCGGCGTCCAAAGTCACCGCCAATTTCTACCGTATCCTCGAATGGAAAAGGCTTTACAAGAGTGTAAGGGTTACGGGGCGCGACAAGGTTGGAGAGGAGGCGTGTTATCTCGTCACGTGGACGCCTCCCACGGGCAATCCCATCGTGCAGTATGTCTCCACACAGACTTTCCTCGTGTTGAAACAAGATACGACCACCGACATACCGGGCATCGGAGCGCTCCCCGCGAGCGAGGTTTACAGCGACTACCGCACCGTGGACGGCGTAAAAATCCCGTTTCGGCGCGTCATCACAAACCCTCTGACAGGCGAGGCTGTGGAGACAGTCAACCGGGTCCGTTTCAATGTACCCATCGCCGACTCGGCCTTCCGAACGCCTCCGACAGACATGCCTTGAAGCGGTCAGGGTTTACTTTGCCGAAGAGAACGTGCTAGAATACCTACCGCGACGGCCCTGCCGGGATCATGGGGTGCTCGTAGGGAGAACCGGGTGGAAGGATATTTCGGCTATAGTCCGGTGGGCCGGGCGAGGCGACTGCGGTTCCCAGCACATCCCGTACAGGCACCGGACCAAAATACCGACTGTCTTCGGAGACACGCAGGTTGTCGCCAATCACGACGATGTAGCCCTGTGGCACGAAATAGTGAATGTGGCCCGCCTCTATTTTGTGTTCGTAGTAGTCGCCCAGATTGTTATTCAGCGTTCTTGCCAGGACAAAGGGGAAGGTGTTGTCGATCTCCTCTCCTGCCAGGCGAAAGACGCGCTTGATGATGACCTCACGATCCTTCTTCAGGAGCACGACATCGTTGTGGCGCAGGGGAGGACTGTACCCGTGGCGGCGGCTCACCAGCACCACCTGTCCATCGACATAAGTTGGCGTCATGGACTGTCCACGCACGACACCCATCCGAAACAGCGTCAAAAACATGACTACCAGCAGCAGAAAAACTCCTATCAATACGGTTTGACGGCGTGGAGCGCGACGAAGCATGGGTGAGACTCCCTGTAAGATGTGTACTGAAACTGAGTATACCCGACGCCGGAAGAAGAGGCATTTTGTTCGAAAACGTTGTACATAGCCTGAGCCGGGGAGATACCCTGGCTACCCTGACCCTCATTTTGTGCGGCCTGGTCTTGTTGCTTCTGTTCGGTTGGTTGATCCTGGTTGTCCGTGTGCAACGCCTTCAGCGCCGGATCCACGGGATGACGCGGGGCATCGAAGGCAATCTGGAGGAGATGCTGCGCTCTCATCTTGATACGGTACAGGCGACTTCTTGTCGAATGGATGTGCTCGAACAGACGGTGGCAGTCCTCCAGTCCCAGATGCCGAGTTGTCTGCGTCACGCGCAGCTCGTGCGCTATGATGCGTTCGACGATGTGGGCGGTGAGCAGAGTTTCTCTCTCGCCCTGCTCGACTCACAAGGCAGCGGCCTCGTCCTAACAAGCGTCTATAGCCGCAACGATGTGCGCGTCTACGCCAAGTCCATTCGGGACGGTCGCGCCAGCCATGCCCTCTCGCAAGAGGAGGAGCGTCTGTTGCGGGATGCATCGGCCCGCTGACCTCGCTTTGCATGCACAGAGGAGTGCGGAGGCTGCCAAGCTGGAACCTGCCCCTCGAAGTCGCATCGTCGCCTCTTTAAACCTATGGCAGACATCAACGACAAACTCCTCATCGATCGCTGTAAACGCGGCGAACGTGATGCCTTCGACACGCTGGTACGCACCTACGAAAAGCGCGTCTATAATCTTGCTTATCGTCTTAGCGGCAACTACGATGAAGCCCAGGATATTGTCGTCGAGTCGTTTATACGGGTATTTCAGGCCCTCAAGATGTTTCGAGGCGACGCCAACTTTTCGACCTGGCTGTTCCGCATCGTCACCAATGTGTACCTCGACCGTCGCAAACGGACTCGTAACAAACAACACCTTTCTCTGGAAGAGTATATCGAGCTCGACGAGAACAGCGTCTCTCGTCAGGTCGAAGACCAGGGTCCTACCCCGGATGTCATCGCCGAGGCGAACGAACGCACCGATCTGTTACAGCAGGCAATAGCCTCCCTTCCGGACTACCAGCGCACCATGATCGTTCTCTATCATACCGAAGGCCTGGCCTATGATGAGATCGCAGAGGTGCTTTCGCTGCCGATCGGCACGGTAAAGTCACGCCTAAACCGGGCGCGTTTGACGTTGCGCGAAAAACTTGAGCCGCTCAAGGAACTATTCTGAACCAGGTGTCGTCGAAAAACAGGAGTATTGAAACCTATACGACGGGACTATCATTATGCAGTGCAAACAGGCCCAAGAACTTTTTTCCGATCATCTTGCGGGACAACTCGATCCAGCCCTTAACGTAACCCTGGAAAATCATGCGCGCTCGTGCGCTACATGCAGCGGAGAGATCGCCGGTCTGCGGCGGGTCTGGGCCTCTCTGGATGCTCTCCCGAGTGTCGAGACGCCGCCCTTCTTTCATGAAAATTTGATGCATCGCCTTCAGATCGAACAGGACAAGGTTACCGAGGCAGCCCAGCGCAAACGGGAAGGTTGGAACTGGCGTTCCCTGTTCCTGCCACGCTCGCCGGTCTTCGCCGGTGCGTTGCTGTTGCTTCTGGCTCTTATCGGTATGGAAGGCCTGCATGTGCAGCATGCTTCTCTCGACCCGCTAGGTGCGATCTGGAGTGCGTTCAGCCATACCAAGCCTACGGTGGTCGCCCCTGGCCTACAAACGGCCCGCGCAGAGTGGCACCCCAATGGCCAGGGGGGGGGTGCGCTGACCCTCTATGTCCAGGCGCAGCCAGGTTCCGCCGTCAACATCAACGCATTAAACTATCGCGTAGGGTCCCACAATCGAGTCGTGGCCGAGAGCGAGTCTGCGCTTGCCTCCGATCACGAAACAACCCTGTCAGTCCCTCTGGATGCCCGCCCCACTTCCGATCTGACCCTGACCCTCACCAATGCAGGCGGGAATGCGACCGTTCCAGTCACCCTGATGGAACCGGTCACCTCCCCTACCAGCGACCATTAAATCTCGAACCTAAGTCCGTGTCCCCTTCCCTCCTGAGTGCGCGATGCTCAGAGGAAAGGGGCGCGCAAACAAGCCCGGACCGAATAGCGCCTTCTCTCCTATCTCTTTTAACTTCCCTTTGCGGTAGGTGTCTTCGGGGCATCAGCGGGCGCGTGATCGAAATGAACGCTGTGTATAATCTGTTCGAGGAGGTTCACGTACTTGATGTTGGCATAGTCGGAAGGATGAAAGACCAGTTCGATCACGCGCCCATAGATAGGAACGAAAAAGACGTCGCTCATCTCATTGTCGATCTTGGCCCGGATCTGCCAACCGGGATGTCCATCGACTTTGATGTTGGGCTGGATCTGTTGGCTGGTGGCCCGCACTTCATCGAGCAGGCGCGGATCTTCGACGCTGTCTGTAATATCCAGACGGAGGCCATTCGGCCCCGTCCACGCCTGCGCACTATC
>JAYUMV010000506.1:0-12243 GCA_043762265.1 Chthonomonadaceae bacterium | reverse complement strand
AACTCTCCTTCGGACGTGAGCATACAGTCCATTGGAGGTTACGAGTCGCAGGGCGCGCCCGTCATTGCAAACGCGAAAGGCGCTCGGGTGAAAGTGCTTCGTTACTTTGGAATGGGGATGATGTTCACGACAACCACCAATGTACAGCCCGGCGAGATCGCCCTGGTGGGTCGGCTAGCGGTCACGTTCAACAACGATTTGCATCCTAAGGAAGTCGCCCCTGGCCTCTCGGGCTGGGCAGAAGATTCCGCGCTCGCGCTCGCAGGGCCAGGAGCCTTCAGGCTTGCTCAGGAACTGACACCTTTTGATGCGCATGACAAGCCGATGAAGAAGACGCTGACGACGGAAGCGCTCCCGATTCGGATCGCGAATGTGCCAGCAGTCAGGACTCTGCCGCTCGATCACAACCACATTGCGGATCTCGCCACGGCGCCGATCGCCTGGGGAGCGGAAAACTCTGGACTGCAGGTCGGCTTAATCTCACTCGGGGAGAGGAGCGACTATTTCGTGGGGGAACGTGTGCGCGTGGCCGTGATTGTGCGCAACGTCTCGAAGGCGCCAATCACCTTCTGGCATCAGAAATCGTTCGCATTTCTGGAAGCCCTGACCCTTACCGACACCGAAGGCAAAACCCGGACTATGCAGCGTGCATCCGAGCCGGAATGGCGTGGGCTGTCCGCGATCCGGATCCTCGGCGTCACGTATGACATGACCTCCGCGCCCTCCGCCGACGGTCCTTCCGATTTGCGGCAGTCCGACATATCACCGGGGCAGGCCATCCTGGGTTACTACCTGACCAGTTTCGTCCTTCCTCCGCGCTGGCCGGATGGCACGGCGTCCGTCGGGAAGTACCGGTTGATCCAACCGGTCCACTTCGGCCTCGGGAAGGAGGCACAGTTGGACACGCCCCTGGAAACCGGAGGCTTGACCATCACCGTATCCGATCCCGACGGCACTTAGATCTCCTTGCATCAGGGCATGCTGCCTACTTGTGGGCCGCGTGCTCCTCCAAAACTACCGAACTCTTTTTGTTGCGCGTGGTCCGCTGTAAAGACTGCATGAGGATGCCCGCCTGCCCGTTTCCGGCCTGCAAAAACGCCGCCTTCCGTGCAAGCGGTATTGGCAGCAATAGTCCCAACTGGGTGTGATGGAAGCGGAATATCTCCGTTCCATGGGGCAGGAGGATGCGGACCGCCACCTTGCCGTTCTCGATGTGATGAAACGCGAAGTCGGACAGTAGCCCTCCCGGAAAACTATACATACTGTCCCCCTCTCCGCCGAACTCCTTCCCCGCAAGAGCCTTTTCCAGTCCCTCTAACGTAGGCGGCGGCGCGATCTTTTCGCGGGTCAAGACATGCTGTACAAGGGGATCGGAGAGGAGCGCCTGTCGAATTTGAGCAGCATCGAACAGATCGGTCAGTTTCAAGGGTCGGGTGGGATGGCGGGCATCCACCGTCACAAAACTTTCGCCGCCCGACGGATGGGCGCCGCCTTCCCAATAGTCATCGCGCTCGTAACTGAAGAGCGATCCGACGGCGGAGAGCGGCAGAAAGTTGACCTGGTAGTACGAATACCCATTCTCCGGGTCCGGCTTGCCGAACTCCTGCTTCAAGGTCTGAACCACAGAGTAGGAGACTTTCCCCGTAGAATCGAGCGTTGCCGTCAGATCCTGACCGGTCCAGCGATAGGTGACACCGTCGGCCTTGCCGGTCCACAGGAGCGTTCCGGTGGTAGGTTGTTTCGCGGTCAGAGTTTGGGCGAAAAGGGGAGCGCCGACGAGGGCGCCCCACACCGTGAGAAGTAAGGGAAGCGTGCGCAAGAGCGTCTCCTTTGGGAGCGGCGAGACCGGAAGCGTCGGTATTCCTCGCTCGGAAATAGTTTTCTATTGTACCCGGTGTCGCGTTCGCCCCACACTCCCCACAACGAGAACACAAACGCCGATGAAATCCAGTATACTGTCGATAGAACTGATTTCGTCTTCTCGCGTGGCCAGACGCAACCACGCCCGGGCGGGCCTTGATTCGGCGGTGGACATTGCATTGCCATTTCTGTAGGCCACCCTCTACGTAAGGACATTCCTCCATGAGTAACTCGATGCTCCGCGACAATGCAATGGACGCGCTACAAAACGAGCCACAGATCAAGAGTTTTGCCGTGGTCGGTATCGGGGCGTCGGCAGGCGGGGTGAAGCCACTTCAAACTTTCTTCGACCTGATGCCCGCAGATAGTGGAATGGCATACGTTGTGGTGATGCACCTCGCGCCAGACTACACCAGCCACCTCGCGCATATCTTCCAACAGCGCACGACCATGCCGGTGACACAGGTGACCGAATCGATTGATGTCGAGCCGAACCATGTCTATGTCATCCCACCGAACAGGCATCTGACCGTGGAGAATGGAATGTTGTGCCTGGTAGAGCCACAACAACCGCCCGGAGCACGCGTCGCGATAGACCTCTTTTTTCGGACCCTCTCGGTCGGATTTGGCCCACGTGCCATCTGCATTGCGCTCTCCGGGATCGACTCGGACGGATCGATCGGAATCAAACATGTTAAAGAGCAGGGTGGCATCACCATCGTCCAGGACCCGATGGAGGCAGAGTACGACAGTATGCCGCGCTCCGCGATAGCAACCGGCATGGTAGACTGGGTTTTGCCCATCGCCGACATGACGGCCCGATTGATCCTGTTCGCGCGAAATGAACTTCGGATGCATGTCCCGCCGGACGACCCTGAAGAGGGCGAGGCCGCAGAAGAAAACCACCAGAATTCCGGTGGCCCGCTGACAATTCAGAAGGCGGCCAGCCCAACCGATGAGTCCGCGCTCCTCGACGTGATGCGGTATGTTCACTCCCAGACCAGACACGACTTTTCGCACTACAAACGCGCGACCATTCTGCGCCGAGTCGCCCGCCGCCTTCAGGTCAACCTTCTAGAGACAATTCCGGCTTATCTTGAATTCCTACGCACTCATCCCGCCGAAATACCCGCCTTGCTGCACGATCTTCTCATTAGTGTCACGAATTTCTTTCGGGACCGTGAGGCCTTCAAGGTTCTTGAGAGTCATATCGCGCAACTGTTTGCGGGAAAGGAGCCGGGCGGTCAGGTGCGTGTCTGGGTCGCAGGCTGCGCGACCGGCGAAGAGGCTTATTCGATTGCAATCCTCCTTTACGAGCATGCGAGTCGCCTCACCTCTCCACCCTCCATTCAGGTGTTCGCGACCGACATCGACGACGACGTCATCCGCTTTGCTCGTGCGGGCCTCTTCCCGGCAACCATCGAAGCCGACGTATCGCAAGCGAGACTAAGACGCTTCTTCCAGACAGACCAGGGGCGCTACCGGATCAGAAAGGAGATTCGGGAGATCGTGCTCTTCTCTCCCCATAATCTTCTGAAGGATCCCCCTTTTTCACGTCTAGATCTGATCACCTGTCGTAACCTGCTGATCTACCTCAAACGGGAGGCGCAGGAGCGCATATTCGATACTTTCCACTATGCGTTGCGCCCCGGCGCCCTCCTCTTCCTGGGTGGGTCCGAGAGCGTGGACGACGCGCACATGCTGTTTGCGCCGCTCGACAAGCACCATCGCCTCTTTGTGCGCCGAGCGGTAACACGTCCGGCGGGCGCCATCCTGCCGATGCCTGTTCCATCCACTCTCCTGCGCGCTCAGACGCCTCATGTGGTGTTCCAAGTGCTTCCTTCAGCCGACACTTCTACCGCCTCCCCGGCAGCGATCCCGCCCATCTCGTCCGAATTGCGGCAGATGCGGTTCGGGGAACTGCATCTGCTGCTGCTGGAACAGATGGCTCCTCCCTCGGCGCTGATCAATGCTGCCTACGACATTGTCCATCTCTCCGAACATGCCGGGCAGTTTCTTCAGTTTGCGGGGGGAGAACCTTCTATCCATCTTCCGGCCGTAGTAGATCCCGCTCTGCGTGTAGAGTTGCGTGTGGCGCTTTTTCGCGCCTCCCGAGGGGGCGAGGCCATCACCGTACCGCATGTCCCGATAGAACGGGACGGTGTGGTTCGGCTGGTAGATATTCATGTGCGCCCCACTCCCGCATCGCAGCCGGGACAAGGCTTCTTTTTGGTGCTCTTCGATATGGCTCCCGAAACCGAAGTATTCCCTCCTATCGTCCCGCTGAGTGCAGCACAGGTAGCACGCGATCTTGAGGCAGAAATCCAGGAACTCAAAACGTCGTCGAATATCACCGCCGAGCAGTTCGAAGCCTCGACGGAAGCGTTGAAAGCGTCGAACGAAGAGTTGCAAGCCATGAACGAAGAGCTACGGTCCACTACCGAGGAGTTAGAGACCGGTAAAGAGGAGTTGCAGTCGATCAATGAAGAGCTGGTGACGGTCAATTATGAGTTGAAGAGCAGTGTAGAACAGGTGAGTCGGGCGAACAGTGATCTGCAGAACCTGATGGCTTCGAGCGATATAGGGACGATCTTCCTGGACCGTCAGTTGCATATCAAGCAGTTTACGCCGCGTGTTCAGGAACTGTTCAATATGATCCCCACGGACATCGGGCGTCCGCTTTCGGACATAACGCACAAACTGAACTATATTTCCCTGACTCAGGATGCGGACCGAGTCTTGAAGGATTTGAGTCCCATTGAACGCGAAGTCAGCAGCAACGGATCCCAGTTTCTGGCGCGCATGGTACCCTATCGAACTCTGGACGACCGCATCAATGGAGTGGTGTTGACCTTCGTAGATATTACGGCTCGCAAGCATGCAGACGCCGTTCGCAACGGACTGGAGCAGGAGTTGGCGATCCTGGCCGAACGCAACCGCATGGCGCGGGAGTTCCACGATACGCTAGCCCAGGGATTCACGGCCATCAAGCTGCAGATGGACGCCGCCGAAACCGCACTGCTCGAAGGATCGGATCAGGTGCAGGAGCGAATTGTGCGCTGCCGCGAGATCGCAATGCAGAGCGTGATCGAGGCCCGCCGCGCTATCCATGCGCTCCAGTCGCCTCTCATCGAGAGGGGCCTGGTTTCGGCGCTGGAACGTCTCGCGGAACAAACGACAAACGGCATCAGCGTCCGATGTAAGGTGCTAGGCGAACCTTTTTCGCTCCCCGCCAGGATGGAGAGCGAACTGTATCGTATCGGACAAGAAGCCCTTACCAATGCCTTGCGGCACGGTCAAGCGACCTGGGTTCTGCTCGAAATCACGTTTAGCGCGATGCAGGTCCAGTTGCGGGTTCAGGACGACGGCCAGGGCTTCGATTCAGATGTACTTCATGAAGGTATCGGCATCAACAGCATGGGGGAACGCGCCGCGCGCCTGGATGCGAGCTTTTCAATCTCCAGTCCGCTTGGAAAAGGCACAGAAATTTCTGTCGTCGTCGCGAAACCGCTCGATTGATAGCCTTTCCTTTCCGATTTAAGCCGACCCCGTAAGATCGAAGGCATGCGCCAACAGTTCAAATGACTGCATGCGCTCTCGATGCCCGTAGAGGAAGGTTGAGATCATCACCTCGTCGGCCTGCGTGCGGGCGACGAGCGATTCGATTTGCGCCTTCACCTTTTCCGGTGTGCCCACGATATGCCGGTCTCGGATCGATTCGACGACAGCGCTTTCGAGGGGCGAAAAATGGTAGGTCAGCGCCTCCTCCGGCGGAAGCAGAAGCGCTGTCTGCCCCGTTCTCAAGCGCGCGAACGCCACTAATAAACTTGATACCAGACGTTCCGCCTCTTCCTGAGTCGGCGCACAGATCACGGAGAGGGTGAGAATCGCATGCGGTCGCGCAAGATCGGGTCCGGGGGAGAACTGCTCGCGGTAAGCAAGCATGGGTCCTTCCGGCGGATATTCACTGAAGTGCGCGGCAAACCCAAAGCCGGTGCCTAACAGCGCCGCAAGTTGTGCGCTGAAATCGCTCGAGCCCAGCAGCCAGATCGGCGGCAAAGACACATCCGGTGGCATCGCTGCCACACTCTCAGGAAGAGTCGCTCTGGCAGCCTGTCGGGAAGGAGCGCCCCGTCCGCCATACTCCAGCAGTTCCACCAACTGCTCCGGAAAATCGTTGGCGCTCAAGGCGCTGCGCGAACCTCGCAACGCCAACGCAGTCGCGGTATCGGTTCCCGGCGCACGTCCAATACCGAGATCGATCCGCCCCGGATAGAGCGATTCGAGCATCTTAAAGGTCTCAGCGACCTGAAGCGACGCGTGATTCGGCAGCATCACTCCGCCGGACCCGACCCGGATACGGGCCGTTCTTTCGCTTGCGAGCGCAATCAGGATTTCCGGCGTCGTACTGGCGATGGTGGGCATATTGTGGTGCTCTGCGAACCAGTAACGCGTGTATCCGAGTCGGTCGGCATGTTGTACGAGCTCCAGGCTATGGCGGATCGCTTCGCCGCTGCTGGACCGATGGTCCGGCGTACCCGCTACAGGAACCAGATCAAGAATAGAGAGTGGAAGATGCATGGTTTCATCCCCTTTCGAGCGTCTCTCTATTACGGTCGGCCCTCATGGGTTTACTTCCTGACTTCTGTTTGGAAGGAAGTCCTCGCTTTTGCCTGCTTGCGTTCTGGCGTGCACAGAGGGATAGAGGGAACAAGACGTTCACGACGGCCCGTCCTACGTACAATTCCTAGGAGATGTCTCGGCCCGCGAAGGAATATCAGAACTCTGTGAACTGCGTGCTCTATGCTCAACCCAGAACCATCCACCCAACAACAACCGTTTCGGAAAGAAGAGATCAAAAGCGCGACCTCTGCGGCCTGGGCAGTAACATGGGCCGAATTTGCGCTGCTTCCTGCCCTGCTGTGTGTCCCAGGGATCGCCATTCCTCTGCTTTTGGGATGGAAGTTTCATAACGTTGGCGCCGGTGTCATGGCCTCCAGTGGCGCGCTCACGGTCGGCTTTGGCTCGTTCTATCGGTTCCGGTGGTCGCGTCCGGCCCCCATGCTGCTCGCCACCCTGGGAATCAGCTTCTCCGCCTTCATCAGTGCGATTACGGAACACACGATCCTGGGATTTGCCTTCGTTGCGTGCTGTTGGGCGTATTTCTGCGGCTTGCTGCAGACCCTCGGAGGCGGTATCTGGTGGATCAGTCTCCAGTGCGTGATCTTCGCGATCATCGCCAGTAACTTCCCCGTCGGCTTCGGGAATACCGTTACGCGAACGCTGATGGTATTCGCTGGTGGCCTCTTGCAGGCGCTGTGCATCATGCTGTTCTGGCGACTGGAACGCCCTTCCCTTAGAGACACCGACAACACGCAAGACGCTATTCCGTTTTCTGGCGCAGCGGTGAAGGCATCGGTTCACTCCTTCCGATCCCACTTACAACGCAACCTCTCACCGAAAACGCGAATCGGGCATAATGCTCTGCAACTGGCCGTGACCGTCGCTCTGGCCGCCGGACTCTCGCGTCTCCTGCCCCTTCACAACGGCTACTGGATGCCGATGACCGCGATCATCGTCATGAATACGGATTGGCGGCAGACGTTCACGAAGGGATTAGGACGTACTGTCGGTACACTCGCTGGCGGCGGTCTCGCAACGCTGCTGGCCGTCACGCTTCACCCCGGCCCCCTCACGATGGTCGCTCTGGTCGTCGCATTCGCCTTCTTGAGTTTCCTTTTTTTGCGCGTCAACTATGCGGCCTACGCCGTTTTCATCACGTCGTACGTCGTCTTCCAACTGGCGAGTGTCGGGATTCCGACCGCAGAACTGGTACCGGCGCGTATCCTGTCTACTATTCTTGGCGGCGCCCTGGCGCTCCTCGTACAGTTTGCCTGGCCCATGTCGGTCGGAGCGTCCCCTCAATCTTCTGCCGAGGACGCAGCCGGTGCCTGAGCGTGCTCTGCCACACCGTTTGCGGGAGGGCTTTATCTATCTGCTGCACTGGTGCAGTCGCAACGGTTCTGTGGAGCACTACGTCGGCTGGACGCAGGATTTGGAGGCGCGGTTGAAGGCACACTACTCCGATTCCGGCGGATGCCCGACGACACGTCGCCACAGGCGTGCAGGCATGCGCGGCACCTTGGTACGACTCTGGCGCGGCACCACGGTGGGCGAGCGCTGGCTTCAGCAGACTCTCGTTTTTCCGGTGGACTGCCCAATCTGCTGCTCCCACGAGATCGAAACCGTTCGGTGCGAAGGCAGAGTTCCAGCCGATTGCGAAACGGTCCTATAACCCGAAGGAGTTTGTCCGGATGCTCTCTTCCCAACAACTGCAACTCCTCGAAAGCGCCGACTGCGATGTCGCGTTCGATAACCTGACACGACAACTCTACGCCACCGATGCTTCCGTATACCAAATCGAGCCTGCGGCCGTCGCCTTTCCGCGCAGTCGTGCTCAGGCTGCAGCCATTATCTCTGCGGCAGCAGAAGCGGAAATTTCCGTGACTCCGCGTGGAGCAGGCACAGGATTGGTTGGCGGCGCGCTGGGCGAGGGCTTGATCGTCGATTTCTCCCGGCACAACCGTCAGATCACCGAACTCGACCTGGAGCGCCGAACCGTAAAGGTTGGGGCGGGCGTGGTGCTCGATCAGCTCAATGCGTTCCTGAAACCGCAGGGCTTCTGTTTCGGACCGGATGTCGCGACCAGCTCCCGCGCAACGCTCGGAGGCATGATCGCCAACAACTCTTCCGGCTCCCATGTTCCCTATTATGGTGTCACAGGCGACCATGTCGTCTCGCTGGAAGTCGCGCTCGCAGCGGGCCGCATTGCCCATACGGAGGCGCAGAACACCTCACTAGCCGCAGAAAGGGCACTTCTCACCGAACGTGTCGGATCTTATGCCGAAGCGATCGAGCGGCAGTTTCCGGCAGGACTGCTGAAGCGCTACCCCGGTTATGGGATCGACCGTTTTCTGCGCCAGCCCGACAATCTGAGCCATCTGTTCGCGGGCAGCGAAGGCACACTTGCCGCCATCGTATCGGCAAAACTCAAGATCGTTCCGCTGCCCAAAGTGAAGGGCGTCGGCATCGTCTTTTTCGCCTCTGTGGAGGAGGCCATGCAGGCGACGGTGGAGCTGCTCGAACTGAATCCGGCGGCCATCGAGCATATGGATCGGATCCCGCTCGACCAGACTCGCGGCCAGCGGCTGTTCCAGGCCGCACGAGATCTGTTGGAACTGGACGCCAGGCCATGCGAGTCGCTGCTGGTCGTGGAGTTTTTTGAAGAGGATGTCGCAGGACGGCTCGAACGACTGGTGCAGAAACGCCTGGGTCTCCGCACCACGATCCTCAAGAACAGCGCCGAGATCGGGATCGTCTGGGCGATGCGCAAGGCGGGGCTCACCCTCCTCACCAGTTGCAAGGGGGCGGCCAAGCCGGTCACCTGCATCGAGGATACCGTCGTGCGGCCGGAGCAGTTGCCCGCCTACGTTGCAGGGCTCAAGGAGTTGATGCAGCCGCTTGGGCTTCATGCCTCGTTTTATGGACATGCCGCGTCCGGCCTGCTGCATGTCCGCCCGGTGCTGGACCTGCACGACGCCGACGACCTGCGCAAATTTCGCCTGCTCAGCGACGAAGTCTCGGCGCTGGTGTTGCAGTTCAAGGGATCTTTGACCGGGGAGCATGGCGTCGGTATCGCGCGTTCGGAGTACATGCCGGTCCATCTCGGCCCTGAACTGATGGCGCTGACCGGGGAGATCAAGGCGGCATTCGATCCCAATTCTCTCTTTAATCCCGGCAAGATCCTCGCCGACGGACGGTATCGGATCGATACCCATTTGAGAATGGGCGCGGATTATCACCTCCCCTTGCCTTTTACTCCGGTGCTGGCATTTGCCGCCCGAGACGGCTCGTTTGTCGGCAATCTGGAGCAGTGCAACGGTTGCGGAGGCTGCAGAAAAGATCCTCCGACCATGTGCCCGACTTTCCTGGCGACGGGCGATGAGATCATGTCTACCCGAGGCCGCGCCAATGCGATTCGCGCCGCACTGGAACAGCGTGGAGCGCCCGATAGCGACCCTTTGCAGTCGCCGGAACTCGAAGCCGCTCTGAGCAACTGCCTCGCCTGCAAAGCCTGCACCACGGAATGCCCCTCCAACGTCAATCTCGCCCTGCTCAAAGCGGAGTTATTGCATGCCCGCATCCGACGTGATGGGCTACCTCTGCGCGAACGCCTGCTCAGCAATGTCGATCTCCTGGGGCGGCTGGGCTGTCTCACCCCTGGCCTCGCCAATGCAGCGCTACAATGGCCGTGGATGCGCCAATGGATGGAGTGGACCTTCGGACTGACCACAAGACGCCCCCTGCCCCCCTACGCCAACGAACGCTTCGACCGCTGGTTCGCCCGACACATCTCGCCTGCTCCGGCCACAAGAGGCAAAGTCCTGCTGTGGGATGATACCTTCGTGCGCTACCACGAGCCGCATATCGGCAAGGCAGCCGTAAAAGTGCTGGAAGCAGCAGGCTTTGAAGTCGTACTGCCGCCTAACAGGCAGTGCTGTGGACGGCCCGCCTTCAGTCAGGGCAATCTGGAGGCCGCCGCAAAAGCTGGCCGTCATAACCTCCGGCTGTTGGCTGAGACCGATGCTGCCGTCCCCATCCTGTTTCTGGAGCCGTCCTGTTACTCCATGTTCGCGGAGGACTATCGCGAGTTGTGGCTGGCAGGAGCGGCAGAGATCGCCGCGCGCTGTTTCCTCTTCGAGCCGTTTCTGGAGGAACTGCTTCAGCGCGAGCCCGATGCCCTGCGCTTCAACAGCGAACCGTCCCACATCGCCATCCATACGCACTGTCATGCCAAATCTTTGACGGATACCACAATTATGCCGCGATTGGCCCAACGCCTTCCGGGACGGACGGTCACCCTGCTGAACACAGGATGTTGCGGAATGGCCGGGGCGTTTGGGGCATTAGAGGCGAAATATGAGCTTTCGCTTCAGGTCGCTGCGCCGCTGGTGGCGCAGATCCAGGGTCAACCTCCGGAAACGATCGTTGTGGCCTCCGGCACAAGCTGCCGCCATCAGATCGACCACCTAGCGCCGATTCATCCAAAACATATGGCAGAGTTGCTCGCAGAGGCCCTTCTGAGTTGATCGCGGAGGCCCTTCTGAGTTGATCGCGGAGGCCCTTCGGGTAGAATATAAGTAAGAACTAAACGGAAGGAGTAGGAGGGAGCGGGAACGCGATTTCCCGAAGCAGCCTTTGCACGAGAAGACGACAGCGTGCGGGTCCGATCGCAGTACAGATCCCTTTTATTTATTTATGGCAACACTCTATGGGAATGATGAGTCCGACGCGCAGGACCCCTTTTTGGAATCGAACGGTCGAAACCTGGCGACTCCGCTGAGCAAAAACGTCCACCTCCTGAAATGGGTGGACAAGATGGCCAAACTCACGCAGCCGGATGCCATCCATTGGGTAGACGGCTCGCAGGACGAGTACGACACCCTCTGCGCAGAGATGGTCGCAAGCGGCACCTTCCTCAAACTGAACCAGGACCTCTGGCCGAACTGCTACTATGCCCGCTCCGATGCGAACGATGTCGCGCGGGTGGAAGATCGCACTTTCATCTGCTCCCTGTCGAAAGAGGCAGCGGGGCCGACGAACCACTGGGAAGAGCCCTTCAAGATGCGGCGCAAGTTGAAGAGTCTCTTTGCGGGCTCGATGCGGGGTCGAACGATGTATGTGCTGCCGTTCAGCATGGGACCGATCGGCTCTCCCATGTCGCAGATCGGCGTGCAGTTGACCGACTCGCCCTACGTAGTCGTCAGTATGCGGATCATGGCGCGTATCGGCCTGCCGGTCTTTGCGGAGATCGACACTGGAGAGAAGCGCGTCGTGCCGTGCATGCACACGGTCGGCGCTCCGCTCGCCCCCGGACAGTCGGACGCAGCCTGGCCATGCAATGCGGAGAAGTACATCGTCCACTTTCCTGAGACGCGCGAGATCTGGTCGTACGGCTCCGGCTACGGCGGGAACGCGCTATTGGGGAAAAAATGCTTTGCCCTGCGGATCGCCTCGAACATCGCGCGTGACGAGGGCTGGATGGCCGAGCACATGCTGATCCTCGGCGTCGAAGACCCCCAGGGCGAAAAGACCTATGTGACCGCCGCCTTCCCTTCCGCCTGCGGCAAGACGAACTTCGCCATGCTGATACCGCCGGTGGGTTTCGAGGGCTGGAAAGTCTGGACCGTAGGCGACGACATCGCCTGGCTGAAGCCGGATGCGGAAGGCCGTCTGCGAGCGATCAACCCCGAATCGGGATTTTTCGGCGTCGCGCCGGGCACTTCCGCCCACACGAACCCGAACGCGATGGCGACCCTGTCG
>JAYUMV010000505.1:0-5605 GCA_043762265.1 Chthonomonadaceae bacterium | reverse complement strand
GGTGCTCGTCGGCATCTGGGGATTAGGCACGGCCGCTCTCCTGATTCGGCTGATGGTCGCCTTGGTTCACCTGCGCAGATTGGAGGCCTCTGGAAGCCGCCAAACGCTGGGCGACATTCCCGTCCTCGTCAGCGATCAGGTCGATACTCCTCTCACATGGGGCATCCGCAGGAATATCATTCTGCTGCCTGCTTCCCTCCTCTCGGGGGATCCAACGGTACGCGAGAGTGCCTTACTTCATGAACAAGCACACATCGCCCGGCGAGACTGGCTCTGGAACCTCCTGGCAGAAACCGCATGTGCAGCATGCTGGTTTCAGCCGGGTGTTTGGTGGCTGCGCCGACGGATGCGCCTGGAGAGCGAACGCGCCTGCGATGATCGCGTGCTGCTTTCGGGTATCGCCGGTCCCGACTACGCGGCTCATCTTCTGCAGATCTTACGCTCTGTACGTACCAACGAAATCGCTCCCGCTATGGCTCACTGCGGGGGAATTGAGGAGAGAATGAAACATATACTCGACATCAACCGACCACGCCGAACGAACCGCCTCTGGCTCATAGCCACTGCCCCGATCGGCCTAGCGGTCCTGTCGTTCGCGGCGTTGCGTGTCTCCGCTCGACCGGCAGACGTGAAATCTGTCAATGGTCCAGAGGCGCGCATCTTGAAATCTGACTTTAAATCGAGTTCGATCCTGCCGTCGCAACCGCAGAATGCATCTCGTTCTCCAGGTGAGCCACGTACTTCCTACGCGTTTGACCTTCCATTTGCGCAACTTCCACCGATTTCGGCTAGTGGCACTGTTCCCGTAGGACAACCAAATGGCGCTATGACAATGGTTCAACCGGGGATTACGTCTCCTCAGGGCGATGTTCCTGCTGCCTCGGCGCTGCTCCCGGATTCTGCGGTTGCCGTAAAGGGCATCGTCTGGGGGGATGTCGTGGATGGACTGCAGACAGGCTTCCTGTTCAACACCCGAGGCCTCCCGAGCCAGAAGCTGCCGGTCAACTCAAGAGTGACCTATCAGGTTCTTGTGCGCAATACAACGCATGTAGATCGTAACATCGAAGTACAGTGCCAGAACTTTAATGAATTGAACCCCTACGTGATACCGGAGAGCGACGCCAAGCATGCGCTAACCGGTGGTGCGATTCCAGACACTTATCGCGCGATCGGCATAGACGACGGACGCGAAGTGTTTCCGGCGTATCCCGTGAAACTGGCCCCGGGCGAAGCCGTTGTGGTGCCGGGTGACCTCGAACTGTATCTGGGCGATGTCGAGAAACAGATTTTTCCCCGTGTGGAGAAGATCAAACAGGGCTTGAACTGGATCGTCCAACCCCTCACCATTCAGCTGCTTAGTCCGACTGAGGCGACCGAAGCACAAGCTGGAGAGAAAAACATCAAG
Organism: Chthonomonadaceae bacterium; assembly: GCA_043762265.1. Lineage (GTDB taxonomy): Bacteria > Armatimonadota > Chthonomonadetes > Chthonomonadales > Chthonomonadaceae > JANXLO01. The sequence continues at coordinate 4,200 of JAYUMV010000505.1, read as the reverse complement.
CTGACCATCCTCGGCCACGATGGAAAATCCAGCACGAGACCGACGACATGGCGCGCGATGGGTACGGGCGGCACGAGACGCTATGCAAAGTTCCGATTGGAAGTCGGGATTTTTCCTGCTGCAAATCTACCGATGCGTCAGGCGCCTTCGTCCGGGATGAAGCTGGTTCAAGACAATGCTCCGGCAACCGCGAAACTTCCCAATCCAACGCTGCCTGGGGGGAATATTGCCTGGGGCGAAGCCGTAAATGGCCTGCAGCCCGGAATATTGCTGCAGTCCCCGGAAGCGCCTGCCAACCGACAGTTCCCGTTGAATTCGAAGTTGGTTTACCACCTCCTGGTACGCAACACATCCCGAACAGAACGTGTGATCGAAATTCAAAGCCGCGATTTTTTCGGAATGGATCCCTACCTGATTCCCGATGCTGACCTTCCTAAGGCGTTTGACGGCGGAAAGATACCCGAACTGTACCGTTCGCAAGGCGTCACCGAACTCGTAATCGCATTTCTTTCGTATGCGGTAAAGCTCGCTCCCGGCGAATCGGTCCTTGTGCCGGATCCGCACTCCCTTTATGTGGGTGACGCCGATGCGCAGCAATATCCACGGATCGAGAAAATCGTTCCGGGCAAGAACTGGATCGTGCAACCGATCATGGTTCGAACCGCGAATCCCACGGAAGGAGTGGATGATCTCGCCAGCATCACCTCGCCTTACGGCAATGGAATCAATATGACGATCCTCAAGCGCGATGGAACACCTGCATGGAGGCTTGGAGCAAAGGGAGGAATGCACGGCAGCAGTCCGAAACTCTACCCAAAAATCTCCCTGGATATCACCACGCCGCATGCGCAGAATCCACCGATAGAGATGCCCATCCAGTGGGGCGAGAAGGCCAGCGGCTTTCAGGTGGGCGCTACTATCGTGCCGAACGTCTCGGCGTTCAACGTCGGTGATACCATCACCTTTAAGGCTTTTGGACGCAATCTGTCGGGAAAGGATGTCAGTCTAGACATAGGCAACTACTGGAAGGTGAACTATAAGATCCAAGTGCAGACGCTCGATGGCAAACCGATCTACACGGAGCGCGATAGGCATAACCAGGTGATGCAGGTGGCAGGCTACCGGGCAGACTCTCTCCGCGATGGAGAGAGCCAGGAGATCTCAGGTGCGATGCTGAAGATCACCGTCCCTGTCTCCGCCCGAGCGGCAACCTTGCGCCATGAAGGCGACGATTCCTGGGTGGAGACCGTCCCTCTTAAACCTGGTCGCTATCGCGTCCGCCTCGTCAGTTGGAGACTGTTCGGAACCCACCAGCCAGAACCGGCAAGCGGTTGGATCCCCATCGAAGTTAAGGCATAATTACTGAACAGGGAACGAAAGCCGCTGTAAGAGAAGCAAAGGGACATCTGAACGTGCATGCACACTAGATGTCCCTGAGTTTCCTGGACCAGAGAAAAATAGTTCGAGCGGTTCTTGCCGCAGGAGAGCTAACGAGAGCAATCACATTCGCGAACTGCAAGGAGGAAGTCAACCGGATGTCGAATTCGGAAAGGATCGATGCGAATTGGATGGATGGGTGACCATCTCAATTCGAAACCCGCGCCGCTATAGACCGATTGAACCAGATACTGGATTTACCTTATTACGACGGCATGCAGGATTGGGCCATCGAGCTGGCCGATGCCGCACGCGTGAGTTTGTTTTGTGACCTGTACGAAACTGGAAATCTAAACGCAAACGAAAAGTTTGCGTTGATGCAGCTTATAGTCGCCTCGATGGATGATCTTCTAAACGATCTTGCGACGAAAGATACGGAGACGGTACTGCGTGTCCTGTCTCTGCTTTGGCAGGACTTTGTGCTTCATTTTTTTACCGTGGAGTATTGGAGTGAACTGGAAAAGCCGGACCCAACGATGGTATTTGCTGCGACTCCATACTTACGAATAATCTGGCATGACTGCTTCCAACCAGATTATGCATCGTGGATCGAAACGAATGACGAATGAAGTGAGCGGCGAAAAGCTATTCGGTCTCCGAAATGTACGCGCGGCGGAAGTGTGAGTTTGTCACATAAATTATCGGAGCTTCTCTATCAGAAGGGCTTATCTTGTCCCTTAGATTTACCTTTTCCAGGGATCTTTCTTCGCGCTTTACTTCCCGCCCCTAAAGGAGCGGTCTATTCTTTGTAAGCCCCATAAATGGGGCTGGGTAAGATGTGAGCCGGAGCCAATGCGCAAAGAAATAGGCTGTCAGTCTTCCAAGGTGAAGAGATTTGTCCTCCATTTCAACCATCCCAGGCCCATTTATGGGCCTTAACCCTCCCCGATAGGCCACTCCTTTAGGGGCGGCGGCCATAAGGGACTAAGGTAAGGTCAGAATGGGGAGCCGGAGACATTCGTGTGTCCACAATAGAGACAGTGGTTATGGTGCTTGCTATAGGTTCTACCGCATGCTTCGCAGGCAACGGGAGCGCCAGGTGCGACTCGGCCGTTTTGGTGGGCATCCTGTAGATCGATCTCGGTCATTTTAGCGACAAGTTCGGCCTCGGTCAGACCGAACTTGTCATGCAGCAGTTCAAACATCGCTCGATTGATCAGGGTCAATTTACCGACCTGCCACTTCAGTTCCTGGACCATCATTTCGGCATTGACCGCAGCGGATTTGCCCTCCGCGGCTTCTTGCGCCGCCGAATGAAGCCTTGAATTTAGAAAAATACTCACTTCATGTCTCCAATTGAAAGGCTGGATAGAGAGGCAACGGGGCCGCCTCGGGCCATCGGTTTTGCAGTTCGATGAGCGCCTGTGTATAGAGATCGCGCAGCGCTGGCATCTGATCCGACTTTCGGGCGGCATCGAGGAACATCAATAGACGCGACAAGATACGCGCCCTCGTTCCTGCGATCCCCCACTTCTCGTCCTGATCTTGTGCATCAGGAAGATTCCATTTCAGACTGTTGAATACCCAGTATGCGGCGACTACCGCCGCTTCTCGCCCAAAAATCTGATCGCCCAACGCTTCCGGGCAACCGACCGAGAATTCTGTCCGGTAGACATCTTCCATCTGCGTTATCACGTCGGAGGGGACTGCATTCGCACACCAACAGGTGGGAAAGGGCAGACGTCCATAGAGACCATCGTGTAAGGCATGTCCATAACAAGCGAATTCGAAGTCGATCAATCGGAGATCAGGGCGCGATAGAAGACATTATCCGGGCAGGGATCGCTGTGGATAAAAGTACGAAAGGTGCTGGGCTCTTCAAACTGTTGGAACGCCGTGGCGCACTCCTCTTCCGCCGTTGCGTCTGATACGATACCGAGTCCCGTGCAGATTTCCTTGAACTTGGCAACTAATTCCGCTCGGGCCTGCAGGACAGCCTCAGGCGATTTGACGACGGATTCGGCCCATGCGGGACTGATTTCACGCTGAATGGCCTTATACTGCTCCTCTTTACCTAGCGAAGCAGCGTGCATGCGGCCTAAACGCCGGGCAAAGGCGACCAACGCAGCAGTGGCCGTGTGAGCATCTCCTTTGAGCAGAGGTTCGACGAGGCTCGTATGTTCGCCCATATCTTCTAACACAATAAAGCCGTGCGCGATATCTCCGCCATAAAACGCAGGACCATGCTTTTCGTTCGTAGCGCACTCGCTTAGAAACCGGGCACCAGCCCAGTCACCAAAAAAGCGTCTAGTGTCCCATGCTTCGACCTTTTCAGGATCGTAACCCTTCGGCGCCACCTGTTTTATAACGACAGACCTTGGAACTTGTCCTTCGCGGCCGCTAAGATGACAGCGCCAGAGACGGTTTCGCCGCCCTGGATCCGTCAACAGTTCTGTCTGCTCAATGGCGACTGGCGCGCCGTGATAGAGGGAAAGAATGCGTCCCACCGAATCGTGTAAGGGTTCAAAGGGAGGCAGGGGCGGAGTTTCTGGTTCCATGGAGATCGTTGCTTTCTTGAAGACAGGCGCTGATCCTTAGACGGCTTTCCGGTAAGTTCCGGTTTCAGAAGTTTGGCCATCTAAACGCAGATCGCGTCCATCACGAGAATGTGACGGACGCGATTTGGGGGTGTTAGCGGTGCAAAAACAGAAGGAGCGAAGGTGTGAATGCAGAAGGAGCGCCTGAGATTGCTCTCAAAGGCGCTCCTTCCGCTCTATGTATTCTGGCGGCGACCTATTTTCCCGGCAGGTTTCCCCGCGAGTA
>JAYUMV010000504.1:0-5782 GCA_043762265.1 Chthonomonadaceae bacterium | reverse complement strand
CAGACATAATTATCTGCCTCGCATCTGCCGGAGCGGCAATTCCTCTAACAGTCTTTGCCCCGATTAAACTCGATCTTCCCCTTCCCACGTAAACCGTATGACATTCGATATCTGCCTATAAAAGCAGAACGCTGCCTGTCCATAGCATCGTTCGGGAACTTAACAGTTCCGCGAAACGTGATACCCTATAGGGGTATATACTATCTCATAGAAAGGAAGTGGAAATGGCTGTTACGAACGAGCAAAAACAGGAGGTGCTGCGCCGTCTGAACCGTATCGAGGGCCAGGTCAAGGGGCTGCATCGGATGGTCGAAGGGGAGACCTACTGCGTGGATGTGCTGACACAGATCTCCTCGGTCCATGAGGCGCTGCGCGGCGTCGGCAAGGTCATCATGCGCGACCACCTGCAGCACTGCGTCACGGACGCCCTGCGTGCCGGGGACGACGTGAAGGCGGAGCGCACCTACCAGGAACTGATGGACGTGATCTACAAGTTCGCCAAATAAGCGAACGTCCCGAAGGGGAGGGAGCAAATATCATGAATGCCGACAGCATCGCCGTTCTCGTCGGCGGCATAGGAGCGATCGCATTCCTGGCCTGGTTCTTCTTCGGCCCGCGCGAAGGCAAGCGGGCGCAGACCGTGGGAAGTGTGCAGGAAGTGACTGTGCGTATCGAGGGGACCTACCAACCCGACCGTATCACGGTTCAGGCCGGTATGCCGGTGCGTCTAAAATTCGACAGGCAGGAGAATGTCGGTTGCTCAGACCATGTGGTTTTTCCGGACCTCCAGATCAATCAGGAACTGCCTGCCTATAAGACAACGGTCGTGGAGTTCACGCCGCCAAAGGCGGGGACCTACAGTTTCGCGTGCGGAATGAACATGTACCGGGGGCAGTTGGTTGTTGTGCCCGCCGATACAGCAGTAGTGCAAGTGCCAACGGGCGCCGGTATCCCCGCAACGGCCGTTGCCGATCCGGCACGCTGCGATCTGACGGTCACCGGAATGCACTGCGCGGCCTGCGTCGGGCGTGTGGAGAAAGCTCTGAAACAGGTGCCCGGTGTGCAGGACGCAACTGTGAATCTTCTGGCAGAGCGCGCCGCCATCAAGTTCGATGCCGGGCAGGCGAAGCCGGAGGACCTGATCGCTGCGATAGAGATGTCCGGATACGACGCGAGGCTAGCGCCGTCCAGCGACCTTTCCGAACGGCAGGCGGCCAATGAGAACGGTTCGGGCAGTATGGTGGCACACAGAAGCGAAGCGGTCGAACTCAAGTTTCGCTTTCTTGTCTCTCTGGCGCTCACGTTACCGGTTCTCGTGATGGGCATGGGGCCGCATCTGCATCTGATCCCGATGGATTGGAGTATGCAGTCCTGGTGGAACTGGGCGCAGTTGCTGCTCACGACCCCCGTCCTTTTCTGGGCGGGAAACGGCTTCTTTCGAGGGGCATGGGCCGCGCTGCGGCAACGGGCGAGCGACATGAACGCTCTGATCGTCGTCGGCACCCTGTCTGCGTACCTTTACTCTCTGGCGGTCACTGTCGCGCCTGGTTTCTTCACGGAGCACGGCCTGACGACTGCGGAGGGAGGTGTCTACTACGAAACCGCCGCTGTCATCATCACGCTGATCTTACTGGGACGGCTGCTGGAGGCGCGGGCAAAGCGCAGCACCGGGACGGCCATCGAGAAACTGATCGGTTTGCAGCCTAAGACCGCGCGTGTGCTTCGCGACGGAGAGGAGCAGGATATTCTGCTGGCGGAGGTAAAGGTCGGAGACCGGATCCTGGTGCGTCCGGGTGAGAAAATACCCGTCGATGGCGTCGTGGTCTCCGGCAGCTCCTGGGTGGACGAGTCGATGCTGACCGGCGAGAGCCTGCCCACAGAGAAGAAGGCCAGCGACAACGTGACGGGCGCGACGGTGAACCAGCGCGGTGCGTTTACAATGGAAGCGAAACGGGTCGGCAAAGACACGATGCTGGCGCAGATCGTGCAGATGGTGGAGCAGGCGCAGGGCAGTCGCGCGCCGATCCAGCGTCTGGCGGATACCATCACGGGCTATTTCGTTCCCGCCGTTCTGATGCTCGCTGTCGCCACCTTCGCGGGCTGGTACGTGCTCGGCCCAGAGCCTCGCTTCCTGCACGCCTTGCTGGCTTTCGTCGCGGTGCTGATTATTGCCTGCCCGTGTGCATTGGGACTGGCGACGCCGACGGCGATCATGGTCGGCACCGGGCGGGGCGCGCAGCTTGGCGTGCTGATCAAAGATGCCGAGGCGCTGGAGACGGTGCACAAGACCCAGACCGTCGTGCTCGACAAGACGGGCACGGTGACGGAGGGCAAGCCTGCGCTCACCGATCTGCTGCCTGCATCCGGAACGACGGAGACAGAGTTGCTGCGGATTGCCGCCTCCGTCGAGCGCAGCAGCGAGCATCCGCTGGCGGGCGCGGTCGTCGTCGCCGCACTGAACCGAAAGATACTCCTCGGGGAAGCAGAGAGCTTCCAGTCGCTTACGGGGCGGGGCGTCGAAGCAAAATTGGAGGGCCGCGCGATCCTGATCGGCAACGCCGCCCTGCTTCAGGAGCATGGTATCTCTACGGAGCCGCTCGCAGTGGAAGCGGCGCGCCTCTCGGGGGAGGGCAAGACCTTACTGTTCCTGGCGGTCGAAGGTGTGCTTGCTGGGGCGCTCGCCGTAGCCGATCCCATCAAGACCACGGCGGCGGCAGCGGTCGCTCGCCTGAAGTCCATGGGCATCCGGGTGACGATGCTGACGGGAGATAATCGGCATACGGCGGAGGCCGTGGCGCGGCAGGTAGGCATCGACCGTGTGCTACCGGAGGTTCTGCCGGAACACAAGGCGGAGGAGATCAAGCGCCTGCAGAACGAGGGCCAGGTGGTCGCCATGGTCGGCGACGGCATCAACGACGCGCCCGCGCTGGCACAGGCGGATGTCGGCATCGCCATCGGGACAGGAACCGACATCGCGATCGAGGCGGCGGACGTCGTGCTGATGCGCGGCGACCTCGGCGGTGTGGCCGACGCCATCGATCTCTCCCAGGCGACGATGCGCAACATCCGGCAAAACCTCTTCTTCGCCTTCGCCTACAATACGTTGGGGATTCCGATCGCGGCCGGAGTCCTCTTCCCATTCACCGGTTGGCTGCTAAGCCCGATGATCGCCTCGGCCGCGATGGCGCTCAGCAGCGTTACCGTCGTGACTAACGCGCTGCGTCTGCGTGGGTTCGCGCGGCGATAGAGGCTTCTTCAGCAACTCGATGCTCATGCTCATGGGTCGCAGGGATCTTGGCGGCTTTCTCGGGCTGCATTTCACGACATCACTCGGTCCCCTCCTCTACGGAGCGCGCGGCGTGCCGAATCTCTTTCAAAACGGGTTCGATGTCCAGGGCGTTGCAGTCGGCGACAGGAAAGACCCGCACAACATTTTTGCGGAAGAAATACCGATGGGGGACATAAGCAGCATACTGCTTATGTCCCCCATCACCTTGCGTTTAGAGTGGAAATGACGAAAAAACGTCACATTTTCTCGAATTTGCCTGCTTTGGCGTTCTTGACGAAGGTTGCAGGATGTTTGTCGAAGCGCGCCTTGCAGCCGGAGCAGCAGAAGTAGTAGGTTTTGCCTTGATACGTACTCTGCCCCACCCCAGTCCTTACCGAGGCGATCTTGTCTCCGGTGACCGGACAGATGAGCGCTGCGGTTGGGACGAAGCGACAGCACGACTATGCCTGTTCTTGCCCACACCCGATGCTTCCCAGATTTCAGTCGGTGGCCGGATGTCAGTTGAAGTGGCCGATGTTCGTGCGGTACATAGTGCGAACCATCGTCGCCCTGAGCGAAGGCTGGGCTGCCGACAGTGAACATCAGGGCGATCAGCTCTGCCGCCCCTGCCCAACCAACCTTTGATCCAGACGATCATGGATATGGTCGTGATGTTGACTCAGGTCTTGATGGTATTGAGAGTGATTATCATAATTATCGTAGCCTTGAGCTGCGGCCGGTTTGCTGCCGCCAACCACCAGAAGGATGGGAACATACGCTACTGCACATGGCGCAATAATTTTTTATACCGAACGATCTCCGCCTCTTGCGCTCGAATAATACTACGCGCGAGCTGCTTGACTTCCGGTTTATCGCTCTGCGTGAGCGCCATGCGACTCATTTCTATGGCTCCCTGATGATGGGGCAGCATCATCTCGAAAAACATCCGGTCCGTCGTGATTTTCATAGACATCATCTCCTTCATGTCCGCCTTCATCAGTTCCAACTGCTCCGGGGAAGGCTTGACGCCATACCAATTTTGCAGCCAGGCCGTCATCTGCATGATCTCCCTCTTCTGAGCCGATATAACCAGCCTCGCCTCTCTTTTGGTCTCGGCATGACGAGCAATCGGGAGCGCCTGCTGCGCCATGTCGAGCCCCTTCATGATGGGCGATCATCTGCGACAGAAAAGCGGTATTGAACTCCTTGCCAGAAAGACCCTTAAGGGCCTTCATGCCGCTCTTGCCCATATTCATCGAGTGTTGTGTCGCCATATCCTGGCGGTGCATACCGGACATCTTGGAGTGTTCGGAGTGTTGTGCTTGTGCAAGTGGCGCCATGGCAACGCCGACGAAAACGCAGAACGGAATCAGGTTTTTCATGATGTTTCCTTCTTAAGGGGACAGAGTAAGTTCAAGCTGATGCCTCTATTGACACATGCATCCGGATTTATGGCATCCTAATTTATGGCATCCTATAGTTATCTATTTGGTCAAGGTAAATCCTCTCGTCTTTTGAGGAGGGGAAGTCACAATTTCCCTGAAAGAACGGCATTTTTAGGCAGGTAAGATGGCAAATCTAAAGTCAAATAATACAGTCGTAGTGGAGGCTCCGAAGCCGGGCCTTTCGTTTGTGCAACCGCTCCTGGTAACAGTCAGCGTCCTCAGGGTCGTCGCGGTTTTCGTCGGGCAGGCAATCACTGCTAGCGGAAACCCGGATCCGCTTACGAAATGAACCCCGGCGCAAAGGAAATTCGTTATGCCAACGCCGTGCAACGAGCATTGAGACTCGAAGCCCTAACGTTGGTCTGGATGGTGTTGGAAGCGGCAGGCGCTATCGGCGCGGGCGTCATCGCGCGAAGTGTGCTGTTACTTGCTTTCGGCGCGGATAGCATCATCGAACTGGTTTCTGCGGCGCTTCTCTATCGCAGGCTTTCGTTTGAAGCTCATGCCGCGCCGAAGAATATGCAGCACATCGAGGCCCTCGAGCAGACGACGGCGCGGGCAAGCGGCTACCTCCTCTATGCGCTGGCCGTCTATGTCATCGTTCAGTCAAGCTATGGCCTCCTGCACCGTCACTTTGCCGAGAACTCCTGGTTGGGAACGGCCGTCGCGGTAGTGGCCGCGCTCGGTATGCCTGTCCTCGCGAAGGCAAAGCTGCGCGTTGCGGAGGAGATCGGCAGCAAGGCGCTCCGCGCTGACGCGATGGAGACGTTTACGTGCGGCTATCTCTCCTGGGTGCTTCTCGCGGGTCTGGCGGCGACTGCCCTTCTGCATTGGTGGTGGCTTGATAGTGTGGCCGCACTGGTGCTGGTGCCATTCTTGATTAAAGAAGGACGCGAAGCAATCTCCGGAGAATGCGCATGCCACCCGGAACAGAAACATTAGAAAACGGGTTGTGCTAGTTTTCAGACGGCGTATCGTGCGATGTTCATCGGTGTGACGCCGAGCACCGCGTTGAAATAACGCGCCAACGAAAAAGCGGTTGCCTTCGCTTGTGTGCGTCGATACAGGC
>JAYUMV010000503.1:0-2547 GCA_043762265.1 Chthonomonadaceae bacterium | reverse complement strand
ATTTTTAGGCAGGACTAAAAATAATTTTATCTGTGTGTTGACGTGCGGCATTGCTTAGTGATACAATAAGTTTAAGGATCGTAGAATGGAAACAGGAGCGAAGCGTATGGCGACCAAAGAGATGCGGGACGTGCTGTTACGGGTTCCGGCGACCTGCCGACCGAAAGCGGCGCGGGATCGTGAGAAGCACGAACTGACAGAGAGTATCGAAGAGTATACGGAAGGTGTCTATCGTCTCCAGGAGGAGATGGAGGTCGTCAGTACCGGGGACATCGCGAAGTATATGTGCGTCTCACCCGCTTCGGTCACCACGATGCTCAAACGACTCGCCGAGATCGGCCTGGTCGAGCATACGCCCTATCAAGGCGTGCGTTTGACGACCAAAGGCGAAAACCTCTCGATCTCCCTGTTGCGCAAACATCGCCTGGTCGAACGGATGCTCGTGGACTTCCTGGAACTGCCCTGGGAAGATGTACATGACCTTGCCTGCAAGCTGGAACACTATATCAGCGAAGATGTGACGGACCGTATCGCGAAGGCCCTCAACTACCCGACCACCTGTCCGCACGGCAATCCGGTCGATGCGACCGAAAAGGACAATGCCCGGCGTCTGGCGGAGTGTACGGTGGGGGAGAGTGTGAGCGTCAAGCGTATCTCCGACGAACGGCTCGAATTTCTGACGTATGTGCTGGAGATCGGCCTGATCCCTCAGGCCCGCCTGACAATCAAGGCGCGTACTCCGTTCGGAGACGTGATGACCCTCCGAGTCGAAGGCCGTGACGATGCGGTCGCAATCGGTCGCGATGTCGCCAACAGTATCTTCGTCTGCCGAGAAGAGTAGGTTTTATAGATTAGGGCCGCAAAAGGAAACTTCCGGCAAGCATTTACGTCAGAGAATACACGAGCGTACCCGAATGGGGCGTTCTTAAAGTCGAAACGAACTAGAATTGGGGACGATTTCTCGAATGCACCCCTTAGATAACAAACCGCATTGTAAAACCAGAAATCTGTTCGACTGGCTGCGTGGTCAGAAACAGCGCCGGGATTTTGCCGATTCGGCGCAGACCGCTCTCGATACGCCCGAAGCCGCGCCTGCTTCCGGTCTCGGACGTGGGACGCTCTATCGGGCGGGCATGACGCTCGCCGATCTGAAGCCCGGTGAGTGCGGCACGGTACGTCGCCTGCTGGGCGCCTCTCAGGGCCGATTGCGCTTGCTGGAGATGGGCCTGACGCCTGGCGTCCACATCCAAGTGGTGCGGGCAGCGGCGTTTGGTGGCCCTCTGGATATTCTGGTGCGCGGTTATCAGCTTTCGTTGCGCCGTGACGAAGCGGCTTCCATCTGGCTGGATGACGAGGATTCTGACAAATGAACGCTCCCGTTGCCAGTGTCGGCAACGCCAAATCTCTCTCCGTCGCACTGGTCGGCAATCCTAACTCCGGGAAGACGACCCTCTTCAATGCCCTGACAGGTCTGCGCCAGAAGGTCGGCAACTACCCCGGCGTCACCGTCGAGAAGAAAGAAGGCAGGATCGCCCTGCCGAACGGACAGACCGCGCTCCTGCTCGATCTGCCCGGCCTCTATTCCGTTACCCCGAACTCCCCCGACGAAACGATCTCGCGCGAAGTGCTCATGGGCCTGCGCGCTGACACGCCTGCGCCGGACCTGATCCTCAACATCGTGGACGCCTCCAATCTGGAGCGCAATCTCTATCTGACCAGCCAACTGCTCGATCTCGGTATCCCAATCGTCATCGCCCTGACCATGACCGATGCGGCGGACAAAGAGGGGATCGCCGTCAAAGCCGACGTGCTGGAGAAGCAGTTGGGCGTTCCCGTGCGGGTGGTGGTGGCCTCGCGTCGTCAAGGTCTGACGGAACTGCTGAAGACTCTGGAAAACGGTTGTGAACTGCCGTGTCCTCCGCCTGCCTGGACCGTTCCCCCTGCGATTGCCGCCGAGGTTCAAGAACTGCGGACGGCGCTGGAAGTCGAGCATCATCTGCCGCCAAGATTTGCTTTCGCTGAGTCGATCACCCTGCTGATGCAGGAGGACGATGTCGTCTCCGCGCCCCATCTCTCTTCCACCATTGTGAATCTGGCCCGGAAAACGCGGGAGCGACTGGCGGCGCAGGAGATCGATTTCGCGGCCGTCGCCATCGAAGCCCGGTATCACTGGATCGCGAAAGCCTGTACCGGTGTCGTGTCGCAGGAGGTGCAGCCGAAGCGTTCGCCGATGCTCTCGCACGCGAAGATCGACCGTATCGTCATGCATCCTTTTTGGGGATATGTGCTGTTCTTCGTCGTGATGACAGCAGTATTTCAGTCCATTTTCACCATTGGCCAGGCGCCCGTCGATTTTCTGAAGGGCAGCATGGACCATCTGGGCGAGTTCCTGGCGCACAAACTGCCTGCACACGGAGAATGGGCGGATCTGAGCGATCTGCTTCGCAATGGGATTCTCGGAGGAGTCGGGAACACGATCGGATTTCTGCCGCAGATTCTGCTGCTTTTCTTCTTTATCAGCCTGCTGGAAGATACCGGTTACATGGC
>JAYUMV010000502.1:0-3193 GCA_043762265.1 Chthonomonadaceae bacterium | reverse complement strand
GGAGAAGGTCGCGGTGATGGATGCCGACATCGGCCTCCGCAACCTCGATCTCGCGCTCGGCCTCGAAAACCGCATCGTCTACGACATCGTGGATGTGGTCGAGGGCCGCGCCAAACTTCGGCAGGCTCTGATCAAAGACAAACGTAATCCGAATCTCATGCTGCTTCCCGCCGCGCAGACTCGCGACAAAAGCGCGGTCACGACCCGGCAGATGCAGCAGTTGGTGACGGATCTTCAGGAAGAGGGCTTCACCTTCATCCTGATCGACTGTCCGGCCGGCATCGAGCAGGGTTTCAAGAACGCCACGGCGGGCGCTACCGAAGCGATCGTCGTCACCAACCCGGAGATGGCCTCCGTGCGTGACTCCGACCGCATCATCGGTCTGCTGGAAGCGCAGGAGCTGCGCAACCCGATGCTGATCGTCAACCGGATTCGTATGCGGATGGTCAAGAACCAGGAGATGCTCAGCGTAGAGGACGTGCAGGAGGTGCTGGGCAGTTCCGTCAAACTGATAGGGGTCGTTCCCGACGACGAGGTGATCATCACCTCGACGAACCATGGGGAACCGGCGGTCATGTCAGATACCAGTATGGCGGGCCAGGCCTATCGTAATATCGCCCGCCGCCTGCGCGGAGAAGAGGTGCCCTTTATGGACCTCGAAGAGAAGAGCGGTTTTTTCGAGAAGCTTCTCCGGCGTTTCTCCTCAAAATCTCGCTGAGCGTCCCCTGGGAGAGTGTGCCATGCCGTTGAACACGTTGATTGACCGCCTATTTGGGCGGGGCGAAAAATCCGCCAAACATGTCGCCAAAGACCGTCTGCGCTTCGTCCTCATGCACGATCGGGCGGATATACCTGCCCCTATGATGGAGGAGATGCGGCGTGAGATTCTGCTCGTCCTCTCCAAGTATGTCGAGATCGACGAATCCGCCCTCGATCTCTCGCTCGAGCGCTCCGACAACGCCGTTGCGGTCGTCGCCAACATCCCCATCCGCCGTGTCCTCGAAAGCCGGAACGCCCCGCCCACGCTCTGAAGAGTTGCAAATTAACCGGATTGCGTGTACAATAAATGCGTCGCGACCGTAACTCGGCTGCGTCCACCGCTAGGGGAGCCTGCTGCAAAACAGGCTGAGAGGGCTTTTGAAAAGCCGACCCTGGTACCTGAACCGGATCATACCGGCGTAGGAAAGCGGCCAATACCGGAAAGACACGCACGACCCATTCAGGGCGCCTTGTCCTCTTCTCGCCGCTTCCATTTTCCGATGGCGGCTTTTTTGTTGCCTGCCGTCGAGGAGAACGGAGCAACCAACATGAACACGCCTGCCCGCATCCGCACCGCCTTCACGCTCATCGAACTGCTTGTCGTTATCGCGATCATCGCGATCCTCGCCGCTCTGCTCTTCCCCGTTTTCGCGCAGGCCCGCGAAAGCGCGCGCCAGACCGTCTGCACCTCCAACGTTCGCCAGATCGGGCTGGCCGTTCGCATGTATGTCCAGGACTACGACGAGAACTTCCCGATCTTCTACGCCTACAATACCCAGGACCCGGTGACAAGCGCTCGCGCCTGGGCGGGCGATACGCCGCACAAGGGCGTCGAGGTCGAGATCCTGCCCTATACGAAGAACAAGGATATTTTCCGCTGCCCGAACGATCTGGGCGGGCCGTCGCTTCCCGATCCGACCTACGGCTGTCCGGGGCGTTCCACTTATCAGGCCTGCTACGGCTCCAGTTACCGTTTCGAAAGGGGCAGCTTCTCCGTCGTACTCGGAGAGTCCTCGCAAAATAACGACACGACCCAGTTCAGCGCCGCCAACATCGTCAACGACTCCCAGTTCGCCGTTCCCTCCGACACGCGCATCATGCGGGACGAGATGATGCCCTGGTTCGGCGCCAACGCCAAGTACGGCTATATCCCCGGCTACTATCAGGCCTGGCACAGTCGGGGCGCGGGCTTCGTTTTTGCGGATGGGCATGCGAAGTTCGTGGTCACCCCCAGCGCGTTCGACGCGCAGGTCGTCTGTCCCTTCGGCGGCCGCAGCGACGATCCGGATCCCAACGCCGCCACCGACGGCAATCCCTACGGCACCTACTACGGCGTCTGCGACTGACCCGGAGACCTCCCCAACCCCTCCTTCACAAGGAAGAGTTAGGGAGGTCTACTGCGAATCGGGGCGCCAGTTGTAGAAGCTGTAGGCAAGGCCGCGCCACGGAGCGTAGTCCTCGAAGAAGGCATGCACCTCCGCATCCGTGACCGGACGCCCCAGTTCTTTGCCGACGAGGGTGCGCGCCCACGAATCGACGTTGATATGCTCGCCGCGTCGCGAGGGGTGATAACCCCTTGACGACTCCAATGCGGATTTTCCTCTCCCATTTCGGAACTGCAATGTCGAGTGCAGAGCAGGGTTAATAGTTGTTGATAGATTTAGATGCGTTCGCCCTGCCTCGAATCCTTTTTGCCTTGACAGACGGCCTCACCTGTGATATAATTCTTTCACTGTTCGCCCCAAAAGGCGATGGTTCCTCCAGGCGGTTGGCTCAGGGGTAGAGCGCTTCCTTGACACGGAAGAGGTCATTGGTTCAAATCCAATACTGCCTATTGAGATCGGAATATCGGTTCGATGTCCTTCAGAAATGGCGGCGGGAAGAGGTCATTCCTCTTACTGCCGCCTTTAATTTCGGCATAGAATTGCGTCTACCTCTTCTGCTCGCACCGATTTTCGCATTCGCTGCAAAATGGTTGCACTGATCGTATTTGTGGAGAACGAACCGTGTCTGCATGAAATTAGCGTGGGCATTGACAGCCTAGGCGATTTTGGATACAATCGTTCAAATATGTCGGATAGGATGACACATGGCCGAGTTACCTGCGCACCAAGACAACACGAAGCGATTTTCCGAACTTACCGATGCCGAGCAGGCCAAGTCAATTTCGGCCCAGATCTTAAATCTGGAGGCAGCCATCGAACACCGAATCAGCCATACGTTGGATCGGCAGTCTGTGGTTGACGGATGTACGAACCAAGTCGAAAGGTTGCTCAACCGGCTGAAGGCGAAATATCCATGAGTGCCGAATCTAGCATCCCTCCAGCAGAAGCTAGTCGTTAGTTAACTGAAGTTTTATATACGGGGTCACTGTTGGGTAAAATGAGGGTATGAACAATACCTTCGCCAATCCTGACGCACGAACATGCGCCAT
>JAYUMV010000501.1:0-12140 GCA_043762265.1 Chthonomonadaceae bacterium | reverse complement strand
ACGGTCAGCTAATGACGATAGATACCAACAGCGGATTAGAAACCCCCTACGGTCTGGCTACTTCGTCATTTCCGTATAGTGCGGTATCAGGTTCCTTGTCTTACGGACCCGGTGGTGATCTCTACTTCGTTGACCAGTACTCCCTGTATTCCAGAGATGTTTCTACAGGTGCAGCCACAAATTTGGGTTATATCGGAAGCCCCTATCATGGCGTGTACGGTCTCGTTTATGCGGACGGGCACCTGGATTCATTCGAGACGGGTAACTATTCCGGCCAGGTTATTATCGATTACGCGTCTCCTGGCGGCACTCGAGGGTACTACTACACGACACAACAACTCCTCTTGGCTGCGGCATTCGACAACGGCGGCGGTGGCGGTCCGAGTGGTCCGGATACTCCGGAACCAGGACCCCTGGCGTTTTTCGGAGGCGCGGCGATAACCAGTGCGGGTATGCTAAAGCGCCGACGAAAACGTACTTGCCATTCCTAAAAGGATAATTCGACGCCCTTCTAAACTGTTTCCGCAGAGGGACTAGGGAGCGGGGGTCGGGCGGGCGAAGAAGAGGGCGATTTCGGTGTCGGGTAGGGAAGGGGCATCGTAGAGGGTGGTGTCGAAGCCGCAGAACTGGAAGCCAACCTGTTGATAGAAGCGAACGGCGGGAGCGTTGATGTTCTGGGTTTCCAGCCAGAGGCACCGGGCCTCCGTCGATTGAGCGAAGGCTTCGACGGCGGCGAGGAGGCGCGCCCCGATGCCTTGCCGCCGAAAGGCAGGCGCGACATAGAGATGCCAGAGAACGACTCGACGATTCCACGCGACGTACTGGGCGGCGGCGAAGCCCGCGAGGGTTCCGTTCCGTTCGGCGAGTGCGGTGTAGTCCCAGTCCCGACGCTCGTTGGGATCATCGGGTTGGAAGGGATACTGTTTTCGGAGGGGCGGGTCTACGGCCTCTTCTACCAATCGAAAGGCCAGTTCCTCGTGTACAGGTCGGTAGATCGTGGCAGTCACGACCTCCGTGTCCAGAGTTGAGAGGGCCGCGATGTCTCGCGGCCATTCTGCCGGGCGGATCGTCAGCATCGTGGAGGATCCGCTCAGTGTTTCACGGCGGGGGTGATATAGCCGAAGGCGGGGAGAATGAGTTCTTCACCGTCCTTGGTCGTGAGGACCAACTGGGTTTGCAGCGCGCCGGGAGGAGCCTTCGGATCGAGAGTCACCTCCAGCAACCGCATGGGAGGCAGATTCTGCGGTGGGGCGGTCGGGCTCGTTTTAGGGCGCTCGGGAACGATCACTTTCGTGGTGATCCAGGTGGAGGACGAAGAGATCTTCAGGTTTTGCAGCGCCTCTTCCGTTTTGCCGACGAGCGTAATGCGGCGCATGGTGACGTCGCCCTCTGTTACTGCGCCGAACACGACAGTACCCGGCCGGGCCGTCACCTTGCCGAAAATTTGCCCGGTGATGTTCGCGTTCAAGACGCTGAGAAAAGTCTCGGCCGTCTCTGCTGCCGCGTTGGTATTGGTTTTGTTGGCATTGGCGGCGCTCTTTAAGGGAACGAACGAGAGCGTGCCGCTCAGGACGCCCAGCGTCGCCTTCGGCATGACTTTGACCTTGTAGTAACGCAACACGGTATGTCCGTCGCCGCCTGGAACGGCAGAATCGGCCGTAGAGGTCAGGGTCACCTGAACGTTGGGAGTCGAACTGACGAGCTGCACTCCACCCACCGCCTCCAGGAGCCGTTTGTCCAGCGTGACTCCCAGTGTCTGTGAGGGAGTGTCGCCGGCCTGCAAGCGCCCGAACTCTATAGCAGGAGGGTCGAACGACAGGACGCCTTCGATGTCGGCGTCGAGACGGAGGACAAAACTGGGGACGGTCTCGTTCGGCATCATCACCCAGAGGAACTTCTTGATGGGCCCAGGCGCCAATTTGGTCATATCGACCGCCGCCTTGATCCCCACCTGCTTGCCGGGCAGAAGCGTATAGCCGCCGACCGCCTCTTTGCCATTGGCAACCAGGAGGGCGCTCGTGCACCCACAGGAAGACTGGATATGATCGATCACCACCGGCGCCTTGCCATCGTTACGCAGCAGAAAAGTATGCGTCAGGACAGGCTGCACAAAGCGATCTGCCTTCCCAAAATTGTAGATCGCGCCAGCAGGGAGCGCCACTTTGAGATCTTTCTCCGCGACGACACTGAGCAAGACACCCTTGTCCGCTCCCGCCGGTTTCTGGACGAATGGCGTTGACGGCGTTGCCGGATTCTGCGCCAGAACTCCCCCCCACGGGAGCGCCGTCCCGAGCAGGACCAGACTCCATGTCGTCTGGGAACGCAGGCGTTTCCGGAGGTGGGGCTTCGGGGCATCGGACGCCGCCGAAAAGGGCGCGGCCATAAGCGCGGTCTCTCTACTTCTTGCCATTCTTGCCTCCCTCGCCGGTTATAGGCGCAGGTTTTTTTGTAGGGTTGGTGGGCGACGTCGCAGAAGCGGGGGCAGGGAGCGTCGTGCGGCGTAGCCCATCGATCGTCTTAGCGACCAGAAGCGTTGCGGCCGCCTTCTGCGGCATATCGTCGGCATGGTTGTTGACATAGCGCATCAGGCCATTGCTGTCCAGCACATAGAGACGTGGACAGGGCAACGCGTGATACTGCCGTGTTACTTTGAAATCGGCGTCGGACAGCAGAACGGTCTGTTTCAAATCCAAGCCCACGGAGACGGCATAGGCGCGCGCCGCCTTCATCTCTCCCATAAACACGATCAGGGTGAGAGGCGGCTTGCTCGTCGTGGCGGCGGTACCAGGATCTGTCGGGGATACTGCATCGGCAAGGACTCCGCTGCGCTGCATCTGCGCCCACTCCACGCCGAAATCGTGGCACCATTGGCATCCGCAGGCGAAGAATATCACCACCGGGCGGCCCCGATACTCAGCCAGCTTATGGCTCGCGCCGTCCACATCCTTCAACGTAAACGCAGGAGCGATCTTATTTTCCGGCAGAGCGGTGTCTGCGCTCGCACCAAGAGCGACGGCCAGAAGCAGGCACGCCGCCATCCGCCACAGCCACAGTGTGGTCGGTAGCGAGGAAAGGCGCACACAGTATAGAAGGCGAAAGGGTTTCCCAGGTTGTGCCAGAGGCGACATCGTTTTTCTCCAGGGGGGTCTTTTATTGTAGCCGCTGAGAGAGAAATTTGCAAGCGACCCGGCTCGAAAAAATCTCCTTGATCGCTCTTGACAAAAGAGACAGAGCGGGGATACAATAGACTTGCTACGCGCGTACAGATTTTGTACGCATGTAGAGTCAATAGATTGCCAGTGAATGAAAACGGTTCCTCGGTAGGTGAGGTTCCCGCGTACACACAGGCCACTGCCCGGCGGCGTCCAGAGACGTCCTGATAGCGGGTAGAGCAGGCACTCCCGGATGAAGGGTTTGCCTAAAGTGGCTGAGACGATCCCGTCTCTTACGGTGCGCGGTGCCAAAACTCAAACGAGTGGGGAGAACGCAGCGACGATGCCGACAGACGGCACGGACGCCTGCGGCCGGGTCACGCGAGCCCTTCTCCTTACCGGAGATGGGTTTTTTTGTTGTGCGCCTGCGTGTGTGAATCGACATTCTGGAGAGAATCAATGGACGTCGGCAGTTCTCAGCCTCCCCCGAGGGGGAGGCGGCAAAACCAGGCCGTGAAGGTCGTGACCGCTTCGCGATAGCCCCTTTTAACCGCTGTCGCCCTGCCGCTTGCCGCCTTCCCGGATCTTCCGAAAGGTGCGCGAGTCGCGCGGCGATACCCCGCTCTGCTGAAGCAGAGCACTCCCGCCTGCATCTCGCCACTCCCAATTCCAATTCAGACACGCTTCGTGTCGCGTGACCGCCTCGCATGTCCTGCGGAGGTTTCCTTGCCTGCGCCCTGTTGCATGCCGCTACTCAACCGGCGACGGCATGGCTCGCGGACGGACACGCCACTCCATCGAGGGAGAAAACGACGATGATAACCCGAATTTCCTGGTCGCAGATCAACCGAACGGCCTCTGTTCTGATCGGTTTCGGCTTGTGCGCCCTGCTCACTCCTGGAGTCGTGCGTGCCCAGGCCACCCCGACCCCTCAGAGAAACACTGCGCAGGCCAGCCTGCCGCCGACTGCCGAGAAAAAGCCCCTGTTGCCCTATGAACTGGGCCTGCAGGTGACGCTGATCGATCAGAATCTGTTCAAATTCCACAGCCCGTATTCGGGCGCAAACAGCCTGCTCGCGCGCAACGAAAACGAACTGTCCGATACGTACACCCTCTACGCCGGAGTTCGCCTGACGCGTGGACTGGAATTATTCGTCAATCCGGAGATGGCGCGCGGCAACGGAGTAAGTCAGGCGCTCGGTCTGGCGGGCTTCACCAATGGAGACGTGATTCGCAATCCTACGCTCGGCATGGAGCCCTATCTGGGACGTTACTTCGTCCGCTACACCCTGGCGACCGGTAAGGGGGAAGAGAAGATCACGCCGAGCGAAAATCAGATCGAGGGGATGCAGCCCACGCACCGCCTGGTCTTTACCAACGGCAAGTTCGGCGCCAGCGATATCTTCGATGTCAACTCCTACGCGAACAGCACCCGCACGCAGTTCATGAACTGGGCGCTGCTCAACAACGCCGCCTATGACTACGCTGCTGACACCCGAGGCTATTCGCGCGGCTATGCGGTCGAATGGGTTAACCCGGATTTCGCCGTAAGGTTCGGCCTCCTTGCGATGCCGCTGGTCGCCAACGGACCGGATCTTGCGGAGAACCTCACCCACGCACGCGGCGAACAGATCGAGGTCGAGACGCACCCGAAACTGCTCCGTCACAAGGGGCCGATGATTGTGCGCCTGCTGGCCTATCGCAATATCGCCACGATGGGCGACTATCGGCAAGCGCTGATGCTGGCGCAACAGAGCGGCACGACACCCGATATCACTGCGACCCGCCGCTCGAACCGCAATAAGTTTGGGTTTGGCCTGAATCTGGAGCAGCCGCTTGGGGAGGAAGGCGCGACCGGCCTCTTCGCACGCTACGGCTGGGACGACGGCGCAACGGAAAGCTTCGCCTATACCGAAGTGGATCGCTCCCTTTCGGTGGGAGGACAGCTCTCCGGAAAACGCTGGCATCGGCCGGAGGATCGTGTGGCGCTGGCCTTTGTCCAGAATGATCTCGCTGCCGCCCATAAGGAGTATCTCGCGGCGGGCGGTATTGGCTTCCTGCTCGGCGACGGCAAACTCAACTACGGCTCCGAAAGGATCGTTGAGACCTACTACAGCTATCAGGTCGCGAAACCGCTGGCGCTGGCGCTGGACTATCAGTTTATCAACAATCCTGGCTATAATCGAGACCGTGGTCCAGTCTCTGTCTTGTCCGTACGCGCCCATTTGGAGTTTTAGCGCGCAGGAAAGGAGGGTGCGATGATACGACTGACCTATACACCGCCGGTGATGCGCGCTTCCCACCGGATTGGCTGGCGCGACCTCGTGCTGTTCGTCGCCTTTTTCGGACTGCTATTCGGCGTACTGCATCTGACGAAAGAGATGCGGACGCCGTTCGTTCCCGCCGTCACCATGCAGATCGACCTGTCGCCCTACGCGTTGCCGGGCTATGCGGCACGCTCGCTGCTGCGCATGTTTCTGGCGTTCGGGGCGAGCCTGCTCTTTACCTTTGTCTACGGCTATATCGCCGCCTACAACCTGCGCGCGCAGAAAATACTCGTGCCTTTGCTCGACATTTTGCAGTCGGTGCCGGTGCTGGGATTCCTGTCAATCACGGTGACAGGGTTTATGGCGCTCTTTCCCGGCTCCTTGATGGGCTTGGAGTGCGCGAGCATCTTCGCCATCTTTACCGGGCAGGCGTGGAACATGACGTTCAGCTTCTACCAGTCGCTGCGCACCATTCCCAAGGAGCTGCGCGAGGCGACTACGATCTACCGCCTGAACTGGTGGCAGCGTTTCGTCAAACTGGAGGCGCCTTACAGTATGATCGGACTGGTCTGGAACGGCATGATGAGTTTCGGCGGAGGCTGGTTCTTTCTAGCCGCGTCGGAGGCGATCTCCGTGCTCGGCAACAACTTCAAACTGCCTGGCATCGGCTCCTACATGGCGACCGCCGTCGAGAAGGGCGATACGAAAGCGGTTGCATGGGCCGTTCTCACGATGGTCATCGTCGTGGTCATCGTGGATCAGTTGTTCTGGAGGCCAATCGTCGCGTGGTCGCAGAAGTTCAAGTTCGAGCAGACCGATTCGTCCGCCGAACCGACCTCCTTCGTGCTGGATGTGATACGCAAATCGGTGTTGGTCGATACGCTGGAGAAGCGTGTTTTCGCTCCGTTCGGCAAGAGACTGGACGCCTTGTTCGCCCGCACCGCTCGCGACGCAAAGGGACCGGTGCTTCCTCCCGCCGTACGGCAGGCGATCAATACAGGCTTTACCATCGCACTCCTGGCCCTGGTTGTCTATGGAGCGATCCGCAGCCTGAATGTCGTGCGCAGTGAACTGACGGTTCGGGAGGCCCTGCATGTGGTCTATCTCGGAATCTTGACGCTGCTCCGCGTCACGATCATGGTCGTGCTGGCGACGGTGATCTGGACGCCGGTCGGAGTGCGCATCGGCTTCACGCCCAAACTTGCCCGGATCGCGCAGCCTCTCGTTCAGATCGGGGCGTCGTTTCCGGCGAATCTGATCTTCCCGGTCGCGGTGCTGATCTTTCTGAAGCTGCATGTCAACTTTGAATGGGGCAGCATCCTGTTGATCGCGCTGGGCACACAATGGTATATTTTGTTCAACGTGATCGCCGGTGCGAGTGCGGTGCCCGGTGACCTGCGCGAGGCGGCCCTGGTCTTCCGACTGCGCGGCTGGACGCTTTGGCGAACGCTCATTCTCCCTGCCATCTTCCCGGCCTGGGTAACCGGCGCCCTGACCGCGGCAGGCGGCGCCTGGAACGCCAGCATCGTCGCCGAAGTCGCCTCGTGGGGCACGCACAAACTGACCGCGCACGGCCTCGGCGCTTATGTCGCCGCCGCGACCGAAAAAGGCGACTGGCCCGCTATCATCTTCGGTATCGCGACTATGTCCGGCATCGTCGTGCTCTTGAATCGCTTCGTCTGGCGACCGCTCTACGCTCTCGCCGAAACCCGCTATCGACTCGGTTAGATTTGAAAGGAGGTGCCTCATGACAACCGCAGTGCAGAATAAGACCGTCTTGTTGAGCGCGGAGTCGGTCATCAAATACTATGGCGATGGTTCCAAGCGGATGCTGGTGCTGCAGGATGTAAACCTGGATATTCGGGAAGGCGAGATCATCGCGATCCTGGGGCCGTCCGGTTCGGGGAAATCTTCGCTGCTGCGCATTCTGGCAGGGCTATCGGCGGCTTCGGAAGGGACCGTGCGGTTTCAAGGCGCGGTACAGACCGGGCCGAACCCCCATGTCGCGATCGTGTTTCAGACCTTCGCGCTCTTTCCGTGGCTTTCCGTCTATCAGAATGTCGAAGTGGGCCTGTTGAACTCGGATGTGCCGGAGATTCAGCGCCGCCGCCGGATCCTGGAAGCCATCGATGTGATCGGTCTGGACGGATTCGAAGACGCCTATCCCAAGGAACTCTCCGGCGGCATGCGGCAGCGAGTCGGCTTCGCACGGGCGCTGGTAGTGCAGCCGGAGATTCTTTTCATGGACGAGCCGTTCTCGGCGCTGGATGTCCTGACGGGCGAAAACCTGAAGAAAGAGCTGCTCTCGCTCTGGCGCTCCCGCAAGATCCCCACGAAAGCCATCGTGATGGTGACGCACAACATCGAAGAGGCAGTCGTGATGGGCGACCGCCTGGTGGTCATGGGTTCCAATCCCGGCGTCGTGCGTGTCGATATGCCCGGACTGCCGGTAGAGGAGCGCGGCAAGATGCACCCCGAGCATGTCCGTCTGGTGGACTACCTCTACGGAGTCATGACCAATCCCAAGGAGGCGGTCGAGCCCTTCGGCGCCACGGAGACTGTGGTGCAGGCTACCAAAGCTTCCGCACGCGCATTTCAGTCTCTGCCTCATGTGCCTGTCGGACAGGTAACGGGTCTGGTCGAGCGGCTGCATGCCGATGGAGACCGCGAGGACATCTATGCGCTGGGCCGCGAGTTGCAGATGGAGGTGGACGATCTGCTGCCCCTGGTGCAGGCGATCGATATGCTGGACCTCGGCAATATCGAGAAGGGCGATGTCTACCTGACAGCGACCGGAGTTCATTTCGCCGTCGCAGGAGTTCTGGAGGAGAAGGTCGTCTTCCGCGATCAGGCCGTCGCGCATGTGCAGTTGATCCAGCATATTCTGCGTCTGCTCAAGAACGCCGCCAATGGACGTGTGCGTCGGGAGGCTGTCCTGCGCGAACTTTACGTGTGCTTCAGTGAAGAAGAGGCCGAACGCCAACTCGACACTGCCATCGATTGGGGACGCTACGCCGAACTCTTCGCCTACGACGATCAGGAGGGAACGTTCTACCGCGAATCGCCGGACTCCGCTTCCTCCGGCGGATAAGACCGGGGAGATGGTAACGCTTTGACGCCTGCCCCCGTCTAAAGGGCCGGAACTATGCAGTCGTCGCTTCCGGCCGGGAGGGCCGGGAGGAAGGAGTGTTGTCATGCGTTACTCTCTGCTCGCCTGTGCCGGCCTTACGCTGTGCGTCGGGCTGGGGAATGCGCCGTCGCTGGCGCAACAACGGAACGATCTCGTGGGAAATGCCCTCACGATGGGACGCCACACGAAGGCCGCGAAAACGGACCCGAAGTCGGAGTTTACGGTCTCCCCCCTGGAGACCCGTGTGCTGGGCCAGCGCAACTGGCTGCGCGGCGGCCCCGCCGGACTGCGCGTCATTGTGCTGGACCATCAGACCGGCAAACCCGTGCGGGCGCATGTCACCCTGGGGCTGGGCCGTCAGGAGAACGGCAAAACTATCCCCATGCAGACCCTTTACACGGGGACGACGAATGGGCTCGGCACGCTCGACGCCGGCTTTACCGCCCCGATGTCCGATCCGGGCGCCTACCAACTCCATATCGAGGTGAAGTCACCGCTCGGAGCAGACACCATCGAGCAGCCGATTCAGTTGGCGGAATCGGTGCAGGTGCTGCTCACCACCGACAAACCCCTCTATCAGCCCGGTCAAACGATCCATATCCGCTCCCTCGCGCTCGACATGGCGACCCGCAAAGCCCTCGCCGATCAGCCGGTCACGTTCGAGGTCGAGGATGCGCGCGGCAACAAGGTCTTCAAGAAACGCGGCAGACTGACCGCCTTCGGGCTGGCCAGCGCCGACTTCGTTCTGGCCGATGAAGTGAATATGGGCACCTTTACCCTGCGCGCCATCCTGCCGCAGGGGCAGACGGAGAAGAAGGTCACGGTGCAGCGCTATGTCCTCCCGAAGTACAAACTCGCCGTCACCACCGACAAGCCCTACTATCTGCCTGGAGAAGAGGTGCACGGCACCGTCAAAGCCAACTACTTCTTCGGCAAGCCCGTAGCGGATGGCAAAGTCACCCTGACGGTCAATACGCTCGACATCGGCGTGACAAAGTTGAAGGAGCTGACCGGTACGACCAGCGCTGTCGGCGCTTACACTTTCCGATACACGCTCCCGAATAGTTTCGTCGGACAGTCTTTCGAGCAGGGCAAAGGCGTCGTCGAGTTCGCCGTCTCGCTCACAGATACGGCGGACCACAAGCAGGAAGCGCATCTCAACGTTCCGGTCGTGAAAGAGCCGATCTCTCTGGTCGTCGTGTCGGAGCATCGCGGCCTCGTGCCGAACGTCGCCAACCGCATCTATATCTCTGCCGCTACACCGGACGGCGCTCCGCTCAAAGCGGCCTCCATCGAGGTGGGCGTCACGTCCGTAGTTCCGCCGCAGGGCGGGAAGCCCGCCGCCTCTCCTGGAACTGCCACCAACACCACCGCATCGCAGGCGAAACTGCCCGGTGTGAAGACGCTGAAGACGGATGAGATGGGCCTGGCAGCCTACGACTTTACGCCAGGAAACGCACCGGTCGTGTTGAACGTGACGGCGACCGACGACAAGGGTCGGAAAGCCACGAATGTGCAGACGCTGCAGTTCGCTGCCACGCAGGATGGGCTGATCCTGCGGACCGACAAGACCCTGGCGAAGGTCGGGGACCGGCTTAATCTGGCCGCACTCTGTTCCCAGAAAGGCGGCGCCCTCTACCTGGATGTGGTCCGAAATAAGCAGACGATCCTGACCCGTGCCGAAGCGTTGAACGGCAACGACAGCCACTTCACCCTGCCGCTCACCCACGACATGGTCGGTACGCTCGAAATCCACGCCTACAAGATTCTGCCCTCGGAGGAGATCATCCGGGACACCCGCACGATTCTGGTCTCGCCTGCCGACGACCTCGACATCAAGATCACCGCCGACAAGCAGGAGTACAAGCCGGGCGGCGATGCGATCCTCAAGTTCTCGGTACACGACCAGCAGCATCGACCCGTGCAGGCCGCGCTCGGTCTGGCGATGGTAGACGAGAGCGTCTTCGCGCTCTCCGAACTTCAGCCCGGTCTGGAGAAGGTCTATTTCCTGCTCGAAAAAGAGTTGATGGAGCCGAAGTACGAGATCCACGGCCTGCGTCCGACCGGCCTGCTGGAACTTCAGCCCGGTCCGATCCCGGTAAGGCGGGATGTCGAGCGGCAGCGAGCGGCGGCCATGCTGCTCTGCGCCGTGCCGCGCAAAGACGATTTCGAGATCCAGGTCGATACCTACGACCAGCGATTCGAAGCGGTGCGCGTCAAAGTGGTGAATCTGATGTCGCTGGCGCAGCAGAAGATCTGGAACGCGGTCGTAAAATATCAAGCAGATACGAAAACGCCGTTGAGCGCTGCCGATTCGCTCATGAAACTGGTCGAGAAAGGCTATCTCAAAGAGGCCGACCTGCTTGATCCCTGGGGACATTTTTATAAGTCCGACATGAACGGCCAGACGATCTATTATGTCTATACGCTGCTCGACTCCGCCGGGCCGGATGGCAAGTGGGGCACCGGCGATGATATCCTTGGCGTCTCACAGTCTGCTTGGAGCCTCCGCAGCGGCTTGCGGGATGGGGGCGACAGGGTTTTCAATGGGGCGATGCAGTTCGGCGCAGGGCGGGGCGGCGGTTTTGGCGGCGCTGGAAGGGGAGCGGGAATGCCGGCGAGAGCCATGTTCAAGGCCGCCAGGGCGGATATGTTGCCCGAAAATGTGGACAATCTGCTGGCGACCAAGGACGGATCGCTGTTCGTGAAATACGATAAAGAAAAGAGCACTTCCGAAGCCGGAGGGAGCGGCGGCAGCGCGCCGCGTGTGCGCGAGTACTTCCCGGAGACCATGTACTGGAACCCGATGCTGCTGACCGACGACAAAGGGCAGGCCGAGATCCGCATGCCGATGGCGGACTCGATCACCACCTGGCGGCTGAGCGCGATGGCGAACAGCATGAACGGGCAGCTCGGCAGCGCGACCAGCGGCGTCAAAGTCTTCCAGGACTTCTTTGTGGACATCGATCTGCCGCTCTCGCTCACGAAAGACGATCACATCGAGATCCCCGTCGCGGTCTACAACTATCTGCCGACCGCGCAGACCGTCGCGCTGGAGTTGGAGACGCAACCCTGGTTCCGATTGCAGGGCTCCGCGACGCAGAACCTGAAGATCGAGAGCGGGCAGGTGAAGGTCGTCTACTATCCTATTACGGTCAACGTCATAGGCAACCACGCCTTGATGGTCACGGCGAAAGGCAGCAAACTCTCGGATGCGGTGCGCCGTCAGGTCGAAGTGACACCCAACGGGAAACGGACCGATGTCGCCATTAACGACCGGCTGGAACACAAGTCGGAGAAGACGTTCACGGTGCCTGCCGATGCAATCAAGGGCGCGAGCGCCTGCTATGTGAAGCTCTATCCCGGCGCGTTCAGCCAGGTCGTCGAGGGGTTGGACGGCATTCTCCAGATGCCGGGCGGCTGTTTCGAGCAGACCAGTTCGACCACCTATCCCGATCTGCTGGTGCTGGACTACCTGAAGACGACCCGGAAGATCAATCCCGAGTTGCAGATGAAGGCCGAGCAGTATATCAATGTCGGTTATCAGCGACTGGTCACCTTCGAGTGCAAAAACGGCGGCTTCTCCTGGTT
>JAYUMV010000500.1:0-2209 GCA_043762265.1 Chthonomonadaceae bacterium | reverse complement strand
GAGAGCCTGGAGATCTTTCAGGCGAACGCAGAGCAGCCTCGTGTGGCGGAGACGCTGGGCCTGCTGGCGGATGTGCTGGAAGCAGACGGCGAAATCGCGCAATCGCGCAGGTTTGCGAATGAGAGCGCCCTGATATGGCAGCGCCTTCAGGAAGGCTGAAAAGCCCTCGTGCAGAGGTTATAGCAGGCAAAACCTGTTGTTGCGCTGCTGTTGCGTTGCTGTTGCGATGGAACATTATAATAGGGTTTGTGCATGGGTTATTCCCAAACAGGAGGGCTCAGAGAGATATTGTCGACAGTATCTCTCTGTCCACGAAGGTCGCTCTTGTCTTCATGATAGCCCCGCTGCACTCTCTTCCTGGTTCCAGAAAGGACCCTGTCCCATGCAAACTATGCTTTTTTCCTCTCGTGTTCTACTCAAGCGGACGACCCTGCTTCTGCTAGGATCCGCCGCAGTGTGCTTCGCGCCGCTCGCCCATGCGCAGACGATCAATAATCTGTTCAACACGGGAGTGGATGCCGGAAAAGCCAAGATTACCCCGGCGAACCAGACGACAGCGGATCCGCACTACAGTTCCGGCTCCACGGTTTTCGTAGAGCAAAATCCGAATCAGTCCTGGGTGACCAGCGCGGATTCAAACTATGTCGCGGCTGACGGCAACGATGGCAGCGCTTTTGCCGGAGGAGTCTATACGCTCACCTACAATACCACGTTCACCTTGCCTGCCAACGTTAATCTGAACTCGGTAAATATTCAGGGAGGGTGGTCTACAGACAACCTAGGCAATGACATTTTGATCAATGGGCATTCCACCGGCTTTAGCAGTCCGAGTTTTTCAACCTTCACTCCGTTCACTTTGCCGAGTACCTTCTATCAGGCTGGCGCAAACACCCTGGGCTTCAACTGGACGAACCAGGGCGGACCCGGCGGTTTGAACGTGCGGTTCACGACAATGACTTACGGCACCGTGGGCGCCGCCACTCCGGAGCCGGGCAGCATCGCTCTCCTGGTCGGAATGGGAATGACCGGCCTGGGGTACGGGATACGGCGTAAGCGCCGCAAATAGACGCCGCGATACGAATGCGTAGCCTCCACGATCCGAACGTATAGAGACGAATTTTCCCTCCCGCAACTGCCTTACGGGAGGGAAAGTTGTTTTTACTCCTATAGGAAGCGCTATTTCGACAGCGACCGTACGAGATTTTCGCGTTGCGTAAGAAAGAGGGTATACTTTGATCCTCAGGACGTGGCCGACAGACGACGATGTTATTGCGGTCCGTTTTATTTGTTGGTAGGTTATTGTCGGAGAACGCAATATGCTCTTTACGTCGTGGGTCTTTGTGCCGTTTATCCTCCTCGTGCTCTTCCTCTATTATGTGTTACCATTTCGATGGCAGAACCGCATGCTGCTCGTCGCCAGTGGCATTTTCTATGGTTGGTGGGACTGGCGCTTCCTGATTTTGCTTCTGGTCTCTACTTCCATCGACTTCTTTATCGGCCTCAAACTCATCAAGACCGAGGATGAAAAGAGGCGCAAACATCTCCTCTTCCTGAGCATGACCGCGAACCTCGGGATCCTCGCATTCTTCAAATACTTCAACTTCTTTATCGCCAGCACGACCGATCTGCTGCACACACTCCATATTCCGGCGCCAGTCCTCTATCTCAATGTGCTGCTGCCCGTCGGTATCTCGTTCTATACCTTCCATGCGATGAGTTATACTATCGACATCTATCGGCACAAGATGACGCCGATTTCCGATTTTCTGGACTATATGCTGTTCGTGCTCTACTTTCCGCAGTTGGTCGCCGGACCTATCGCACGGGCTGCGGCGCTCATTCCTCAGGTCGTGCATCCCCGCAAAGTCACGCGCGACCAGATCGCCGAGGGGTTGTGGCTGATTCTGTGGGGCTATTTCAAGAAAATGATCGTCGCGGACAATCTGGCTCCGCTGGTCAATCAGGTTTTCGATGCCAGGCAGACGCCGGGTGGGGCGCAGTGCCTGTTTGCGGTCTATGCCTTCGCCTTTCAGATCTACTGTGATTTTAGCGGCTATACGGATATCGCGCGGGGGCTCGGCAAATTGATGGGCTTCGAATTGGCGCTGAACTTCAATCTCCCTTATATCGCCCGCAACCCGCCCGAGTTCTGGCATAGATGGCATATCAGCCTTTCCACATGGCTGCGCGACTACCTCTATATCCCTCT
>JAYUMV010000499.1:0-18109 GCA_043762265.1 Chthonomonadaceae bacterium | reverse complement strand
TTTGCCGCCCGCTGTGCTTCCGGCGACGGCGCGATTACGCTGACGATCCGGGGAACCGGAGGCAAGCAGGCGGAAGTCTATTTTCAGCAGGAAGCAAAGATCCCGGACGCGGCGTGGCGTACATATCGGCTGCCGCTGACCTTGCCGCCCGGACGTATCGTTAGAGGCGAGGGCTCGCGATTTCTGGTGCAGCATCACGCGGGGGACGCAGTCGAGATCGACCAGATCGAACTGTTCCCTGCCGACAACGTGGCGGGCATGGACCCAGACGTGCTGAAGAAGGCGCGGGAGTGGCACATGCCGCTGGTGCGTTGGCCTGGCGGCAACTTCGCGAGCGGCTACC
This sequence comes from Chthonomonadaceae bacterium, assembly GCA_043762265.1. GTDB lineage: Bacteria > Armatimonadota > Chthonomonadetes > Chthonomonadales > Chthonomonadaceae > JANXLO01. The sequence continues at coordinate 17,766 of JAYUMV010000499.1, read as the reverse complement.
ACTGGCAGGACGGGATTGGAAAGCCGGAGCAGCGTCCTACCCGACGCAACGCCGCCTGGGGAGGAATCGAGCCTAATCTTTTCGGGACCGATGAGTTTCTGAAGTTCTGTCGGCTCCTTCAGGTCGAGCCCCAACTCACGGTAAATGCGGGGGACGGGACGCCTGAGGAGGCGGCGCACTGGATCCAGTACTGCAACGCCGCTGCCAACGGCAACACGTGGGGCCGACAGCGGGCCGCCAACGGCCATCCTGCGCCCTACAACGTGCGACTGTGGGAGGTCGGCAACGAACTGTATGGCCCCTGGCAGATCGGGCATACGGACGCCGCCGACAACGCCGGCCGCTATGTCCGGTTTCGAGATGCCCTGCTCCAGGCCGATCCGCATCTGCGCCTGATCGCCACCGGCAAAGCCGATGAGTTTACACCGGAGGGCTTAAAACGTAACGCCGACTGGAACCAGCGACTGCTGCAAGCCGCGGTCGCCGCGCACCGCCCTGCTCCCGATTATCTCGCCCTGCACCCCCTTGTGCCGTTGCCTGTCGATCTGGAAGGGGTCTCTTATGCCGACCAGTACGCCAGCGCGATGGCGCATCCCACCTTCCTGGACCGCGAAATGCTGCCGAGTCTCGGTCGCCTGATCGCCTCCATTCCAGGAGCGAAGGGCAAAACGCATCTCGCGCTCACGGAGTGGGGCCTCATCGTCGGCGGCGAGAAATGGCGCGAGGGACCCAACCACGACGCGCAGGTCGGCGCAGTTTACAACGCTCTGGCTCTCAACGCCATGCTGCGCCACTGCGACCTTGTGACGCTGGCGAATATGACTGCGTTCATGCATGGCGGCGGCATCAAGAAACCCGCAGGCGTCGTGATCGTCGATCCGCAGTACTGGACCCAGCAGCTCTATGCCGCCTCCGGTATCCACACGCCGGTCGCTGTCGCGGCGATCGGGCCGGGCCGGGACGTTCCCGCCCGGGGCTTTCTGCCAGCCGTCGCCGATGTGCCGGATGTCGATGTCTTCGCCGCCCTGACCGCCGATGCAAAAACGCTGGTCGTCTTCGCCGTGAATCGCCATCTCACCGACACCCGGCCGTTCTCCCTGACGCTCTCAGGCTTCTCGACGGCGTCCCTAACGGCTACACTGCTTTCCGCGCCCGACCCACAGGCCACCAACACCCTGCAACATCCCGATGCGGTCGCCCCGCATCCGTTCCTGGTCCCGCCCTGGCCCTCCGCTCCCAACACCGCCTGGCAAACGGTGTTGCCTCCGCATTCTCTCGCCGTCTTCACCCTTCATCGCCAGCGGTAGCGTAATCCCCTCCCTGGTGGTGAAAAATTCCCTGGATTACTTATCCGGAATTAGGTCTGTTTTAGAAAGGGCCGACCGGAGGTGGACCACCGGGACCTCCAGGTCCGCCTGGGCCACGCCGTCGGTCGCCGCCTGCGCGCAGGTTCTGGTCTGTCAGGACGACGATAAAGGTGGTGGTGTAACCTGCGGAGGCTGCCAACTTCTTCAGATCGACCAGCATGTGTTCACCGGCCATAGAGCCGTCTCGCTGGCGCTCGGTAAAGATGTTGTCGGTGGTGTTGGTGGTGTCCCGTCGTCCAGCGAGGGTGTAAGGATCGACCGAGTAGACTCGGGTCGTGTCCGCCTCTTTGAAGAAGAGTTGCGATGTGAACTCGGCGGTCATCTTCTCCATGCTGGAATAGGTACGAATCTTGAAGTGGATGTGTGGCGCGCGGCCCTGATACCAGCCGGGGAAAATGGTCTGGAAGGCTGCGCTTCCGGTCCCGTCCGTCACCTGATAGCCGCGCAGTCAGGTCTGGTGGCTGGTCATTTCGTGATTCATCGGGTTGTTTTCGTCGGAGTAGACCCCGATGGCATCGGCATGCCAGACGTCGATATGCGCGTCCTTCACCAGTGTATGGGTGGTGCCGGAGAGTTTGTAGAGCGTAAAGTTAATATGCAGGGGAACGCCGTTTTTCACGGAAGGACGCGTTGTACCGCTCACCAGGTCGCTGCGCTTCAGCTTCTCATCCACGAAAAACGGGCCTTCGGTGAGGACCGGGCTGGCGACCAGATTCACTTTCGGCTGGTTGTCCAGGAGAGGCGCGGCATAGCCGAGTTTGTAGGTCCCGCCGACAGCGGCCAGCCCCAGCCCGCCTTGTGCGACCACCTGCAGCGCTTCTCGCCGCGTAAAGATTCGCCCCACTGTTGCGTCGTCGTTGTCCATTACGTGTGCTCCTTTGGATAGAAAATCGCTTTCCCTCTTTCAGAAAACACTATACCGAGCAAAAGTGAAAATTTGTGAAAAATGCCTCAGGGCCGCCTCGGAATTTCCGAATCCGCCGTGCAGGCAGCTCCCTCCAAGCGTATTACCGGCACCGGATTCAATCCGGTCAGGGGGAGGTTGGGTTCTGCCAGGAGGGGGGAGTGTCGGCGTTACTGGAATACCAGATCTTTGCGGTCTTGTCGGAACTTCCTGTCACAATGCGTTTGCCGTCCGGGAAAAACGCAGATGAGGTGACGCCGCCGCCATGCCCTTTGAGGGTGAGCAGTTCCTGCCCCGTCTGTGCATCCCATAGCCGCGCCGTCTGGTCCCAACTGCCGGTCAGAATGCGCTTACCATTCGGAGAGAAACTGGCCGCAACGACGAAGTTCCGATGGCCTGTGAGGGTAAGCAGTTCCTGTCCGCTCACCGCATTCCAGACCTTGGCCGTCTTGTCTCCACTGCCGGTCACGAGGCGCTGAGAGTCCCTGGAAAACGCGACCGTAACGACAGCGCCGGTATGGCCGGTGAGAGTGCGGAGATCTTTGCCCGTCTGCACGTTCCACAACTTCGCCGTGTGATCGAAACTGCCCGTCAGAAGGATGCGGCTGTCTGGGGAGAAGGCCAGGGCGACGACCTTACCGGTATGTCCTTGTAATGTGAGTACCTCTTTGCCGGTCTGCGCGTCCCATATCTTTGCGGTTCTGTCCCCGCTTCCCGTGGCGATACGCTTCCCATCCGGCGAAAAAGCGACGGCCCCGACCGGCTCCTTATGTCCTTGCAGTACGAGGATCGCATTTCCGCTGCTTGCGTCCCAGAGCGTTGCCGAACTCTCTTTGCCACCGGTGAGAAGACATTTCCCATCCGGGGAGACGGCGACGGCAGTATCCCCTGTCGTCTGCGTGTTGAGCGTCAGCAGATTCTCGCCGACCGGCAGAAACCAGATTTTTGCGGTATGGTCGGCGCTGCCCGTTACAATCTGCTGACCGTCCGAAGAGACAACGACAGCAGAGACAGCGTTGGTGTGCCCTGCGAGCGTCAGCACGGCATCGCGCTCCTGGGCGTTCCATACCTTCGCGGTGCCGTCTTTGCTTCCGGTAGTAATCCTGGTCCCGTCCGCAGAGAAGGCGACCGAGGTAATATCACGTGTATGTCCGTCGAGCGTGAAGAGTTCTTTGCCGTTCGCCACATCCCACACCCTCGCCGCAGGGGTCGCGCCAGCCGTCACAAGGCGGCTCCCATCCGGTGAGAAGGCCAGAGAGTGGACGACTCCGGAGTGCATTCCAAAGGTGCGCAGTTCTCTGCCCGTCCGCGCATCCCACAGTTTCGCCGTTTGGTCCTTGCTGCCAGTGACGATACTGGCGCCGTCCGGAGAGAAGGCGGCGGCATAGATCGTATCGGTATGTCCCTTCAGAGTGAGCAGCGTAGTGCCGGTCTCCGCCTCCCATACTTTGGCCGTGTTGTCAGAACTGCCGGTGACAATCCGCCGCCCATCTGGAGAGAAAGCCAGAGAGTTGACTTCTCCTGCATGCCCCTTGAGAATGAGCAGCGCCGCCCCTGTTTCCACCTCCCATATCTGCGCAGTATGATCTGTGCTGGCGGTTCCAAGACGCTGACCGTCTGCCGAGAAGGCGACGGAATAGATCGCACCGGCAGGGCCCTTAAAGGTCCGAAGCTCGGTGCCCGTCTGCGCGTCCCAGAGTTTCGCGGTGTGGTCGAGGCTGCCGGTTGCAATGCGCCTGCCGTCCGGGGAGAAGACGACCGAGCGGACGTCTCCAGTATGTCCGTTGAGAATGCAGACCTCACGTCCGTTTGCAGCGTCCCATACCTTGGCGGTCTGGTCGGGGCTGCCTGTGACAAGGCGCTTTCCATCGGGGGAGAACGCGATAGAGGAAATCCCTTCGAAATGTCCCGGTAGCGTGAGCAGATCCAAATGACAGAGTCGATTCCAATAGCCCCACTCGAAGGCGCCCTGTCCCTTCTCTCGTGTAGCCTCCAGCAACCCCAGCAGAGGCCCGAGAGCGTTGTTGTCCCAGTCGTGTTGGATCAAGGCCATCTGCGTAGCATAGAGGCGAAGGTCCGCTTCGGCCTTTTGCAGGCTCGCCCGTCGGACTGCTGCACGCATCCGCCCCGCTTTACGCGCCGTAATACGCTTCTGCTGAACTACCACGCCTGCTAGACTCGCCGCCAATAGCAGAATCGCGCCTGCCGACAGAAGCCTACCCCATCCCCCTCGCCTCGGAATCGATGCCTCTGGCGCAGGCGCGGCCTCTTCTACGGCAAAACCGACAAGTTCTATTCGTTTGCCGATGGTGAAAAGAGAGGTAGGCAACTTGGAAGTCGGATCAGCAGTCGGTTCGACGCCGAGCAGGCAAAACGTGAGGCGCAGGAGATCTGGCTCTGCGGCTCGCGCGCGTTCGCATTTACGGATCGCCTCAAAGAATGCCTCCGTGGAGAAAGAGAGGGTGCGCGCAGCATCGACGGAATCGAGAAAGACAACCAGAGGAGAGGAGGAGGCGTCCAGTCCGACTTGCAGTAAGGCCCCGAAGAAGCGCTGCGGAGGACTGAACTCCGGGCGCGTTTGCCAATAGGCGAAGAACTCTGTTTCCAGCCCCAGATCTCTGCCTGCTTTGTTCAGCAGAGAGAGATACCACTGCTCCGGCGGGTCGGCCCTAACGCTGGCCAGAGCGAGATCCAACACGACCGTCCGCACGCCCTGCTCCTGCAGGCGCATGCGTGTCCGCGCCGCGAGGGAGGACTTGCCCGTCTGCGATCCACTCAGGACGCAGCAGTACTCTCCGGCAATAAGGCTCGCGTAGAGATCGGTATCGGCCTGACGAACCACATAGGAAGAAGCATCCCGCAGGAGCGGGCCGCCGGTGACATCGTAGGAATCCGAAGATGGGGACGAACCAGGAGAAGCAGTCACGGCTACACAGACCCGCCTTTCCAATACATGCTCTCAGGCAATTGTACCCGATAACGGGCCACCGCATGCCCGAGAGTTCCACCTGGCAGTCATGGTGTCGGCTAAGATCGTATCAGCGTCTGCTCGACCGGACGGCGTAATGAACGTGGCAGCGCCTTCGCATAGCCGAAGCGTACCAGCAGTTGCGGCAGAAACCTGCCCAACCCCATCGCGCTCTGAAATTGCGAGCGAAGTTTTACCGCTTCGATAGGCTGGTTCAGGAAAGCCGATTTGATGTTCAAAGAGGTCATCGTGAGCGCAAGCCGCTCATAGACCTGCCCTGTACGAACCCAGGCGGCCCTATCCTCCGATTCCGAAGCGATCACCACCGCGCCGGGAGAGCTGCGCAGTTTCCTGGCATCTGCGTCCGCCTGCTGTTGCGGCTTTGTGCGCGCCACAAACATCTTTCCCAGCCAACGCGGCGCTTCCGGATTCCCGGCGCACAGCGAGTACAGGCCATCGTATGACGCCAGGGCTTCTCTCCTATTGAAACGCAGCCAGAACATCAGTTCGTCCAGATAGGCCTTATCCGCGTACTGGATCAGATTGCCTTGATTCACATACTCCAGCACCGTCTCTCGTACGGTAGGAGTGGTCACAAAGTGCAACGCGATGCCTGGCTCCAGCGGCAAAGCCTGCATCTTGTTCATTTGGACCGACGGAATGGTTTGACCATCATATACCGAGCGGGTACTCTGTCGCAGAGGGATGGCATCGAACATCGCTCCACTCTGGGTAGCGTTCTTTGTCAGGCGGACATGGATAAAATCCGCTGCATCCGGATAGATCACATGGGAATCATACCCTACAGCGCGGGCGGCTACGATCAGGTTTTCCAACGCGCAGCCCAGACTCATCCAGAGTTCACGGTCGCCGGGGTCAACTGCCGCCAAACGGCGAGAATAGTCTGGATGAATTTCGATCGCATTCTCCTGAATGTAAAATTTCCAGGGTTGGGTGTTGTGCCCATTCGCCGCCAGAGCAGCATAACGGACGATTTCCCGCATCTGTGTGGACCGCGTGGAGGCGTGCGCCAACGGTCTTCGGGCCAGGCTGGCCTGTTCCTCATAATCCAGCCAGGGGGCATAGCTGTATAGTCCATATCCTCCTGCTGCAAGAGCGCCGGACGCCGCTAGAAGCGTTAAAAAACGACGACGGTTCAGGACGGGACGAGAAAGGGTTTTGGTCATGGTTGCACTCTGATCCAGACTGTAGAAGGGATATAACGTCCTCTTGCACCGGGACGTGGGCCTCAATGTCCATCGGCGGAGAGATCTATTTTGCCCCGGAAAGAGTAGTAGAGATAGATGAAGTAGCCGACCGCCAGGAAAAGAGCGACGGGCCACCAGTAGAGTCCTACGTGCAGACTGAGGGAGCCGGCAGAGGCGTTGGCCGTGTTTAGGCTGTAGGCAGGGCTGAGCGTGGAGATCAGGCAGGTCGGGTAGTAGCCCGCCGCTGCGGTGCCGAGCATCGAAACCAGGAACAGAGCGGAGGCAAGGAAGGTCGGAAGTTCCGCGCGACGTCGGAGTCCGACAAACACGCCGACCAGACTGGCAGTGATGCTGATGACCAGCAGAATCGTCCAGGGGCGGGAGATCAGATGGGCATAGAGTTGCGGCTGTACGCGAGCGGTCGCAGCGGTGATGGGAACCAGCAGCACGGCGAGCATGGTCCAGAGAGGCGTTGCAAGCCGACGGGTGCGCTCTCGGACCATTCCCTCGGTCTTGTAAATAAGGAAGGCGGCTCCGTGCGCGGCGAGAGCGACCAGGGCGAACACTCCGACCAGGATCGTATACCAGTCGAGAATGCCTGGATGCGCGCCGACCCGAAAATCGGTGAAAAGTGGCCCTGTAAAGTAGCCGGTCACGTCGAGCGGAACGCCACGGAGAACCGTTCCGAGCGCGGCTCCCAGGATGATCGCCATCAGAGTCGAGGCGAAGGCGAAGGTTCCGTCCCAGAAACTGCGCCAGAGCGGTCCTTCCTGATGCGAACGGACCTCAATGGCGATGCCCCGCAGGATGAGCAGCCAAAGGACCATCATCAGGGCCAGATAGTAGCCGGAAAACGCCGCCGCATAGACGCGCGGAAAGGCGTAGACCAGCACGCCGCCTCCCGCGAGCAGCCAGACCTCGTTGCCGTCCCAGAGCGGGCCGATAGAGGCTAAAACGGTGCGTCGTTCGAGATCGTTTTTCGCGATTAAGAGATGCAGGATGCCCGCGCCGAAGTCGAAGCCGTCCAGAACCACATAGGCCGCGAACATCAACACCACGATGGTGAACCAGAGCGTCGTCATAGCGCCACCTCCTGTTTTCCTTCGGACGCCCTCTCCGGGCCGCGCGCGAGTTCACGGTTGATAAGGTAGAGAAACAGGATCCCCATGACAGCGTAGAGCCCCAGGAACCCGAGCGTGGAGAAGGCGACATTCCCGCCGCTGACCTGGGGCGAAGTGCCGTGCACGGTGCGCAGGAGCCCATAGATCAGCCAGGGCTGACGGCCGAGTTCGGCAGTCGCCCAACCGGCGGTCGTGGCGATATAGGGAAACGGGAAGGCGAGCAGGAGTATCCAGAGCATCGGTTTGCAGCGCAGGAGTTGATTGCGCCAGAGCAGCAGGGTCGCCAGCCCCATGATCCCGATAAAGATCGTGCCGAGCCCGACCATGATGTGATACATGAAGTAGAGGAGCACGACGTTATCCGGCCACTGATCCTTCGGAAAATCGTTGAGGCCCTGGACTTTCGCGCCAAAAGAGCCATACGCGAGGAAACTGAGGACACCGGGCACCAGGACCGGGTTCTCCAGACGACGGTTCTCAACATCCGGCTGCCCGATGATGGCGAGTTCGGCTTGGGTTCCGCTGACGAATTTGCCTTCCATTGCCGCAAGAGTGGCAGGTTGATAGGTCGCGACCAGTTTGCCCTGGCGGTCGCCGGTGGGAAAGATCTGCAGCAGGCAAAAGATCATTCCGGTCGTGACCGCAACCTTGAAACAGATGCGCGCATGCTCCTCATGCTGCTTCATCAAGGTCCAATAGGCGGCGACGGCGCATACGACGAAGGAGGCCGTGATGACGCTCGCGCTCATATTGTGCGCATACTGCCAGAGCGCCCACGGATTGAACAGGTAGGCCGCCGGATCAGAGAGTTGGAGCGTCTGGTGGGGGCCGACAGCGTAGCCGACTGGATGCTGCATAAAGGCGTTGGTGACGATAATGAAGTAACCGGAGAGCCAGGAGCCGAGGAAAACCATGAACGCGGCCAGGAGATGGATTTTTGGACCGAATCGCTTCTCCCCGTAGAGAAAGATGCCGAGAAAAGCGGATTCGGCAAAGAAGGCGAACATCCCCTCCATCGCCAGCGTGATCCCGATCACCCCACCGGAATAGGCGGAAAAGCGCGCCCAGTTGGTTCCGAACTGAAACTCCATCGGGATGCCGGTAATGACGCCGACCACGAAGTTGATGCCGAAGATACGCGCCCAGAAGCGCGCGACCTCGTTGTAGCGAGCATTGCCGGTACGGTAGGCGACGACTTTGAAAATGACGATCAGAAACGCCAGTCCCATCGAAAGCTGAGGGAACAGGTAGTGATAGGTGATGGTAAAGGCGAATTGGAAACGATTCCAGACGACGGCTTCCACGATCTTCTCTCTTTCTGCGTACGAATCATTCCCGTGCGACAGGCTCGTGGTTGTGCCAGGAGCCATCGGCTGCAATGAGAGCGTCGGTCTCTTTATGGTGCTCTGCCCGGTTGCAGGCGGCGCTATCTTACGCTGGTTTTTAAGAGCCTGCGCTCTTCTTGTTTGCGATGATTCTAGTATAGGCTGGTGAGAAAGAGGAGAGATCCACGAAACGGCGGATTGTGGAGATCAAGGCGCAGTCCTCACCGCCGGGGCTTTCCGTGCGTCCAGCGGAAGCTTGTCTAACGGATAGAGCCACAATCCGTCATTTCGCGGATGTGTGGGGCTGTCTCCCGCGCTACCATAGGCGTACGCACGCATGGCCTAAGGAGACGATATTTATGTTTGGAGAGAGGCACGAAGAAGAGGGAGCAGCCAGGTGAGCATTCCTGTTGGCGTCCACAACGAAAAAAATATGCGGATCCCGAAGCTACTGCTCTGCCTGCGCAGTTACACTGCGAAGGATTTCACCACCGACCTGATTGCGGGACTGACCGTGGGCCTTGTGGCGCTGCCACTAGCAATGGCTTTCGGCATCGCTTCAGGCGTGACGCCGCAGGCCGGTATCTATACAGCGGTGGTGGCCGGGTTCATCATCTCGGCGCTTGGAGGATCCCGTACACAGATCGGCGGGCCAACCGGCGCCTTTGTCGTGATTATCGCCGGGGTCATTGCCAAATTCGGACTCTCCGGTCTGCTGATGGTCACACTCATGGCAGGTGTTCTGCTGGTTCTCATGGGGATCACGGGGATGGGTACGGCGGTCAAGTTCATTCCGCGCCCTGTCACCATCGGCTTTACCAATGGCATCGCGCTGCTCATCATTTCAACACAGATCAAAGACTTCTTGGGAATGCAAACCCCGCCGGTTCCCGGTGATTTCCTGGGCCGTATGGAACTGCTCGCGAAGCACATCGGCACGACGCATCTTCCAACCGTTCTGGTCGCCTCAGCCTCTCTTGTCCTCATTTTGATCGTGCCGCGCCTGACTAAAAAGGTTCCTGGTTCCATCGTGGCGCTGCTCGTCGGCACGGTAGTCGTCGCACTATTGCCTCTGCCGATAGCGACGATCGGGAGCAAGTTTGGCGGCATTCCGCAGGGGTTTCCGCCGTTCGCGATCCCGCGCCTGCGTGCCGATCTCATCCTACCGTTGCTGCCTTCGGCCCTGACCGTGGCGCTGCTTGCAGCCGTGGAAAGTCTGCTCTCGGCGGTGGTGGCGGACAGTATGAGCGGCGACAAGCACAACTCCAACATGGAACTGATCGCACAAGGCATCGCCAACATCGTTTCTCCTTTCTTTGGCGGCATCCCGGCGACGGGAGCGATCGCGCGCACGGCCACCAATATCCGCTCTGGGGCAAAAACGCCGGTAGCGGGCCTGGTTCACGCGCTGACGCTGCTCTTCATTCTGTTGGTGGCCGCGCCGCTTGCACGCTTCATTCCGCTCGCAACGCTGGCTGCCGTACTCTTTGTGGTCGCCTACAATATGGGTGAATGGAAAGAGATCGGCACGATCCTCAAACTTTCCAAAGCGGACATCGCTGTCTGGGCCGTGACATTCTTCCTCACTGTCTTTGCCGATCTGACAATGGCCGTCGAGGTCGGGATTGGGCTGGCCGCATTTCTCTATATCCACAAGGTGTCTCAAACGACGACAGTCGCCACCGTCACGCCAGAATACATTGAAAGCGGTCGTCCGCACATCTTGCAGGACAAGCAGTTGCCACCCTATGTTTCGATCCTGCGTATTCACGGGCCGTTCCTGTTCGGCGTCACCGACAAGCTGGTCGAAGAGACCGCCGACCTGACTCTCTTTGCGCTGGTAGTGATCCTGCGGATTCGCAACATGACGGCTATCGATGCAACCGGTTTACATGCTCTGGAAGTCTTTTCGAAACGTCTTAAACAAGCAGGTAAAACACTGTTGATCTGCGGGGCGCGTGATCAGCCTGCACGGATGTTGCTGCAGTCCGACTTTGTCGCGCATATCGGCGAGAAAAACATCCTGCCGCATGTCGGAGCCGCCCTGGAGCGGGCAACGGAGATCGCGGCAAATTTCGATGGCGTCGGGCAAGAGATGGCGCAAAATTATACTCTGCACCCTCCAGCATAAGGCTTTTGACGGAGGGATAGACTCACAATCCGTCATTTCGTGGATCTACAAACCTGTCTCCTGCATTACCATAGGCCTACGCATACCCTTGTGGTATTTGTATGGCACAATCTGGCAGCAGATCCTAGTCTTCAAGAGGTAGAGCATGTCGGAAGTCGTTTCCTTAGGTGCGAGTGTAAGTCAAAGCCGCTTGATGGACGTTGCGACCCTGGTAGAGGCGTCGGACATCTGCATTATCGGTAAGTCGCTGGACAATATCATCCTCAGTTGGAATCGGGGCGCCGAGCGCATGTATGGCTATACGGCGGAAGAGGCCATTGGCAAGCCGATCTCCTTCCTGATTCTGCCGGATCGTCTGCATGAGCCGGAGGAGATCATCCACAGGATCAAGCAGGGGGAACTGGTAGAGCATTTTGAATCCGTGCGGCGCGCGAAAGACGGCAGACTGCTGGAGGTCTCCCTCCTCGTGACACCCACCCGAGACGCGGCGGGCGCCATCATTGGCGCGCTGCTCATAACGCGAGACATCACGGAGCAGAAACAGGCGCAGCGTGAACTGCAGAAGCTTCAAATTGCCACCGAAAATCGCGCGCTCGTCCTGGAGACCGCCAACAGGGTCGCCCTCGATATCCTTGCCAGCCGGACGGGGGTAGAAGCGTTGCGCCATATCGTTGAGGCAGCGCGCACTCTGTCCCATGCGCGGTACGCAGCGTTGGGCGTCGCACGCCCGAACGGGCAGGGCCTGATGGAGTTTATTACGACCGGGCTGACTTCCGCAGAGGAAGCCACGATCGGCGCGCGCCCTCTCGGCGGCGGAATTCTCGGCCTGTTGCTGAAACGGATGGAACCGCTGCGTGTGGACAACCTGAGCCTGCATCCGGCCTCTGCCGGTTTCCCTCCCAACCACCCCCCCATGCAAAGTTTTCTGGGTGTGCCGATCCGACGTGGAGAGACGGTTTCAGGAAGCCTCTACCTGACGGATAAGGAGGGCGGCGGGCCTTTTACGGAAGCCGATGAGGCGGCTGTTCAGGCGCTCAGCGCCTACGCGGCCGTCGCTATCTACAACCTGCATCTCGTATCCCGGCAGCGCGCCCTGGTGAGCGGCCTGATCTCCGTTCAGGAAGAAGAGCGCCGGACGATCGCCTACGACCTGCATGACGGCCTGACACAGTATGTCATGGCATCTCACGCACATCTCGAATCCTTCCGCCGCGCCCACGCAAACGATAATCAGGAGCGTGCAGAACGCGAACTGGAACAGGGACTGCGCTACCTGAAAGAGGCGGTCGTCGAGTCGCGCCGGATGGTCAACGGTCTGCGCACGCTGGCTTTAGACGATCTGGGTCTGGCAGGCGCCCTGGAACAGTTGGCAGCGGAAGAGAAAGCCCGCGCGGGCTGGACGCACACGGAGTGCGTCTACAATATCGCCGGAAAGCGCTATCACAAGACCTTAGAGACCGCCGTCTACCGTGTGGCACAAGAGGCGCTCAACAATGCGCGCAAGCATGCGCGGACAGACCGGGTGCGCATCGCGCTCCTGGAGCGTTCTGAGCCCACCACGCAGACTCCGCAGTTGATGCTGGAGGTGCGTGACTGGGGCCAGGGCTTTCTTCCGGAAGAAAAAATGAGCGACTATGCCCATGTCGGTCTGCATAGCATGGTCGAGCGCGTCAGCCTGATGGGCGGCGCATACACCCTGCACAGCGCCCCCGGTCAGGGAACGACCGTGCAGGTCGTCTTTTCCGTTCTGGAACCGCAGCTGGAAGAGACAGAAGAGGAAGCGATATGAGCGAAGTCATGGGAGCGACCGTGCGCGTGCTGCTGGTGGACGATCATGCGATCTGGCGTGGTGGCGTGCGTAGCATGCTCGAAGATACGGAGTTCGAGGTCGTGGGCGAAGCAACTTCCGGGCGCGAGGCTCTGGAAAAGGCGCGCCAGCTACACCCGCAACTCACCCTGCTGGACATCCGCATGGCTGGAGGCGATGGCCTGGACGCTCTTGTCGCGCTCAAGCAGGAACATCCGCACATGGCCGTCATGATGCTCACCACGTATGATAACCCGACTTACATGGCTAGGGCGGTGGCGGGAGGCGCGGCGGGCTATCTGCTCAAGGGCGCGGAGCGAGACGAGATGCTGGAGGCGCTGCGAGCGGTCGCAAACGGAGACACCCTGCTCTCCGCACACGCCCTGATACGTTCGCTGCGTAGTGTCAGCGCAAATGCGGCAGGCTCCGAAGATCTGGTAATCCCCCTCACGGAGCGCGAAGAGGAGGTGCTGCGCCTGCTGGCGACCGGCGTTTCCAATCGAGACATGGCTTCCCTACTGTTTGTCGCCCAGAGCACGATCAAGACGCACATCGAGCATATCCTGAGCAAACTGGGCGTGTCCGATAGAGTGCAGGCTGCCGTATGGGCGGCACGGCACGGCCTTGGCCCATCCGCGGAATAGTTGTTTTCCGCTCCTCGAAATCCTTCTTCCTGCGCTGCGCACAATCCGCCATCCGGCGGATATTTTTTGCCCGCTCCCAACCCACAATAGAGCTATGGCAAGTAGGGCCAAGAAGGAGTCGAAAAGCCGCTATGAGCGTAGCAGAAGACGGCAAACATATCTATTGCGATGGCGAAGGCTGCCAGGCAGTCGCTTCCCTTCCGGTAGCATTGCGTCCCCAACTGCTTCCTGCGCAGCATAGATTACCGCCAGCGGCAGGGTGGCTATTTGTCGTCAGAAATGGCGTCAGTCGGCATTTCTGCCCACTTTGCGCCCCAAAACAATAGGAGTTCGGGATTCAGTCGGAGTTAGCGCGTCACCAGCACGGAGCAGTGCGCATTGTGTGCGACGCTGTTGGAGACACTGCCGATCAACAGCGAAGCCAGGGCGCTCCGTCCGCGACAGCCGAGGACGATCAGGTCGATCTCCTGGCGCTTGGCGAAGGCGGCGATGATGACCGCCGGGTTTCCAGTCTCCTGATGAAATGAGCAGGCAACCCCTGTTCCAAGGGCTTCCGCGCTGACGTCTGCACTGATCTTCGCCAGCAGATGCTCCGCACGCGTATAGGGGGTCTCGCTATCCACGTTAAGATAAGGTGACAGACTGGAAGGAACCGAAGCGCTGTCGAGCATATTGAGGACGCGTAGGGAAGCTCCGAACTTTTGCGCAACTTGGATAGCAGCGCCAGCGGCCTGGCAGGCATCCTCCGAACCATCCGAAGCCAGTAGAACATGCCGCAACGGCGTCGGAAGGTCGCCCCGTACGATCAGGACAGGACAGTGGGCGCGATGCAGGACGCCCTCGGAGACACTGCCTAAGAGGAACGTGGCCACATCGCCCACCCCTCGATCCCCCAGCACGATCAAGTCCACGCTTTGCTCTTTAGCGACCCGTGTGATCGCTTCCACGGGAGGACCGCATTCGAGCAAAGTCCTGTATTCCAGGCCAGCCTGCTGCAATATTTTGCCGGTATGTTCGGCCAGATCGCGCCGCATCTTTTCGGGATCTGCATCGAGAATTCCCTGACCGGAGGTAAACTCCCAATCCCCTCCGCCGAACGGGGGGTAAGTGTTAATGGTGGGGTCGTAGGTATGGATCAGCAGGACGGCGGAATAAAACCTTTGCGCGATTAGCGCGCCCATTCTCGTCGCCTTCAGCGCACCTTCCGATCCATCTGAGCAGAACAAAATCTTGTTGAACATGAGATGGTTCCTTCGAAAAAGAGAATTCCAGAGACACCTCCTTCATTGTAGGCGCCTCCGGAAACGAAACTTTGTCAGAATTCTTTTTGCAGGACTCGGCTTGAAGAGCCTGCGCCGCGATGTCTGCGTTCCCGCAGTTCAGGGCAATGGCGTCGCCTCGCTGGGTGACTATGCGCACCGTATATGGGATGGACGTAGATAGAAAATATAAGTTCCTGCTCTTTACTGGCAGAAAATATGAGTTAATGACAATTATAGAAAGCGGACATAATTCATGACATGCACTAGGGAGGTTTCACCGCGCACCATCCCACCATCGCCACCATCTTACTCTTCCGGGCGTTCATCCCGTACCTTTCTAACTCTGCAGATACCATACACGCACGAATTGATAATGGAAGCCCAGGGAACTCATTTCGTTGAACATGACGCCTTCCTGGTTGTCACCCATGTCTGGCAGATTGGGCAAGACGACTGTTTCGATACTGAGAACCTTGACGTCGTTCTCTTTCACCCAGGCTACTGCCGCTTCTGCGGCAGCGTCAAAATGCTCGTACTCGGCTACACCCCGGTTATGAAACATACTTGGTTTGGTGAGGGCTTGTGGCAGAAAATCTTTGTAGACACTCATGTAAATGGCCTCTTGGTGTTCCTTCAAGATTGAAAATCGGTAGACGCCTCGGGAGACACGTTCCCCAGTGAAGTATAGTTCGCCTTCCGTGGCGCTTTCGGGAGGATCTCTGTGATTGCGGTTATCAGCATGATTGTTTTCTCCTTGACTTGCCTCTATTATAGGCATCTGATCAAAAGGAGAGATCCGCGAAACGGCGGATTGTGGCGATAGAAAGCAGACATTTTAGGACGAAACTCAAAACACAGAACATGACGAATGCGAGGCCAAGTACAGAAAGACTCAGCCATGCCGTTCTCGCCTGACGTACCATCGTTATCCTCCAGACGACGTAATGTCCACTTTACATATTGTCAAGTGGAAAGGACTTTTATTTTTACTGTGGAGACAATTTGTTGAATTTCGCGAGCGGGATGCGGGAACAGGCAGATCGGGCTGTCCTGCTTGTCCAGGATATGCACGGCCGTGTTGCCAAGGATATTCTTGTCGCGGGCTTCCAACTTGTGCTCCCTAAACCGGACAATGTGAGATACCCACTCAGGAGAATCTATTAGACAAGAAAAATCTCTCTGTTATAATCACGCCACTAATAATGAGTAAGCAATATAGCAAAGGCCGTGCTCCTGTCCGACCCTATGCGTCGGGGGCATTCCGGGCCATCGATCTATGCTCTCAGAGCAGATTAGAGAAACGCATGAAAAAAGGATCCTCCTCCTTGGATTTGCAGCGCTCTGTCTGGAACCCGGCGCAGGCGCGCAGACACTGCTGTCAAACCTTTCGCTGTCCGGAAGCGTGACGGCAAGCGCCACAGCCGTTGACTACCGGTATACCAAGCACACGCGGGGTGGGAGTGGAAGAGGAGGCGGTTATCATACCACCACCTGTTACACCTGGGATCCCCACATAGACGAACAGATTAGCCCGAGCCTTACGATGGTCCTGAACGGCGCGTCGGGAACCGCGATGACTACCGGGATATTCTACGCGCCCACGTACAGTGCCACGGCGTCGGGTACGACCTCTGTGTCTAGCTCGGACAGCTCCGCATCGTTCACCACAGCCTACAATGCAAGCACAACGTTCAATACGCCTCCGGTTGCGCACCAGAGTGTGACCGCCACTACCCAAACCAACTCGACGTTTTACTTCACCCTCACCGATTTCGCCGACGTGACAATCACAGCGACCGGGAGCGCAAACGGAGCATTGGCACTCTACGGACAGCTTGATGAAAGCGTGGGAATGATCCTTAGCTCACATGGCGCTGGAACGGTAACAACAACTCTGGGGCCAGGCAGCTATTGGATCGTAAGCAGCACCGGCTGCAGTGCGGTGCAGGACACGCAGCTCAACACGTCGCTCAATCTCGGCACGACGGATGCGGGCTACTCGTTCACAGCAACCTTCTCAAAGAACTCTGGGGGCGGCTAAGGAAATCAGGCAGTTCTGGATCGTACAAGCAAACCGCCCTCCTTACGCGCAATGGCGTGAGGAGGGCGGATGCGTGTTAAGTCATCGTGTATAGAAGGGTTATACGGAGCACAGAAACGGAGGGCGTTCGGTGAATATTGCCTTTTAGCGTTTGCGTCCCCGGCGAAGGATCACTCCGGCGACCATCCCCACTCCGAGCAGAGTAAACACCCCCTGGCTCTGGCGTCGCCGAGGTGACCTTCGGCGCCCCGATCGCCGCCACAGAGCCGAAGTTGAAATGGCTCAAGGTCGCAATATTGTTCCCATCGTTGGTTCCGCTGCCGTCAGAGAGCTGAAATTCCAGTAAAAAAGGGCCGTTGGCATTTCCGATCAATGGGCTGGCGTCGAGCGTTACCGTGTAGAGGATTTGCGCCGGACACGCGGTAAGTCCCACGCCGAACCCACGGCTAATCCGATTTGTTTTCTCGCGGTGCTTCCCTTCTGACTTCTTGGTCATGAACTGGAATGGGGTCGGGATTATGAGACCTCTTGCATAAATCGTCCGATGTTCGGCCGGCCCCGCGGCTTTTTGGGCGGGTCGGTTTTGGAAGTGTTCTGCGGCTTTGCGCTCTTTTGTTTGCGTTGCCTGGCTTGCTGCTTCTCCTCGTCGGTGCGAACTACCTGCTCGTTGGAGAGGGAGTAGGCTTGTCGGCTGCCCACCTGCACCAGCGCGAGCGAGAAGCAGGCCAGCCCTGGGACGACTTTGTCGTAAAGGGACGAGAAGAAGCGATCCAGTCCGAAGGTTTTCTTGCCGGCCTTGGTGACCACGCTTTCATCGCCTGCGAGCAGAGAGACAGCCGCAGGATCCTAGACGAACAGCGTAAAGAAGCGCCATTTGACGGCCAGCCAATCGATCTCGGTGTGAAAGAAGCGCTGGACGGTGCGGTAACTGCCTCCTTTGTCGGTCCATCGGGAGATGCCGAGTTGGGTGATGCGTCCTGTCATGGCG
>JAYUMV010000498.1:0-17893 GCA_043762265.1 Chthonomonadaceae bacterium | reverse complement strand
GCCGTCCAGCAGGCGAATGCTCATCGTGCTGAAGCCGCTGGAAATGGATACCGCTGTCGGACTGCTGACGCTGGAGAAGGTCCCTTTGCCACCGACCACTGTGAACGTGCCAATGACGACCGGCGACAGATCGGAGGTCGAAAGATATTCCAGCGTGACCATCACCGTGGTTCCATCCGGCACGTCTGCGCCGCTGATATTGGCAGTGCAGGCCACCGAGGGAGCGATGTAGTATCCGCCGAGAGGAATGACCTGGCCGTCTCCTTTGGAGACACTGCTATGGCTGGTGACTGCCAGCCCCTTTAGCGCCACAGAGCCTTTGAGCGGCTTGTTGGCACCTGTCGCGCCCCCACCGCCGCCGGATCCCTCCCCCCTGTGCGAGCACGCAACCGGGCGCCATAAGCAACGTCATGCCTGCTGCCACTGCGAATAACCCAAATACTTTTTTCATAGTTGTCTCCCTGGATAGTCCTGCCACCGATGAGCGATGCCTCCTCGGTCGATAAAGGTAACGATATTGCCTTCACACAGGAAGAAGAGACAGAGCGTCCGTCAGAAATACATCGGCGACGAAAATTCTTTTCGTCGCCGATACGTGGCATCAGGCGTGGCGACAGCGATAGCCGAGAAGAAGCCTTCCGGAAGCAGCGGCAGGTCTGAATGAGCGCACACTGCGGCTACTCCAGTTTGAGTGTATAGACTTGCGAAATCTCTTGCGTGGAGTTCGATTCCGTGTTGAGACCGGCGCTCAAAAGTGGATTGGCGGAAGGAAGCGGATAGACATACCACTTGCCATCTGCCGTCTGAATGACCAGGGTGCGGTTCATCGCCCGTTTGCCGCTCTGCAGATACGCCCCGACATCGACGAACTCGACCGCCTTGAAGCCTTTCACCGCATAGCCATACGAGGTTGGTCCGGGCAGGGAAAGATGCCGTGCGGCGAAGACGATGCCGATACTCTTGGGTCCATTTGGAGAAGGCGTGGGTTGCTTCGCATCGGCGGTCATACTCTTCGCCGTCTCCTGAAGAAAGGCGACATACTGTTTGCGTCCGGTTCCTCCCCCAAAAGGGGGGATGCAGGTGTTCTTGAACAGCGGCACATTGTGCTGAATAAAGGCGCGGGCCAGATCGCATGCCGCTCCTTCCGGCGTCGCATGCCCGTTCGGCAGCCCATCTTTTGCGACCTTCAAAACCGGCTTGTTCTGCACCGGCTTACGGGCCTGGGCTAGAAGTCCGGAAGCGCAGCACAATAGTAACAGGCAGACAAAACCGAATATTCTCGATGTTCGCATAAAGTGTTTCCTTTTCGAACAGGCTGGATTTCAATTTCTACGGATACATTGCAATACCCTGGCGGCCGTGTCTGCCAGTTCCTTCCAATTGCGCGTGAAGGCGTTGTAGGCCATATTGTCCAGGGCAATATGAGTTTCATAGCAGCGCAGACGCGCTTCGAAGTTGGCGACGTCAACACCGTTGTGTTCAAAATGGCGACGTGCCTCCATCGCCCAGTCGATCTTCTCCATTGCCGGATACCAGGGCGCATAGAAGGAGAAATTGGCCAACTCATAGAGAAAGTCACCGTACTGCGCGTTTCCCCAATCGACCACGGCATTGATCCGGTCTTCAGACACCAGCACGTTGAAATGGAGCAGATCGGTGTGGAGCAGGTGGCGAATCTCCGGACAGAGAGGGAGGTGCGCTTTCAGATAGTCCAGCGCTTCGTTGTAGGGATCGGTGCCAGTCGGAGATTCCGCCATGGCCGCATGCCAGCCGTGGACGCGGTCGCCCTCTTGATCGACGGCGAGTAGATTTTCCTTCCAACTGAATGCCCCTGCTTGACCGTCGGCATTCCAGCCGCCAAATCCGGAGGAGGCGCTGACATCGGCGGTTCTCAGGGCATCGAAGAGCCGCAATACTGCCGGAATGATCCCGCTCATTGCGTCGGCATCCCGGCTCTCGAGCATCAATCCATAGGCCCGTTCGGAGATACAAAAATGACGATCTAAAGCCTGTCCGATCTCCCGCACGCACGGGATCGGCAGATCGGAATGAGCAAAGCGAGAGGCATACTGATCCTTCCGATAGTCTTCGCCATATTCGCCGAACCTTGCCACAAAAGCATTCCCATTGTGCTCAAAAGAGAAAGCCTGCGACCAGTCCCCTTTACCGATAGGAGCCAGCGCGCGAACGCCGCCATCAAAATGTGCGTTCAAGAAGGCGGCGACTTGATGGAGTTCGAGGAGTGGGAGCATCGTATCTATTCCTACTAGTCTTGCGTTGACTCGGGTTTTAGGAGTGGGCGCGGGACTTCTTTAATTATGCCCCAAGTTCTGGTTCGAGCGCTACGCGCAATTTGAATAATCGGTGCGCTATAATAGCTCGGTTCCAGATTTTTTGCCTTTGAAGAGAAGCATGAT
This sequence comes from Chthonomonadaceae bacterium, assembly GCA_043762265.1. GTDB lineage: Bacteria > Armatimonadota > Chthonomonadetes > Chthonomonadales > Chthonomonadaceae > JANXLO01. The sequence goes on along the minus strand of JAYUMV010000498.1, from coordinate 15,476 downwards.
GACGCAAGTGGACGGTCCGAGTGTCGAAAGGTCGTTAGAATTGATCCTGCCTACTCCCTACCAGCCGGGCTACCATGTAATACAAAGCCTCTCCCTGCTCCAAATCAGATTGGTGCGTGAATATCAAGGGGTTAAACACGCGAAAAAGCCATCCCTCCTCTAGGATGCAAGCAAAATAATGATTTACTGCATTGACACGCTTCCGGTGCCTGTGCTATACTTTATTTAATTAAATCGAATTTGTAACGCAGTGACGAGGCCAGTACGTGTTCTGATGCTTTTCAGAGAGCCGCCGGGTGGTGTGAGGCGGTAAGAGCAGACACAGAAACTCCCCTCTGAGCAGGCAGCTGAAAGAGTCTTTATAGGCTCCATTAGGTTTCCCGGGTCGCGCCCGATATCGCGCTTCAAGTGGTCAGTGGGACGTCTTCGGAGGTCCATCGTTCGCGTCCCGTCAACGCGTGCTGATTACAAGGGTGGTACCACGTGAGCAAACAGCCTCGCGTCCCTTGCGGACGTCGGGGTTTTTTTGGCGATTCTTTTAGGAGGCAATTCTCAACGATGAAACTGTCAGGAGCGCAAATACTGCTGGAATGTCTGCGGCAGGAAGAAGTCACTCACATTTTCGGTTACCCCGGTGGGGCCGTGCTGCCCATCTACGACGCGATTTTCGACTGCAAGGATATCAAGCACATCCTCGTCCGGCATGAGCAGGGCGCGGCCCACATGGCCGACGGGTTTGCACGATCTACCGGCAAGGTCGGCGTCTGCCTCGCTACCAGCGGCCCCGGCGCGACGAACCTCGTCACCGGCATCGCCACGGCCTACATGGACTCCATTCCAATGGTCGCTATTACCGGTCAGGTCCGTACCTCCGCCATCGGCAAAGACGCCTTTCAAGAGGCGGACATCACCGGAATCACCATGCCCATCACCAAGCACAACTTCCTGGTGAAAAAGGTCGAAGATCTGGCGGGTGTGCTGGCGGAGGCGTTCTACATCGCCCGCAGCGGTCGCCCCGGCCCGGTCCTCGTCGATATTCCGCTCGACGTGAGCAAGAACATCATTGAGTTCGATACAACCAGCTACTCCAAACAGGTCAATATTCCTTCCTACAAGCCCGCCTCGCCGCAGAGTAGGATTCCGGAACTGCAGATCCGCAAGGCGGCTCAACTGATCGCCGATTCCAAGCGGCCGGTTCTTTACGTGGGCGGTGGCGCTATCGCCAGTGGCGCACAGGCCGAAGTGACCGCACTGGCGGAGCTCACCCATATTCTCACGACCACGACCCTGCTCGGCAAAGGTGCGATCGACGAGATGCACCCGCTCAGCATGGGCATGCTCGGGATGCACGGCACCGCCTACGCGAACCACGCCGTCAACCAGTCAGACCTGCTGATAGCCGTCGGCGCTCGGTTCGACGACCGCGTGACCGGGAATGTGGATAAGTTCGCCACCGGCGCACGTATCATCCATATCGACATCGATCCTGCGGAGATCGGCAAGGTCATGCAGCCCGATGTGCCGATCGTCGGCGATGTCAAAGCCATTCTGGCCGAACTGCTCAAGCATGTTGCCCCGCGCCCTGCAGATGAGTGGAACGACACGATCCTGGAGTGGAAACGACGCTTCCCGCTCACCTATCCGGAGGACGGTCGGCTCTATGCGGAGTACGCCATCGAACAGATCGGCGAGATCTTCGATCACGACTGCATCATGGCGACGGATGTGGGTCAGCATCAGATGTGGGCTGCGCAGTACTTCAAGTGCCGCCGTCCGCGCCAGTGGGTCACTTCCGGAGGCCTGGGCACGATGGGTTTCGGTCTGCCCGCCGCCATCGGCGCGCAGTTCGCCAATCCGGACAAGCGCGTCATCTGCCTCTCGGGCGACGGCTCGTTCCAGATGATGACTCAGGAGCTGATGACCGCAACGGTCTACGGCCAGCCCGTGATCACCGTGATCGTCAACAACAAAACGCTCGGCATGGTCCGCCAGTGGCAGGAGATGTTCTACCAGGAGCGCTACAGCCAGGTAGACTTGCAAGCGTCGCCGGATTTTGTTAAACTAGTAGAGGCGTACGGCGGCGTCGGCTTCCGGGCCACCACGCCCGCCGAACTGCGCGACGCTCTGACCGCCGCAAAAGGCGTTCTGGATCGCCCGGTCGTCATCGACTGCGTCGTCCCGACCGAAGAGAACGTCTATCCGATGATCCCTTCTGGCCAGACCGTCGCAGAGATGATGGTCCGAACCGATCTGGAAGCGACCAAAGCCAGCGTTCATGCCGATGGTTCGGAGTGGTCCTTCTCGAACGAAGAGGCCGTGCTCGCGCAGTACGTCGAAGTGATCAATTCCGTCTCTCAAGAAGCGACCGAAGCGTAACCCTGCCGCATCCTGTTCCTGTGCCGACTGAACTGCACGGGAGGCGCGGCACGGGAACAGGGTGAAGGCTGACATAAACCATGCAAATCGAAGAACTAGAACACGACGCTCTGTGGCGTTACTATCAACGCGGCTACCACTGCCTGATCCGCAGCGGGCTCTATTTCCGACAGATCCTGCGTCCGGCGCTGTCGCATGTCTATTTTCAGCGCGCCGTGCCGCTGTTCGTGAAATATGCGCAGGCCAACCACGGCAGCGGAGATCTTCCCGCCGGATTCTCAGAGCAGTTGAGCGCCTGCCCGCTCTCTCCGCGCGACTTGCTGCACCTCGACTACGCCATCTGTCTGGGCTACGCCGAGGCGCAGGGACACCGGAACGTCTCTTTGACGGCCCTGCCCGTCATGGCGTGGCCTGGTTTCGGCGGCGTCAACGGCGTGTTTATCGCGGCGGATGCGCATCTGCTCTCCGAGATTACGAGCCCCATGATCTCGACGACAGAGGACGATCCCTTCGACGATCTGGACGACGACCTTCTCGATCCGGACGACGATGACGATTCCAAGCCGCCCTTCGACCTCTAGGCAACTCACCCCTGTTTTATCACGGCCGTCCGCACTGGTTGGGTCCGGGGCGGTGACGGATGAGGATTTAGAACGAGAATGACCAATACGATGAGCACTTCCATAGTAGCGCAGTTGCAGCAGCAACATACCATCACGGCGCTGGTCGAGAACCATGCCGGTGTCTTGGCCCGTGTCGCCGGACTGTTCGCCCGCCGGGGCTACAATATCGAATCGTTGGCGGTCTCGGTGACCGACAAATCGGAGATCTCCCGTATGACGATCGTCGTTGGCGGTGACCACCGGGTTCTGGAGCAGATCACCAAGCAACTGAACAAGTTGGTGGAAGTCATCAAAGTCGTGGACTACACCGAGACCGCCGCTGTCGAGCGAGAACTGGCGCTGATCAAAGTCAACGCCGAACCCAAAGATCGCAGCGAGATCATGCAGATCGTCGAGATCTTCCGCGGCCGTATCATCGACATGAGCGACAAGACGTTTATCGTCGAAGTCACCGGCGGGACCGACAAACTGGACAAGATCACGCATCTGTTGGAGTCCTACGGCATTCGTGAACTCGTCCGCACCGGCATTATTGCAATGGCCCGCGGCGCAAAAACCGCCAGCCGCTCCGGCCGCGACAGCGAATAAGCCACCGATTCCGTAAGTGATAGGCTAAAAGCCCTTCGCGAGGGGCGCTAACCCCTTGATTCCAACCGAACGGGGATGGACTCAATCAAGCAGAAAGACCTTATTATGGGAGAACTGCGCGAGATTGTAGACATTACAGCGGTCGAGAGACTGTTCCTACTGTTGGCAGGTCTCGGTCCCATCGTAGGTGTTGCAGTCGGTGCAGCAGTTGGAAGCCGACGCAAACGAATCCGTCAGGACTCTATAGCAGGACTTCTTTTTGGCCTGCTCGGTACGCTGAACTGGCTGCTCTGGCGCCTCTACAACGCACTGACGGACGCAAACGGTCTGGACAGCGTCAAAGGTCTCGCCATCAACCTCCTCCTGTTCGTGATGGTAGGCGCGGCGCTCGGCTTCGGCTACAACGCATGGGTGCGGCGAACAGAGGACAAAAGAGAAAATAGTGAATTGAAGTGACGCGCCCACATGTGATGAGAGGACGCGCACGAGACGAGAGAAGGAGAACAACGACGTTATGGCAGCAAAAGTCTACTACGATACCGATGCCGATCTGGATACCCTCAAAGGCAAAAAAGTCGCCGTCATCGGCTATGGCAGCCAGGGACACGCGCATGCCCTGAATATGAAGGAGTCCGGCATTGATGTCATCGTCGGGCTGCGGCCCGGCAAGTCCTGGGACGCGGCGGAAAGCGATGGACTGCCGGTTTTCACCGTCGCCGAGGCGTCTAAACAGGCCGACATCATCATGATCCTCGTCAATGACGAGTATCAGGCAAAGGTCTATAAAGAGAGCATCGAACCGAATCTGGCGCCCGGCAACGCCATTGCGTTCGGGCACGGCTTCAACATCCACTTTGGACAGATCGTTCCGCCGCCGCACATCGACGTCTTCATGGCCGCTCCGAAAGGCCCCGGACATCTCGTGCGTCGTGTCTACTCCGAAGGCAAAGGCGTGCCCTGCCTGATCGCCATTCACCAGAACCATACCGGCGACGCCAAGAATATCGCTCTGGCCTATGCGAAGGCGATCGGCGGCACCCGTGCGGGCGTTCTGGAGACCACGTTCCAGGAAGAGACCGAAACCGACCTGTTCGGGGAGCAGGCTGTCCTCTGCGGCGGCGCGACCGCCCTGGTGAAGGCGGGCTTCGAGACCCTGGTCGATGCGGGCTACCAGCCGGAGATCGCTTACTTCGAGTGCCTGCATGAGCTCAAACTGATCGTCGATCTGATGTACGAGTCGGGCATCGCCGGGATGCGCTACTCGATCTCCGACACCGCTCAGTTCGGCGACATGACCCGTGGCCCGAAGATCGTAGACGACCATGTCCGCGCGACCATGAAAGAGACCCTGCGCCAGATCCAGAGCGGCGAATTCGCCCGCGAATGGATTCTGGAAAACCAGGCCAACCGACCGGTCTTCCGCGCCCTGGAGAACAAAGACCGCAATCATCAGATCGAAAAGGTCGGGCGCGAACTGCGCGCCATGATGAGTTGGGTCAAGAGCAGCGTTCCGCAGACGACCACGGAAGTGGTGGAAACGGCCGAGCAGACCGTGGGCAACGAACGCGTCTCTCGTGTCGAATGGCGCGGCTAGAATCGCATCGGCAAGAGCGCGGAATACCGTTCTCTTGCCGATTTTGTCTCTGAAAGTTTTTGAGAGGAGTTAAGTCAATGGCGAACCGAATCTACATCTTTGATACGACCCTGCGCGACGGCGAGCAGTCTCCGGGCGCGTCCCTCAACGTTGAGGAGAAACTTGAGATTGCGCGGCAGCTTGAGCGGCTTGGCGTGGATGTAATCGAGGCCGGATTTCCGATCTCCTCCCCCGGCGATTTCCAGGCCGTACAGGGCATCAGCCGCCTGATCAAAAACGCCACGGTCTGCGGACTGACCCGCGCCGTGCAGAAGGATATCGATGCGGCAGCGGAGGCGCTCAAAGACGCCGTCCATCCCCGCATCCATACAGGGCTCGGCGTTTCGGACAGCCACCTGACGCATAAGCTGAAGATGACTCGCGAAGCGGCGATGGAGCGCGGTGTCGCGGCTGTGAAGCTCGCCCGCGACAAGGTCGCCGAAGTCGAATATTTCCTGGAAGATTCCGGGCGGGCGGATCGCGACTACCTCTGTCAGGTAATCGAGGCCGTCATCAAGGCGGGCGCACGCGTCATCAATATTCCGGACACGACCGGCTACACGGCTCCCGAAGAGTACGGCGCTCTCATCGCCTACGTGATGGAGCACGTGACCAATATCGATCAGGCCATCATCAGCGTCCATTGCCATAACGACCTGGGCATGGCGACCGCGAACTCATTGGCAGGCGTCCGCAACGGCGCACGGCAGATCGAATGTACCATCAACGGCATTGGGGAGCGCGCCGGCAACACCAGTCTCGAAGAGGTCGTCATGGCGATGAAGACCCGCCGCGACATCTACGACTGCGAAACCGGCATCGTCACGCAGGAGCTCTATCGCACCAGCCGCATGGTGAGCGCTTCCACCGGCATTCTGGTGCAGCCGAACAAAGCCATCGTCGGGGCGAACGCTTTCGCACACTCCTCCGGAATCCACCAGGATGGCGTGCTCAAAGAGCGCTCGACCTACGAGATCATCGATCCGGCGGATGTCGGCATCCACGAGAGCAAGATCGTGCTGACCGCACGCTCCGGTCGTCATGCCCTGCTGCATCGCCTGGAGGTGCTGGGCTACACCTTTACCGAGGGGCAGATCGAGAAAGTCTATACGCGCTTCCTCGATGTCGCCGACCGCAAAAAAGAGGTCTACGACGAAGATCTCGAAAAGATCGTTCAGGACGAGACCAGCGCCGTGCACCAGACCTACGAACTCCTCCATGTTCAGGTCTCCTGCGGCGACAAGCTGGTTCCGACGGCAACCGTCAATATCCGCGATACGCAGGGCCGGGAACTGATCGACTCTTGCCACGGCACCGGGCCGGTAGACGCCGTCTATCGCGCCATCAACCGCATCGTCGGCGTGGAGAACGACCTGATCGAATTCAATATTCAGGCCGTGACCCAGGGCATCGACGCGCTCGCCGACGTGACCATCCGCATCCGGCGCGGCAACGACATCTATACCGGTCGCGGCACACACACCGACATCGTCGTCGCCAGCGGCAAAGCCTACGTGCATGCGCTCAACAAACTCGTCAGCCGCATGACTCCCGCCGCCCTCGAACAGACCCTGGAACACGTCTAACCAGAGACCTCCCCAACCCCTTCCTGAAAGGAAGCCCTTCAGGAGGGGATTGGGAAAGGTTAACCCCAAGACATCGTCCTCTTACGAACGGATCGACGGCTCCTCTGCATCAAAGGTAATTTTGTCGTAGATCTCAGCGAGCAGGATGTGGCATCCGATGGAAGCGAGATCCAGCAGATCCTCGGGTCTCTCCTGCACAGCATACTGCCAAAACTCTCCCTGGCGCGTATAGTGTTCGACCCGCATACGATCCTGGGAAAACAGCACATAGTCTTGTAACGAGGCGATCTGGCGATAATAAGCGAACTTTTCGCCCCGGTCGTAACCCTCAGTGGTCGGTGAAAGTGTCTCGACGATTACGGTCGGATTCAACAGCGTGTCCAGTACGCCATCCTCGAACCGTGGCTCCCCACACACCGCGACCACATCGGGGTAGGTATAAAATTTCGCCCCTTCCAGCCGCACGCGCATATCGGCGGCATAGGCCTCGCAGGGCCTGCCTTTCAATCCGTTGCTGATCTCACGCGTCATGTTTACCGAAATGAGGTTATGTCTGCGCGTCGCCCCAGACATAGCGAGTATCTTCCCCGCCACATATTCGTGACGGTACTCCGCCTGTCGTTCTCGCACCAGATACTCCTCGGGAGTGACTTCCAAATCTGAAACCATCGTCGCCATGCTTTGTGCCTCCTCTCCTTAGCTTACTCTCTGCTTACTTTGATAACCGGAAGGATCCTAAGGATACACTCTGATTCGAAACGTGTGACAATGTTCACAACTGCCCACTGGCCTTCTGAGTTATAATATTGTGGCGGTTCAAGAGCAGGCGCAGGGGAACGAATCGGGGGTTCGTCCCGTCTTAACTGTTGTAAGTGGTGGTAGGTCTGTGTGGTTTGCCCCCCTGTTTCCACGCCCCGAACCGGCTCTGAAGGATTTATCATGCACAGTATCCACGATCTCCTGGAAATTGCGATCAAACATAAGGCGTCCGACCTCGTTATCAAAGCGGGAGCCGTGCCCGCTCTGCGCGTGGACGGACGGATGCAGTTGACAGAGCTGCCGGTCATCAGTGCGGCCGCTACCCGCGAACTTGCCTATGAAATCATGTTCAGTTCCGCCCGCGATACCCTGCTCCAGGATCCCAACGCCGATGACATCGGCGTAGAGATGGACGACCCTGAAGCGCGCATGAAAGAGCTGGAAAGGTGCCAGGAGATCGACCTCGTCTTCTCCATCCCGTCGCTGGCTCGGGTGCGCGCGAACCTTTTTATGCAGCGCGGCACCGTCGGCGCATCCCTGCGCATCATTCCGCTACACCCCTATACGATAGACGAACTCACGCTTCCGCCCATACTGAAAAAGATGGTGCTGGAGCCCCAGGGCCTTATCATCATTACCGGTCCTACCGGTTCCGGCAAGACTACGACGCTCGCGGCGCTCATCGAAGAGATCAATCGGCATAAGTATGCCAATATTTTCACCATCGAGGAGCCGATCGAATACCTTTTTCGCGACCGCAAAAGCGTAGTGCATCAGCGCGAGGTCGGCCTGGACACCAAGTCTTTTGAAGCCGCGCTGCGCAGCGTCACCCGACAGTCGCCGGATGTGATCGCCATCGGCGAACTGCGCGACAAAGAGACGATGGATGTCGCGATGACGGCAGCGGAGATCGGTCACCTGGTGATCACCACTCTGCACACCACTTCGGCGGCGGCGACCGTGGACCGTATCGTCAACAGTTTCCCGCAACATCTGAAACGCCAGGTCTGTCAGCAGTTGTCGGCTTCTTTGCTCTGCGTCACCTCGCAAAGGCTGGTACACCGTAATAACGGCCAGGGACGCATCCCCGCCGTCGAAGTGATGACCGCCTCTCCTACCGTCAAAAAGCAGTTGGAGGAAGGCGATACCGTGGACCTTTACAACTGCATCCGCGAAGGCGGCCATTTTGGGATGAACACGATGAATCAGGCGCTTGAAAAACTGGTCCATAACAAGGTCATCTCACACGAGGAGGCGATCCAGTTCGCAGGCAATCCTGCTGAACTGCGTCAGATGCTGCGCAACACCAAATAGCCGCTTAGGGAAAGGCAAGGCGCTTCTTGCGGTCGCCGCCTGGAAACTTCCCGGAACATTTTAACTGTTCGCTCCGTGTTCCCTACAGAAGGCAAATCGAGCCGTTTGGATAGGAAGCGAGGAAGCGTACAGAGAATGGAAGCGGAACAGAAACGTGCGGTCGTTATCGTTAATACGAGATCACGGCGAGGCAAAGAGTGGTATCCCCAGGTGCTCGCTACCCTGCCTAAACATGGGATCGTGATTGAAAAGGCCATGCCTTTCACGGATGCCAAGAAGTTGATTCAGGCAACCAAAGGCGCGATAGCCTCAGGCACACCTTTGGTGATCGTCGGAGGCGGGGACGGCACCTTGGGTTCCGTCGCGCGTCATTTTATCGGCAGCCGCTCTACGCTAGGCGTTTTGCCGCTCGGAACCGGGAACCAGTTCGCCCGTGACCTCTGCATTCGTGCCGATGTCGAGGCCGCGTGCGAAGTCATCGGAGCTGGGAGGAGGACGGGAGTCGATGTCGGCTTCGCTGGCAGCGACCATTTCCTGACCGTGGCGACAGCGGGCCTGACGACTCTGATCGCCCAGGAACTGACAAACGACGCCAAGCGCCGATTGGGGCGCTTTGTCTATCTGTTCGCTCTGGTGCGGGCCATCCGCCGTCTGGTTCCTTTTCATGCGAAACTTGTCACCACCAAGCGGACGCTCGAATTCGATACTATTCAGGTCGTGATCGGCAACGGTCGCTTCCATGCCGGACCGTTCCCCCTCGCCCCCGATGCCTCCATTACAACCGGCAATCTGATCGTCTATGCCCTGGCGACCCGCAGTCGCCTGGAACTGTTGCGGTTCGCTCTCCATCTCCCAGGAGGGCATCAAGGCGACCTGGTAGAGGTTCCAACCTTTCATACCACCGGCGGCACATTGACGACAACGCCGATTCAGAAAGTCACGGTAGATGGAGAGATCGTGGAAAAGACGCCTTTAATCTTCGGAATTCGCCCTCGCGCCCTCCAGGTCATGGTTCCCACAGATTTCGCGGACTGAATCTGCCTCCTCGGCCGTCTCAAAGCGCAAATCGGGAATATCTGCGGGCTAAATCGCGTATTATAGAGAGATACACCCAAAACAAGCCCATAGAACGAGAGCCGTGCGTCCGGCGGCTTCTCCATGAGGAACTGCGTGAACCCTTCTGAACTGGCGCAAACGGCCCAACGGATTGCTGAGGCGGTCGAAACCGCAATCATGGGCAAACAGGAGACGGTAGAGTTAGCGCTCGCGGTCCTGCTCTCCAACGGACATCTGCTGATCGAAGATATTCCCGGCGTCGGCAAGACGACGCTGGCGAAAGCGATTGCCCGAGCGCTGGGGCTCTCCTTCAAACGTATCCAGTTTACGCCGGATATGCTGCCTTCCGATATCACCGGCTCCTCTATTTACAACCAGAAGACAGGAGATTTCGAGGTACGCCCCGGTCCCATCTTCGCCAATATCGTGCTGGCCGACGAAATCAACCGCACCACCCCGAAAACCCAGGCGGCTCTACTGGAGTGTATGGAGGAGCGCCAGGTGACGATCGATGGCGTGGCGCAGCCATTGCCATCGCCCTTCTTCGTCATCGCTACCCAGAACAATATCGAAATCACGGGAACCTATCCTCTGCCGGAAGCGCAGCTGGATCGCTTTACCGGTCGCATCACCATCGGCTACCCGACCCGGGAAGCAGAAAAACAGATTCTCGTCGGCCAACTCCATATCAAGCCGGTCGATAGCATTCAAGCCGTAGTCAGCGCACCGGAGATTTTGGCGATGCAGTCGGCGGTACGTGACGTCTATGTTGGGGAGGAGATCCAGGACTATATTCTGGATATAGTAACGGCGACCCGACAACTCCCAACAGTCTCTCTCGGGGCCAGCCCCCGTGGGTCGCTGAGTCTGCACTATGCGAGTCAGGCCTGGGCGGCAATACACAATCGGGACCGCGTGACGCCCGACGATGTCAAAGCGCTGGCTCCGATCATCCTGGCGCACCGCCTCATCGTTCGCCCGGAGCATCGCATACGCGGAGTGACGGCGGTCGCCTGTGTCGCCGAAGCCCTCTCACGCTGCCGTGTTCCGGACAGTCTCTCGACCCGACGCTGATCCCCCTGTTCTGCTGTCAACGTCGACAGCGCCGCCACAGAGACACCACTGTTCTTTCCATAGAACGGAGAGATGACCGTGCAGTACCATAAATGGATCTTTCTGGGGTTTGGCGCGCTCTGCCTCCTGGTCGTCGCCAGTCTGTTGAACGCCGAGCATCTCTACTATATGTCCGCCATTCTGCTGACCCTGCCCATCATCTCCTATGGGCTGGGTTGGTACGCCTTGAGTGGCCTCACATTTCGGCAGGAGATGCCTGCGGACTCCTGGGCAGGTGAGGAGAGCGAAGTCTGCTATGTGATCGAGAATTCCTCTCCCGTCGTGCGATTTTTTCTCTCCATTCACGAGGTCTTTCCGGACTGGATCTCCCCTGCACAAGAAGCAACGCACCTTTTTAATGTCACGGCCAACGACACCACCCGGATCTATCAGACCGTCACGTTTCGACGCCGCGGCGTCTATCAGGCAACCGGTTTCGAGGTGACGGCCATGGATCCGTTGGGCGTGTTCGCGTTTACGCGCCGCGTGAATAGCGCTGGGGAGCTGGTGGTCTATCCTACCCCTGGCCCCGCGGTGCGTTTGCCAGCGCTCGGAGCCGAGCGCTATGGATGGCAGGAGTCGACTGCTGCGATGCTGCGCGGTTCCAGTGTCGAGCCGGATGGGGTGCGCGCCTACGCCGTAGGTGATTCGCTCCGGCATATTCACTGGCGACAAACGGCCCGCACCGGAAATCTGACCGTCGTCGAGTTCGAAGAGACCCTCTCGCAGCATCTCGTTCTGGTACTGGATCTCACGCGCAACTCCGACATAGGCAAGGGAACGCAGACCACGCTGGAGTACGCGGTTAGGTTGGCAGCGAATCTGGCGCAACAGGCTTTACTGCAAGGCGCAGAGGTACGCCTACTCGTACCTACCATTCCGCAACTGAAAGGCTATCCCAGCCTGCTGACCGGCAGAGGCCAGGAGCACCTGCATCTCCTGTTGGATGTCCTGGCCCGCGTAGAGGCCGATTCGGCGATGCACCTGCCGGAGCTGCTACGGCAGACCGGGGAGTTGGCTGCCGGAACCCGTATGGTCGTTTTGACCTCCCAGACGGAAGCCGCACTTCCCGAATCACTCGCGCACCATACCGCATCCGGCGCCGATGTCTCGGTCGTCTATCTGGAACCGATCCAGTTCGACCCCAGCCACCGTCATCCCGCAGATCGAGAAAAGTTCTTCCGGGAGTTGCTTGCTGTAGGCGTCCATCCTCTGGTGATGGGCGCGAATGCCGACCAGGATCTCCGAATCGAGGCTATCTCCAATGACCGCATCTGAACCTCTACCTCCGACTCAGGACGCGCAAGTCTCGTCTCCTGTTGGACGCATTACCGTGGCTATGCGCAGCGATACCTCCCGCCCCGAAAGTGAGGCGGACGGCCCCGTGAGCCCCTGGCTCTACATTGCCGGTGCGCTCGTCACCCTGGCGGCCCTCTACGCCGTCAATTTTGGCATGGAAGACTCCGGCTTCGCCATTCTGACGTATGTATTGGCGACGGTCGGCTACGGCACGAGCTACTTCTTACGGGTACGCGGAATCTCGCTGCGCGGCCTGCAAGTGCCGCTGCTGACACTGCTCGGATTCTTTTTCCTGCTCAGTCTGCTCTTTGGGCAGGGCGTCGGTGTAGCCGAATCTCCCTCGCGCAACCTTCAAATCGCGCTGACCTGGGTAGCGATCCTCCACTCCTACACGCTCAGTAACAATGCGGCAGTGCTGTTCGCGTGCGTTCCCGGCATGACGTTGATCGCGCTGGTCAGTACTTCCACGACGGAGGTCGAGGCCCAGAACGCGTTTATGGTGTTCTTCAGCGCTGCGACTTTCCTGCTGGTCCACGAGAACTACCTCCGAACCCAGACCCTCCGCAAGTCCGAACAGAACCGCCGACCGGCGCTCTTTTCAAGCCAGTTCGCCCTTGCCGTCGGCTGTTTTCTTGGCGCGATGCTCCTGGCGCGCGTGGTCGTCAAACCGATGCAGTTTTTTGGAGAACACCTCTTCCCCCAGGGCACTATGAATGCGCTCCGAGGAGCGGTCAAGACAAACTTTTCCACCTCCTTCTCCGGCAATGAACGCACCAACTATGAGATCGCGATGGGGCCTGTAACGGCGACAGAAACGCCCGTGCTCGAAGTAAAGTGCGACGAGCCGCTCTACTGGCGCGGCGGCACTTTTGACAACTACACCGGACACAGTTTCAAAAACACCCTCTCACTCGCCTCGCTCTCTACAAAGGAGGCGCAGCAAGAGAACTACCAGCGTTACCAGGAGCAACCGGTCGATCCGAGCGAAGGCACACGCGGCCATTTCCAGATTGGACCGGGACCCTTCGACCTCCTAGAGAGCGATATGCGTGGCAATCACGAGGTGAAACAACACTTCAAAATGCTGGGGGTGAGCACCGGGCAGATCTACGGAGCGGGCCGCGTCAAAAATTTGGATTCGCCGGTATTCAGTATCAACTCGGATGATGTCGGCACCCTGAGCCCGGTCGTCCCCCTGCAAGCGAGTTCGGAGTACGATGTGGTGTCCGTCGTTCCCGCTGCGACACCGGAGATTCTGAGCGCGGCTCCTGCCGGACCCATCCCGCCGAAGATCGCTCAGACCTACCTTCAGGGTGTCACGCGCGATGGCGCGGATAGCCTGGCGCTGGCCCAAATTGCGGCCAAGTGGACCCAGGGGCTAACGAACAACTACGACAAGGCGCGTGCCATCCAACGCCATATCGCCGAGACCTGCAGTTACAATCTCAACACCCCTGCAGCGCCCCGGGACAAAGACATCGTCGCCTACTTCCTAACCGAGTCGAAACAGGGCTACTGCGACAGTTTCGGCGCAGCCATGACGATGATGTGTCGTTATGCTGGCATTCCCGCCCGGATGGTGGTGGGTTTTCTGCCCGGCGCCGAAACCGCTCCCCATACCTATCTGGTGAAAGACAAAGATCGCCATATCTGGTCGGAGGTCTTCTTTCCCCATGTCGGTTGGGTAGTCTTCGACGCCACCGAGAATGCGAACGACATCACCGTCCGGTCCGAGACCACGCACAAGAAACAGACGTCGCTCCTGGCCTGGCTGACCCAGCAGGGCCTTGGCCCCAAGCTGATCGAGTTGATCGTTGTAGCGCTCCTGGCATATCTGATAAAAACGGAGTTGATCGATCGCCTCCGCCTCCGCGAAAAACAGCCAAAAGATCGCGCTTTTGTGCGTCCGCCCAGCAATGTCGCGATCCACGCTGCCTACAATGCGGCTCTCAAACAGCTCGCCCGTAAAGGTTTCATCCGCCCCGCAAGTATGACCGCCGTGGAGTTCAATACGCTGGTCCGCACCCAAATGGCGACACCAGAGGTGCCGTCCGCACTGAAGGAACTGACCGCACTGCATGTTCACTATTACTATGGCAACGACGCCGCGTCGCAGGCGGAGGTGACACGGGCGCAAGAGACCCTGCACCGCCTGAAGGAAGCTCTGCGTGAGAGTAAAAGGGAGCCTGCAAAGTCGCTTGTGCCCCAGAGCAAAACCGCATGAGACCACGGCTCATTATTTTGGGCAGCGCGAACATGGATTTGGTCGTGCGATCGCAACATATTCCGGCTCCAGGGGAAACGGTACTGGGCGAGGCGTTTCGGCAGATCCCGGGCGGCAAGGGCGCCAATCAGGCGGTCGCCGCCGCCCGACTTGGCGCGGAGGTGATGTTTGTAGGCCGAGTCGGCGCCGATCTTTTCGGGGAGACGCTGCGCGCGGGTCTTCAGGCGGATGGCATTGACACCTCCTGTCTGTGGACCGATCCGAACGAGCCCACCGGCGTCGCTCTGATCGGTGTGGATGCACGGGGCCAGAATGCGATCACCGTCGCCTCCGGAGCGAACTTTCAGGTCTGTCCTGCGGATGTCGATGCCGCCTGGCCCCTGTTTGCAGGTGCGTCCACACTGCTCCTCCAGTTGGAGGTCCCGCGGGAAACCATCCTCTACGCGGTCCAAAGGGCACAGGGGGCCGGAATCAAGGTCATCCTCAATCCCGCCCCCGTCTCCCTGACCGATCCCCTACCAGGTTCCCTGCTGGCGCAGATCGACGTCCTAACCCCGAATGAGCACGAAGCAGCGGCTCTCCTCGGCGTGGAATACCAGGAAGATTCCGACTGGCTGGCAATGGCAGGCCTTCTGCTAGCCACAGGTCTGAAAGCCGTTGTCATCACTCTGGGTGGGGAAGGGTGCATCGTTGCGGATGCCACAGGCACCCTCCGTCTTCCTGCGGTCGCAGTGCAAGCCGTGGATACGACCGCCGCAGGAGACTGCTTCACGGGCGCCCTCGCAGTCGCACTGGCCGAGGGCCGTTCCCTAGAGGATGCCGCTCGATTCGCTGCCAGGGCCGCCGCAGTCTCCGTCACCCGTCCAGGCGCCCAACCCTCCCTCCCCAACAGAGCCGAATTCGAT
>JAYUMV010000497.1:0-8586 GCA_043762265.1 Chthonomonadaceae bacterium | reverse complement strand
GCGGTGGTGTTGGCGAGTGGGCGGCTGAGTTTGGTGTCGAGGATGAGGATATGAGAGCTTTCGCGCACTTCCGTGTAGAAGGTGGCGTCGGCAGGCCGCACCGAAGCGGTTTTGCCCTCGATGTCGAGATGTTCCACGAGGTAGGTCTCGCCCTGGTGCAGATAGATCGCGCCGGGGTGGACGGTTTTGAAGGCGACTCCGCTTTCCACGGTTCCCACCAGTCGATCTTCGTGCGAGGTATCGAGAATGCGGTAAGTTCCGTCGGAAGCGGAACGGATATTCACCGCGGCGGCGGGATAGTCTGCTCCGGCGAATCTCCATGCGCCACTGCGCCAGATCACCCTGCCGGTCTCCTTCAGGCTCTCCACGCAGTTGCGCGCGTTGGGGCCGAATCGCGTCAGATCCGCCGGGGTGAGCGGCGACTCGTAGGCGGCGCAGAGCAGATGCTGCGCCAGAATGCGGCGGTTGTCGGGGTCGATGAC
This sequence comes from Chthonomonadaceae bacterium, assembly GCA_043762265.1. GTDB lineage: Bacteria > Armatimonadota > Chthonomonadetes > Chthonomonadales > Chthonomonadaceae > JANXLO01. Next base: position 8,104 of record JAYUMV010000497.1, on the reverse strand, counting down.
GGCCCGCTCGTGGGGCCGCCCGAAGAAGTATTCGGGATGGCGCATTAGAAACTGATCCAGCGGATTGTCATGCGCCACGAGCACGGCGAGGGCCTCATCGCCGCCGCGTCCTGCGCGCCCTGCCTGCTGCCAGGCGCTCGCGATGGTGCCGGGATAGCCCGTCAGCACGGTGGCATCCAGTCCACCTACGTCCACGCCCAACTCCAGCGCATTTGTCGCCGTCACGCCGATGAGTTGGCCCGAAAACAGCCCCTGTTCGATACGCCGCCTCTCCTCTGCGGTGTAGCCCGCGCGGTAGGACATGACGCGCTGCACAAGATCCGGGGCGCGGCGCTCCAGCGTATTGCGGGTGTAGCGCAGGATCAGCTCGGCGCTCTTGCGGGCTTTGGTGAAGGTGATGTTGCGGACGCCCTGCGTCACCAGATCCGTGAAGAGGGCGGTCGCCTCCATATTGGCGCTGCGCCGCTTCTCCTGTCCGGCATCGAGAAAGGGCGGATTCCAGAAGACGAAGGTGCGCGGCCCCGCCGGAGCGCCGTTGCCGTTGACGATAATAGGCCGTTCGACACTGGTCAGGCGCTGTGTCAGCTCTTCCGGGTTGGCGATGGTGGCGGAGCAGCAGAGAAACTGGGGATCGGCTCCATAGAAGGCGCAGGCGCGGCGCAGGCGGCGCAGAATATGCGCGACATGCGCCCCGAAGACGCCCCGATAGGAGTGCATCTCATCCACCACTACGTACTTGAGGTGGCGCAGAAACGCGCCCCAAGAGGTGTGATAGGGGAGAATGCCGACATGCAGCATGTCCGGGTTGGTCAGGACGATGTGCGCCCCTTTTTTGATGAAGCGGCGTTCGACGGCAGGGGTATCGCCATCGTAGGTCGCGAACCGGACGGTCGGGAACAGGCCGAAATCGTTCAGTTTGCCGAGTTGATCCTGGGCAAGAGCTTTGGTAGGAAAGAGGTAGAGGGCGCGCGCGCGCCCATCGTTCAGCACCGCATCCAGCACCGGCAAGTTGTAGCAGAGGGTTTTTCCACTCGCCGTCGCCGTAACGACCGTGACATGTTCTCCGGCGCGAGCAGCATTGACGGCCTCCGCCTGATGCCTATAGAGGCGCGAGAGTCCTAATGGCTCTAGCTGTCGCTCCAGCGCAGGGGCCAGAGGACGCTCCAGTGCGCCATACTGCGCCGAACGCGCCGGAATCTGTTCGACATGGGCGATCTGCCCCTTGTAGAATTCGGCGCGGCGGAGATCGTGCAGATAACCTTCAAAGTTCATAAAGTCGCTGTAGGGAGCCGCGCTTGGAAGACGGACGCGGCTCTGGAATCAGACGGATTGCGGTTTGACACGGCTCTTTTCGACCATCTTAACGAGCAGAATACTGCCAAAGTAGAGGAGCAGCAGAGGGATGCACATCAATGCCCAGGACATCGGGTCGTTGGCGGGTGTGAAGAGGCCCCCTAGAAAAGCGATGATGACCCCCCAGCGCCAGTTCTTGATCAGGCCCTTGGAGGTGACGAGACCCATGAAAGCGCCTCCCATGAGCACGACCGGCAACTGAAACGCGATCCCAAACGCCGCCATCATCTTGACGAAGAAGAGGATATAGTCGTTCGGATCCTGCATCAGGCCTGCGCCCTGCGGGAAGTCGTCGAGGAAAGAGAGGAACCAGCCCATCGCATAAAACATCGTGAAGTAGGCGACCACGACGCCGCACAACAACAGTACGATGGAGAGGGGGACGAGCGACCGGAGCGGCTTGCGCTCTGCGGGGGTCAGAGCAGGCATCAGGAACAGCGCGAACTCGCGCACCACCAGAGGCGATGCCATGAGCAGGCCGAAAATGACGCCTATAGTGACCTTGACGGTGAAAGGCTCGTAAAAATTGTGGAAGATAATGCCCATATACTGCTGAGCGGACGGATGCTCATGCACCCACTCCACCGCATCGACCAACTGCGTGAACTCTTCCCGCGTAGGCGGATCGTGCAGCGCTTTGGGCAGAAGCAGGACATCCTTGCCGTTGGCGGACTTCAGTGTGCCGTGAACGACTGTCTTCTTCATCTGTGCGATATTTCGGAGGGTCAATTCCTTCTCTAGTGGGCGATACATCGCGCCATAGAGAGGCGCGAAGAGGTAGTAACCGAGGACGGCTCCGACGACCACATACCACAGGGAACGAATGATGTGCGTGCGAAGTTCGCCGAGATGTTCGGTCAACTCCATGCGCTTGTCGTCAGCGCCAGATGCCATGCTTTCAACCTCTCAGTCCGTTCAGTCCGCCAGAGACGGGAAATAGCTCTCAGAAAAGTATAAGGTGATATTGCATTATACACAACAAAAGGCGGAGGGTGCAAGGTTGCGCCCTCCGCCCCGGAGATTACGAAGAGGAGAAACTCCCTTTCGGTCTCGCTTACTTGTGTTTACGCATCGTTTTTGCGGATTTTTTCATCGTCTTCATCGAGGCGGTTCTGGCGGTCCCGGTATGTCCGCCGGTATTGGATACCAGCGTCGTATCGGTCACGGCCTTGACGGTAATCGCATGATCCGTCTGCTCGCTGCCCGTACTGCCGCCGCGCGCCTGACCCATAATCTCTGCCAGGGTGCGCGGAGCCGCAGGAGCGCCGCTCCTGCCGCTACCGGAATAACCGCCGCCACCGGAATTGGGACCACCAGGCGCGTAGCTACCGGCCATGCCACCTCCCTTACCCGAGAAGCCGCCAGCGGAACCCGGACCGCCGGAGAACCCGCCGCCCTGACCCGCCGAGCCCGGAGCGCCCGGGTAACCCGAGACCCCTCCACTGGAACGACCACCGCCCTTACCCGAGAAGCCGCCGCCCTTACCGCCTTCTCCCATGCCGGGAGCGGTCATGGCGCCAGGGCCACCTCCGCTGCCGGGGCCACCGCTGCCGCCAGGGTAGCCGCCCGAGAAGCCACCCGGAGCTCCGCCGGAATTTCCGCCAGGATTGCTGGCAGAGTAGGTGGTACGACCGGCGACCGTCAGGCTGCGGGTGGTTTTGATGAGAACACCGGAGTTATAGGCGACATAGATGTCCCGATCAAAAGAGAGAACGGGATTCGAGATCTCTACCGGGCCGAAGAGCACGGTCTTTACGCCGGGAGGAGTGTTTTTGTAAGACTGGTGAATGCGCGCGGTCGGATAACCGTCCTGCCACTCCAGGTCCACAAGCTTGTTGTCAATCTTGACTCGCGGCTGTAGTGCAGGCGGCATTCCGGGAATGTCGATGCGCTGATCTTCGGTCGCCCAGGTATCTCCGATCTGCACGCGCGCCGTCGGGAGTTCCGGCAGTTCCAGCGTGTTGTTGACCGGCAGGCCGACGGACATAAACTCTGCCAGACCGGCCGCCGTTCCGATTTCGAAGAACGCTTTGCCGGTGGAGGCGAGTTCCTGATAGACGGAGTTGGAAAGTTGCCCGGGATCGAGGATGGTCTCCGCACCGTTCTGAAGGATGGAGAGTTCCGTCAGTTTGTTGCGGACCAGCGCCACATCCATGCCCTTATCTTTGTCAAAATCGACACTCTGAATATCGTAGTGGATCTTACTTTTGACGTCAGCCAGGTTCTGGTTGCTGGTGGTGGTTCCGGTTTCCGAAACGCCACCGACGATGAACGACTTGCCTTCGCGTGCGTAGTCGCGGTTGACGCCTTCCGCATATTTGTAGCGGAGCAGAAGGGAGGTGGGACCATCGTGGATGATGTTGGCGACATTGACTTTAACTTCGCTGCTGCCTTTTTCCGACGCGCCGGTACCGCCGCTCGGCTCGAAGAGAACCGCGCGAATGGTATGCTCCCCATCGCTGATCTTCTCCGACTTGGTGCTCCAGACGTAGGTGAAAGGTTTGCCGTCCTCGGCCTCCGCAGGAGCCAGAGCGAGGGAGAACTTGCCGTCGACGTAGATGGCGACGAAGCCGCCGCTGCCGATACTGGCGCGCGGGATCTCTATCTTCACATTCTCACGGACGCTGGATCCGTCCAACGGTTTGCGGATCGTAAACGGAGATTGTCCCTGCGCGTGTGCGGCGCTGATATTGGCAACTCCACCCAGGACGAGGGTGCAGACACTTAATTGCAAGGCTTTGTGGATGGTCATGGGAGACTCCCTTCTGGCATGTCCGACGCGACATTTCAGTGTATCATAGTCCGAAACGAAAGTCAACAGGTTGCATGGCGGCTTGACAGTCGTCGGATCTATGAGCTACCATTTTTGTCGGGCATTCTCTGAAAAAGGTTCAGTGCAACCGGTATCGGATTTGCGGGCCGGAACGTAAGGAAAAACAAGGGCAATCGATCCTGAATCGGGCCTGCAAGTTCAACGAAGGAGTTTATCGTGCAATACCGCATTCTGGGAGACACTGGGCGCGAGGTTTCGGCGGTCGGGTTCGGCGTCTGGACTGTCGCGACGACCATGTGGGGCATCAGCGACGACGCGGTGGGCCTCCACCTCATGCGCCGGGCGCTCGACCTGGGCGTCACATTCTACGACACGGCGGATGTCTATGGAGACGGCAAAGGCGAGACTCTCCTCGCCGACGCGCTGGGAGATCGACGGGACGAGATCGCGATCGCAACGAAATTCGGCTACGACTTCTACAACTCTCCCGGCATTCAGCCCGGCCAGCGCGAACGCCCGCAGGACTGGTCTCCCGCCTTCGTCCGCATGGCCTGTGAGCAGAGCCTGCGCCGGCTTCGCACCGATCGGATCGACCTCTATCAGATGCACAATCCGCGCCTCGATGCCATGCAGCAAGACGACCTGTTTGCGACGCTCGAAGCGCTGAAATCCGAAGGCAAGATCCTCTCCTATGGCGCAGCGCTCGGCCCCGCCCTGCAGGCCGACCGGCAGATCGAGGAGGGCCTCTACAGCATCGTGCATCGACACACGGCGATCCAAATCATCTACAATATGCTGGAGCAGGTGCTGGGCGCTTCCCTCTGCCCTGTCGCACGCTCCCACAAGGTGCCGGTGCTGGTGCGGGTGCCGCATGCGTCGGACATGCTGCTGGAACGCGTTACCGACGATACGGTTTTCGCGGCGAGCGATCACCGCAGTTTCCGGCAGTCGAACGAAAAGATGCGGCACGAGTGGCAGACCAAGGGCGTGAAAAAAGTCGAACTGCTGCGCTTCCTGACGGATGGCACCGGCCGCACGCTCGGACAGGCTGCCCTGCAGTTCCTGCTCAGCGAGCCGAGTATCGCCTCCGTCTTCCCGAACATCTACGACGAGCCCCTGCTCGAAGAGGTCGCCTCCGCGTCGGACACTCCGCCACTCACGACGGACGAGCTGGCGCAGATCGCGCGGCTCTACGAACACAACTTCTACCTCACCGAAGCGGTTACCGCATGATCGGATGAATGGATGCTACAGATTGTCGCAAATGCATCTTGTGGCAATCTGTAACAATGTCGTCCGGTATAAGTCTAATGCAAGTAAGAGTTGGCGTTCCGACTCCTGCATCATACGACCGCCGTAGATGCACCTCGCTCTCGGAAGGAATTTGTGACGACCTTGTATCGCAGTCTCGAATCAAATCATAATACCGTTCGCACTACGGCAGCGCCGGTCGGGCGAGGCGTATCGCGGAAACGGCTTCTGGTTGGGTGCGTTGCCGGTATTTTAGCGCTTGCGCCTCTGCTGTTGTCGCCGCTGTCAGCCGCCGCCGATAAACCTGTGGGAGAGAGCCTCCCCGTCGTTCTTTCGGCAGGGGCGGATCATGATATAAAGCGATGGGACGCGAACGGCAAACTGGCCGCTACCCTCGGCTCCCATGACGATGCGGTCAACGCGCTGTTGCTGGTCGGTTCCGACACTCTGATCTCCGTCGGAGCGGACGGCCACTGCAAGATCTGGAGCCTCTCGGCCGCCCAGATGACTCTGGATATCGACGCCGTCAAGGGGAATGCGCTTTCCGTCGCATTCGACGCGGCTTCGAACCCTCAGACCCTGGCAATCGGCACCGCAGGTGGCAAGATCCTCCTCTTCAATCGTATTACGGGCAAAAAATTGACGGAGGCCGACGCGCACAACGACGGCGTGCGCGCCCTCCATTTCGGCTCCGACGGGACGACCCTTGTCAGCGCCAGCGCCGACCGGCAGATGCGCTTCTGGAAGGTCGCCATCAACGGCAGCAAGGCGTCGCTCGACTACCATTCGAACATCAGCGCACATGACGATGCCGTCAACGATCTGGTTGTCTCCTCCGACGATCGGACCATCGCGACGATCTCTTCGGACGGCTATCTCAAAACCTGGCAGCGTAATGGCGGCGCGCTTATCAACCGGGTCAAAGTATGCGATCACGGCGCGACCGCCGTCGCCTTTTCGCCGGACGGCAGGACCATTGCGACCGGGGACGAGGACGGACGGGTGCGCCTCTGGAACACGGCCTCATTTGCGCCGATCTCCACACTGGGCAGCCACGAACGGGCCGTGACCTGTCTCGCCTGGTCCGCAGACGGCAAATTCGTCGTCAGCGGCGGCGCAGACAAGACCCTGCGCTACTGGAGCCTGGACCAGAACAAGCAGGCTGCACGGATCACGGCGCACGATGGGGTGGTAAAAGCGGTCGTTGTCCTGCCATAATAGATCCACAAGAATAAAGAACTAGAATCGCGGGAGAAATTCTTCGCGAAATTCTTCGCGCGGCAGCGAAGCATTTCGCGTCATCTCCATTTCGAAGCGAAGGATTTGGGGTGCCCGAAGGGCGACCTTGGAGAATGAAGATGGAAAATCGTGGACGCACGATGGTGCAGTTTGGCTTCTATAAATTCGATGCGGCCTGGCGGCGTCTGCCCGAAGAGGTCCGCGAGAAGGACAAGGCGGAGTTCGCCTGCGCCATCGAAGAGGCGGCAGACGTGGCGATGGTGAAGTGTTACTCTACCGTCGGTATTCGCGGCGATGTGGATCTGCTGCTCTGGAGCGCCTCTCCTGATCTCGACATCATCCGCCAGAACGGGGCGCGCCTGCTCAATACGGGCATGGGCCGCTGGGCGACGCAGCCCTACTGCTACCTCGCGATGACCAAGCAGTCCGACTATACGGACCCGCACGAGAAGAACGCGCCGGAAGGTCGCCGCCTCATTTTGCGGCCTACCGGGCGCAAGTATCTGTTTGTCTATCCCTTCGTCAAGACCCGCGAATGGTATCTTCTGCCCCTCGAAGAGCGCCAGAAGATCATGCACGGTCACATCGACGTCGGGCACAAGTTCCCCTCGATCAAGTTGAACACGACCTACTCGTTCGGCATCGACGATCAGGAGTTCGTGGTCGCCTTCGAGACCGATATTCCCGCCGACTTCCTGGACCTGGTCAAAGCGCTGCGCGAGACGGTCTCCAGCAAGTACACCCTGCGGGACACTCCTATCTTCACCGCCGTCCAGCTTCCCCTTAAAGAAGCTCTCGACGCTATCGGGTAGTGCAGAGGAGACCATGCGCGATCTGACGGAAGCGGTAAAAGCGCGGGCAAAAGAGTTAGGCTTCGACCTTGTCGGTGTGACGGGGGCGGAGCCTTCCGCTTTTGCGGAGGAGTATCGCGACTGGGTCGCGCAGGGCTATGCGGGCGAGATGGAGTATCTCACCCGCAATCTGCATCGCCGCCTGGATCCGCGTGAACTGCTGCCGAATGCCCGCTCCATTATCGTCGTCGGCATGAACTACTACGCCGATGCAGAGGAAGGCCCCGGCCCTCCGCCGCTTGATCCTGACCGCGCCATCTTCGCCCGCTACGCCCGTGGCGACGACTACCACGACGTGATGACGGCACGCCTGTGCGAACTCCTGCGATTTTTACAGGAACAGGTCGGTTCCGGAGCCGAGGGCCGCGTTTATGTCGATGCCGGACCCATCCTCGAACGCGAAGTCGCCCAGCGCGCCGGTCTCGGCTGGTTTGGCAAGAACACCCTGCTCATCAACACCCGGCGCGGCTCCTACTTCTTCCTGGGCGAGATCGTCACCAACGTCGCTCTGGAGTTCGACGCCCCCGCGCTCGGCGGCTGCGGCACCTGCACCCGCTGCCTGGATGCCTGCCCCACCGGAGCGATCCTCGAACCCTACAAAGTCGATTCCCGCCGCTGCCTCTCCTACCTGACTATC
>JAYUMV010000496.1:0-20739 GCA_043762265.1 Chthonomonadaceae bacterium | reverse complement strand
CGTCTATTCGGTTATGGAACAATCTGGCGCAGGATTTTCCTGGCGAACGCGTCGTTAATCTGGGATTCGGCGGATCGACAATGGAAGCGTGCGCCTACTTTTTCGAGCGGCTGGTAGTTCCCTACAGTCCGCGGGCTCTGGTGCTGTACGCAGGAGATAACGATCTCGGCGACGGCAAGAGTCCGGAGGCGGTCGAGGGCTACTATCAGATTCTTTCGGATAAGGTGCGGCGCTATCTGGGTCCGATTCCGTTCGCGTACATTTCGATCAAATCCAGTCCGTCGCGGCATCATCTGATCGCCTCCATCGTTCGGACCAATGCCTTGATTCGGCAGGAGCATCTCTCCCGTCCGGGCCGTATCTACATCGATGTATTCAGCCTGATGCTGAACGCCGATGGCACGCCCCGTGCGGAACTTTACAGCGAAGACGGGCTGCATCTCAATGCCGCAGGCTATGCGGTCTGGAGGCAGGCGCTCTGCGACCAACACGACGCACTTTTCGGAAGCGCCCTGCACGCACGGACATTAACAAAGCATGCACCGAGAGTATCACAAATGGTTTAGCCCGCGCCTCTGCCGAGACATGGAACTGCTTGTCTTCGGGCGGGGAGGCATGCGTGTCCTGGTCTATCCCACGCGGGGAGGCCGTTTCTACGATTACGAAAACTGGGGACTGGTGGAGAGCCTTCAGCCGAAGATCGACGCTGGCAAACTGCAACTCTACTGTGTAGACAGCGTGGATGCTGAAAGCCTCTACTGCACCCGCATCGCCCCGCCTGAGCGGATGCGTCGTCACCTCCAGTACGAGAGCTACATCCTGACAGAGGTGCTGCCGTTTTCTCAGCACCTGAACCCGCATTCCCCTCTTGGCGCCCACGGCTGCAGTCTCGGAGCTTACCATGCCGCCAACATCGCGTTCAAACACCCGCACCTGTTTCACAAGCTCCTGGCCCTTAGCGGCCGCTACGATCTCACCCTGCCCGCCGGCCCCTACCGTGACCTGTTCGACGGCTACTACGACCAGACGATCTACTTCAACAACCCCTCCCACTTTCTGCCTCGCCTGAACGATCCCATCCTGCTCGACGACCTGCGCCACATGGACATCACCGTGGTCATCGGCCAGGAGGACGCCTTCCTCGCCAACAATCATCAGATGCATCTGACTTTGCAGGCACAGCAGGTTCCCCACCGCTACTACGTGTGGGAGGAAGAGGCGCACCGTGCCCGCTACTGGCGGCAGATGGTCGCCCTCTACCTCTGAGCGCATATTGTCCCTTACCTTTCCCTACCGGAATTTCAATTCAGGGCGCTTCGCTTCCCCTGTAAAAGACAAAATGCGTTTTCGGAACGAGAGTCACACGGCAGGCGCGGAAAGGATACGATCGATTTCGGCCAGATCCTCCGGAGTCAAGGCCCAGTGGGTAGCCGCCGCGTTGGCCTTTATCTGCGCGGGCTGTGTCGCTCCTGCGATAACCGAGGAGACCATGGGGCGCATGAGCAGCCAGGAAAACGCCAACTCCAGCAGCGTATGATTTCGCGATTCCGTGAAGCCCCTCAACGCCTCCATCTGCGCCACCTGCGCGCTCGATTCCATCCCGGAGAAACGGTCGTCTCTTGCCAGACGTGTGCCGACGGGCGCGGGCTGCCCCTGCTGATATTTGCCGGTCAGCAGGCCGTTCCCGAGTGGGAAGTAAGGCAGAAAGCCCAGCCCTTGGCGCGCACATTCTGCCAGGACACCCTGTTCCGGCTCGCGATGCAGCAGACTGTAGTGGTTCTGAACGCTGACGAAACGTGACTTCCCTGCCGCTTCCTCTGCCGCCTCCTGCAACTGTTCGACCGTGAAGTTCGAGCAGCCGATCTCGCGCACCTTTCCGGCCTGAACCAGAGCGTGCAGCGCTCCCAGGGTGTCGGCGATGGGCACTTCCGGATCAGGGCGATGGATCTGATAGAGATCGATACGATCCGTGCCAAGTCGGCGCAGGCTGTCCTCAACGGCAGCACGAATGTACTCCGGTCGCCCACCGCCCGGGCGCTGATCGTCCAGTTTGATCCCGAACTTCGTCGCGATCAACACCTCGTTCCGATGCGCTTTGAGGGCGCTCCCCAAAAACTCTTCGCTTTTGGTTCCGCCATAGACATCCGCCGTATCGAAGAAGTTGATTCCCTCTTCCAGCGCCGCATGAACAACCTCCGCCGTTGCCGCTTCGTCCAGGCGCCCCCCAAAGTTGTTACAGCCCACCCCGACCACAGAGACCTCTAACGAACCGATACGTCGTGTCTGCATAAAAGACCCCTTTCGCCTTTGCGGCATCTCCCTGACTGCTATCAGCCCTGATTGATATTACGCTCCGGAAAGCCCGACGTTGCGGGCTATGGCAGGACCAGCGCATCTAACTTCGATTCAACGATTATCGACAAGCAATATTGGTTGCTAAGTAGCCGGGCATAGTTCCTTCGTAGTTTCTTGCTGGGATTCCAACTTTTGCAAATGCACGGCGATCTTGGGGATGCTCCATCCGGCATCCGAGAGCCTTAGCATCTCCAATCGGTCGCGGGTGTTGGGCGCGATTTCGGGTAGGTGTGTGCGTCGGTTCAATTCCTGGCGCGCGAAATCATCAAATTGGACACGATACATGGCGTGAAAACCCTCCACGCATTTCTACGAACGAACTAAGGCTTTCTACTTAGGGAATTCAGACCTCGCCTGCCGTGCAACAGGCGTGCACTTTCCAGCCTTAGACCCATCCGTCAGGCTCACCAGCAGCGATTGGCAGGGTATCATAAGGTTGCCTCCGTAGAGAGTGTCGCAACCTTGTATACGGAAAGCCGACCATACTGGAGCCTCTCTGACACGGTCGATTCATCTATGAGCAAGCCTCAGCTAATCCTGGCATAGCTTACGGCGGCGCGTAAGGGCCAGACCGGAGGCGATCATACCGACCAACATTGCCCACGTTCCTGGTTCCGGCGTGTCGGCCGAAGCGGCTCCATTCGGAGTGAGCAGGAAGGCATGCGAACCACCGGCGGTGGCGCCAGTTCCGGTGATCTGGCCGCTGTCGTTGATGCCATAGCCGCTCTGCAGGGTCCATCCGGCTCCGCTGGCGTCCAGGTAGTTATTGAGGTCGTATATAGCGCCATCGTAGTAGAAGGCGTGGCGAATGGCATTCCCCGCTATGTCGGAGTCGCCTACGACGGCGCCGCTGCTGTTGATGGCCTTCCCGCTAGAGGTGGCGCCTCCGAGTGTGCCCAGATCGTGCATGCTGGTGTCGTAGGTGAAGGCGTGGGAAGAGGTATTTCCGGTTATTCCGGAGCCGCCTGTGATGGTGCCACTGCTGTTGATAGCATAGCCGGTAGAGTTGGTGCCTCCGAGCGTGCCTAGATCGTGCATGCTGGTATCGTAGCGGAAGGCGTGGGTAGCCTGGTTTCCGCCCAGGTTAGATCCGCCCGCGACGGTGCCGCTGCTGTTGATGCCGTACCCGAAAGACTGGAGGCCTCCGAGTGTGCCTAGATCGTGCATACTGGTGTCGTAGCGGAAGGCATGGTTAGCGCCATCTCCGGCAATTTGCGAGACGCCTGTGACAGCGCCGCTGATATTGACGGCATAGCCCTGAGACTGGGTGCCTCCGAGCGTACCCAGATCGTGCATGCTGGTGTCGTAGCGGAAGGCGTGGAAATCGCCTCCGGCTGTGGCGGCGTAGCCTGTGACGGTACCACTGCTGTTGATGCCATAGCCGCGAGATGCTGTGCCTCCGAGTGTGCCCAGATCGTGCATGCTAGTGTCGTAGCGGAAGGCGTGCTCTGTGGTGGGTGTGGTGGCGAAGCCTGTGACGGTGCCGCTGCTGTTGATGCCATAGCCCTGAGAGCTAGAGCCTCCAAGCGTACCCAGGTCGATGACATGATAGACTGGCGGAGCAGCCAGGGCAGGCAGGGCAGCCAGCGAGAGCGAGAGCAGTACGAGCGAACAATTCAAGCGTACAGACATGATGAAGCAATCCTTTCGGGAATGAGAAAAGCCATGGCCTTGCGGGTCGAGCGAATCTGAACGTTGGATGAACAGCCAATCTTTGCCGAACTCGCGTTGTAATTGAAGTAGACATCGTTGCTGTTGGGCGCGGCGATGGGCGCGGGATTCAACTCTATTTGCGCTGACGACGGCGAGCGAACCCGATGCCGGAGAGCGCAAGCGCTGCGAGCAATGCGAACGTTCCCGGCTCCGGGGTGGCGGCGTCTGCGGCGGCGGGCAAAATGGCCACGTAACGGGGGGCGTTAAGGCCGTTGCCTGTGATGCTCCTCTGGAACACTCCGGCGCTGTTGAATTCGCTGATGCTATCGCTCCCGGAATTGGCGACAAAGAGGTTGCCGGAGCCGTCAAACGCCAGACCATAAGGCGTGGAGAGGTTGGCATTGCCGAAGTTTTTTACAAAGGTGCGGGACGTGTTGTAGACGCTGATGAGGCCGCCGGTGCGGTTGGCGGCATAGAGATTACCGGCGCTGTCATACGCGAGGCCCGTAGTTCCGCTCACTAAGCCCGTATCGGCGTTGGTATCGATTGTAGAGCCTGGACCGAAAAACTCGACAATCTTGCCGTTACCGGCGTTAGCCACGTCAACGGAGCCTGTGCTGTTGGTCGCCAGCCCGGTAAGTTCGTCGCGAAAGTCGAAGGAATTGTAAACAGGATTAGAGTTGAAACTATGGGTAGTTGTGGAGTAGTCACGAACTGTATGGCGAGCATCCGAAACGAAGAGTTGGCCGGAAGCAGGTCGGAACACCAGACCCTCGGGATTTTGCAGTTGAATCGCTCTGGGATCGGGGGCGATTGTCGCAATAAATGCGCCGCCGCTTGTAAACTCACTGATCGTCGTGCCGTTGCCGTTGGCTACATAGAGGTTGCCGGACGAATCGAAGGCGAGGCCAGCGGGGCCGTTTACGATGCCGCCGCCGAACGTGTTAATGAGATTCCCGGTGCTGTTAAACACGAGGATGTTGTTCGCACGGTTGTTACTGACGTACACGTTTTGCGCGTCGGCGTCTGGAGCGCCTGTGGTGGTAAGCCAACCAGCGAGCGTGCAAAAGACGAATGAAATGGTGCGATTCATAAAATAGAAGCCTTTCGGAGAAAAGCGCATGGACCTATGGCGCAGGGTAGCCTCGTGAATATCTGGGCGCAGAGCAGAGAGTTTCAAGCCTTGATACGCCCCTGATGGGAAGCGTGATTCGTACCAAACCCCTTGTGACAGCCGGTAGAACGCAGGGGGCAGCACACTTGTGTGGCGCTGGAATCAGCAAAGATGTTTTCAGAATAGCAGGCTACTCTATCAGCAACCTATCAAGCGGTGATATAAACGGGTAAAATAGAGAGAGTTGCGCTGAATTTGCGGGGAATGGATGCGATGGCAGTATCAGCAGCTGTGCGGGCCACACTTTAGCGGTGAGGGCCAAAGGGACGGAAGGGAAAGTATGTCAACTGCGAGGCCGTGAAAGAGTCATGGCGCCGCCGTTGATCCCTATTTTTAGACTGTGATTCCGCTCTCTGGATGGGATGCCGTTGCCTCAAACATTATCCCGAATCGAAATGCTGGGCACTCTGCGCCTTGTGCGTGGCACGCACATCACGACCCGGTTTCGCACCCATAAGGCCGCTGCTCTGCTCGCCTTCCTGGCCTACCATTGTCCGCAGAGGCATTCGCGGGAACTGCTGATCGATATGCTGTGGCCGGACATGACACTGGAATCCGGACGCAGCGGTCTGAGCATGGCGCTCTCCTCGCTACGCAGCCTGCTGGACGGCGGAGAGGAGGGAGAAGCGACCGGGCCGAGCGTGATTCTGGCGGGGCGCACGACCATCGGGCTGGACCCGGAACGCGTGACCACAGATACCGGATTTTTCGAGAAGAGGCTCGCCCGACTGGAGACAGGCGGGGAAATCGCGCAGGAGGATCGCCTGCGACGCCTGGAAGAGGCGGTCGCGTTCTATCGCGGAGAGCTCTTGCCCGGTTTCTATCAGGAGTGGATATTCGCCGAGCGGGCGCGCTTGCAGAGCCTCTGTCGTGAGGCGCTGCTGGAGATCTCCGCAGGACGCCTCAGCGCGGGAGACCGGGCAGGTGCGCTGGAAGCGGCCCGGCGGGCGGCGGCGCTCGATACTTTGCACGAGGAGACTCAGCGCACCTACATCCGTCTGCTGTTGGAATCGGCCCAGCCTGCTGCCGCACTGCGCCATTACCGCAGCCTGGAGGATCGCTTCCACCAGGATCTCGGCGTCGTTCCTCATCTCGATACGCGAAACCTCGTAGCGCCCCTTCTGCCAGCCCAAAGAGTCCGCGTCAGCCCGCAAACGATGGATCTCTCTGCTTCGCCTCAGGCCGACACAGGCGCGGCGGCGCAGAGATCCAAATCCCTGCCCCACATCCCTATGCTTCCGTCACTGCCGCCGCGCTTAGATCGGTTTTTCGGCAGGGAGTCGGAGATAGCACAGGTCGGGGCGCTGCTGGCGCAGCCTGGCTGCCTGGTGATTTTAACAGGGACGGGAGGTGTCGGAAAGACACGCCTGGCGCTGGAGATCGCGGGCGCGGGGGAAGGACTGTGGGAGCCTCTGTTCGTGCCTCTTGCTGAGGTGACCACCGAGTCTCAACTGCTGGAAACTCTCTACAAGACGCTCGGACTGCCAGGGAATTCGGCCGGCGATCCTCTCTCCCCGCTGGTGAAGCGTCTGTCCCGTGGCTCGGTACTTCTCGTCCTCGACAATTTTGAACAGATCGCTCGCGAGGGCGCCCTGTTGGTACGGGAACTGGTGCATCGAACGCCCGCACTGCGCTGCCTGGTGACTTCGCGCAGTCGGCTCCTGCTAGACCTCGAACACGAAGTCGAGCTCGCTCCCCTGCCCTTTCTGCTCCCCGGAGGCTTCGTACAAGCAGGAGAACTCAGCGCATTGCAGCAGCACGCGGGCGTGGCCCTGTTCCTGGATCGCTGTCGTTCCAGTTCGCCGGGCTTTGCCCTCACCGCGCGTAACGCCGCTTCGGTGGTCAGGCTCGTAGAGAATCTGGAAGGATTGCCGCTCGCTCTGGAACTGACCGCTGCCCGCGCGGCGGTTCTCACACCGCGACAGATGCTGGAGGCGCTGCATCGTCGTCCGTTTGATCTGCTGGCCGGACACCGGCCGCTTTCAGCGGATCGGCATCGCTCTCTGCGGGACACGGTAGCCTGGAGCTACAACCTGCTCTCTGCCGACCTCCAACGTTTCTTTCGCCGTCTGGCCGTCTTTCATAGCGGCTGGACGCTCGAAGCTGCAGAAGCCGTGACCGATAGCCCTCTGGCTCTGGACCAGCTCGCGCAGCTTCAGGCCGCGTCCCTGGTGCGGACCGTAACGGCGCAGGATGAAGATAGTCGGCGTTTTTCTATGCTCGTGACGCTGCGTGCCTACGCGTTAGAGCAGCTTGGCGAGGGATCAGAGGCAGTGGAAGCCCTGGAACGGCACGCCGCCTATTTTGGGGCGCTGGCGTCACAAGCGGCCGCAAAGATGCACGGGCCAGAGGAAGATCTCTGGCTTCGGCGTCTGAATGAGGAACTGGACAACATCCGCGCTGCTCTGGCGATTTCTGTGGCTTCTCCCGACGGCTATGGGCGCGCTCTGGCGCTGGCCTCCGACCTCTGGTGGTTCTGGTGTGCATTCGGATACTGGCAGGAGGGCGAGAACTGGCTGGAAAGAGCGCTGAACGTCGAGGACGCCGAGCGGACGTACGCACAGACAGAAAGAGCGCGCGCCCTGAAGGCGCTGGGACAACTGCGTTGGATGAGGCGAGGGTCGCCGGAAGTCGTGCGGCCGCTGCTGGAAGAGAGTCAGCGTCTCTACGAAGCCGCCGGGGACCAGTACGGGCTGGCCGATCTGCTGGTAATAAGGGAAGACGATCCCGCCTTGATGGAGCGAGGGCTGGCGATCTGTCGCGCTGCCGGCTATGAGACCCTGCTGCCTCGTGCGCTGGCAGGGGCAGCAGGCCAGGCTTGGAGGCGAGGTGACAGCGCCCGTGCGGAATCTCTCTATGCAGAGGGCGCAAGGCTTCTGCGCCGTGGAAAAAATAGTGGTCTGGTGGGTCTGCTCTGCGAATGGGGCTATATGTTGTCGTGGCGGGGAGAGTACCGCCGCTCCGCAGCTCTGCTGGAAGAGGCCCTGGTCCATGGCATCGGGTATACGACGGATACCTTCTCCCACGCGGCCACGATCTTGGGAAATGTTCATCTGATTCTCGGCAACTATACTCAGGCGCGTACCCTGCTGGAAGGTGCCGCTGCACGTCGTCGGGAAGAGGGCGTAGGCCAGGCGCTTGGCTCGACTCTTGTCACGCTGGGGATCGTTTCCGTGCTGCTGGGAGATTTCGAAGAGGCGCACGCGACGCTGGCGGAGGCGGAGAGCGTTGTGGAAGAGATCGATTGGTTTATAGGGCGCTCCTATGTGCGTTGCGCACAGGGTCGGCTGGCTCTTTACAAAAATCAGTACGAAATTGCCCGCAGCCTCTACACGGAAAGGCGGGACTATGCCCGGACACAGCAGGATTCCTTGTTTGGTGGGATGGCGTGTTGTGGGCTGGGCTGGCTGGCAGTGGAGGCTCAGGATTGGCAGGCGGCCGCCAGTGCGTTTTCAGAGGGACTGCAGTGTTACGATGCGCTGAGACACGAGCGGGGCAGGATCGAGTGCGTGCAGGGTCTGGCCTGTGCGGCAGCGGGCGAAGGCGCGTGGGAGAGGGCCGCGCAACTGCTGGGCAGAGCGCAGGCGTGGGGCGAAACCAGCGGAGCGATTATGCCTCCTCTGGAGCGCGTTTACTGTGACCAGGCCGCAGCAAAAGCGCGGGAGGCTCTGGGCGAGCCTCTGTTTACGGCCGCACTCAACGCAGGAAGAGAAATGTCGCTGCCTGCCGGATAGGTAGGGGTCATAATGGTATAATAGAAGCCCACTCAGCAGCGACTACCTGTCTGAGAAACCAAGGGGCAAGCCCTTCTAGCAAAAGGCTTAGGAAAGCTGACCGCCGTCCGGCGCTCGTTCGTAGTTGACACACGTCGATACGACAGGATCCAAGAAAGGAACTCTCCGGTGAAGACGCCAAACGCGCTAAGACAGCGCATCGAAATCTACGACACCACCCTCCGCGACGGCTCGCAGGGCGAAGGCATTTCCTATAGTGTCGAGGACAAGATTCGTATCGCGCGTCGCCTGGACGAGTTCGGAATGGACTATATCGAAGGCGGCTGGCCCGGTTCCAATCCCAAGGACGAAGAGTTTTTCGAGCGGATGAAGTCGATCAAACTGCGCCATGCGCGGCTAGCCGCGTTCGGGAGCACGCGCAAGCCCGATGTCCGCCCGGAAGACGACTCTCAGGTGCAGAAACTGCTGGCCGCCGCGACGCCCGTCGTCACCATCGTCGGCAAGTCGTGGGACATTCATGTCACAGTCGCGCTCAAGACGACTCTGGAAGAGAACGTCCGCATGATCGGCGACACCGTCCTCTACCTGAAACAGCAGGGCAAGTTCGTCATTTTCGATCCTGAACATTTTTTCGACGGCTATAAGCGCAATCCGGAATATACGATGCAGTGTCTGCGTGCTGCCGCCAACGCCGGTGTGGACCGAATCGCGCTGTGCGATACCAACGGCGGCACCCTGCCGCACGAGATCACGGAGATCGTCAGGGTCGTGCGCGGCCTTTTCCCGAACACGCCGCTCGGCATCCACACCCACAACGATTCGCAGTGCGGCGTCGCGAATGCGCTGGCGGCGGTTCGAGAGGGCGCGATCCAGGTGCAGGGCACAGTCAACGGCTACGGCGAACGGTGCGGCAACTGCGACCTGATCCCGGTGATCGCGGCGCTGCGCCTGAAACTCGACTACGACTGCCTGCTGCCCGACTCGGTCGAGCACCTGACCGGCCTTTCGCAGTATGTGGACGAGGTGGCGAACCTCACGCCCGACACGCGCCGCCCCTACGTCGGCAAGAGCGCGTTCGCCCACAAAGGCGGCCTGCATACCGATGCGGTCCTCAAAGGCGCGAGCTATGAGCATATCGAGCCGTATCTGGTCGGCAATGTGCGCCGCATCCTGGTCTCCGAGCTCGCGGGCGGCAGCAGCATCGCGAGCAAGGCCTCCGAGTTCGGCTTTGCGCTCGACCGCAAATCGCCTGAGGCGCGCGCTCTGCTGAAACTCATCACGGAGCGCGAGCATGCTGGCTACTCCTACGAGGGCGCCGAAGGCTCGTTCGAACTGTTGATGAAG
The DNA here is from genome assembly GCA_043762265.1 of Chthonomonadaceae bacterium. Classification (GTDB taxonomy): domain Bacteria; phylum Armatimonadota; class Chthonomonadetes; order Chthonomonadales; family Chthonomonadaceae; genus JANXLO01. Next base: position 10,479 of record JAYUMV010000496.1, on the reverse strand, counting down.
CAGTCGGTCGGAACCTATCGCCGCCTGTTCGAACTCAAAGGCTTCCGCTGCATCGTGGAGAAGCGAGGCGAAGAGGAGGAGACCGTTACCGAGGCAACTGTCAAGATCATTGTGGATGGCCAGGAGCGCCTGACCGTGGCGGAGGGCGATGGCCCGATCCATGCGCTGGACGGCGCACTGCGCAAAGCGTTGGCGGAGTTCTATCCGGAACTCGCGCAGATCAAACTGACCGACTTCAAGGTCCGCGTCGTCAATACGCGGGAGGGAACGGCAGCGAAAGTACGCGTCATTATCGACAGCGCGGACGGCGAGCAGTCGTGGAGCACCATCGGGGTCTCCACCAACGTCATCGAAGCCAGTTGGCTCGCCCTGCTCGACGGCATCGTCTACGGCCTGCTACGCTGCGAACAGTAATCTGCTGCAATCAGCCACTTACGGATGAGGAGAACGGCATTGCCACTTCACAAAACTCTCGGACGCGGCGGCGTGCTGGGCCTGTTGGCGCTGGGCTCGCTGCTCGCCACCGGCTGCTCGCGCGCCGTGGTCACCACCACCGTCAAGCCCGACGGCGCCTTCACGCGTACGATCGCTTTTCACGGCCCCAAATCCGATGACAAGGCCGGAGAGATCGCTGTGCCGGGCGGGGGCGAACTGAAAGACTCGTTCGAGATGCCTGCCGGTGGCCCCTGGAAGACCAAACATGAGAAACTGGAGAATGAAGAGGTCTATACGGCGGAGCGCGAGCTGACGCCGGGCATGGTGCAGAAACAGGACATCGCCGTCAAGAGCGGAGACAAGACCAAACCAGGCCTCTTTATGGTCAATGCGGCCACCGTGCGCAGCGCTGGCCCCGGCCGATGGGAGTATCGCGAAACCCTGCACTGGAGCGGCAAGGCTCCGGACCTGCTGTCACTTATCAATCCAGACGGTCTCAAAGCGATCAAGGCGGGCCTCCCTCCGGCCCTCGCGACCGACGCGAATGTGCGCCCGATCGCCATCGCGGTCAGCCGCGCTGTCTGGACGGCGCTGTTCGGGCCGGGAGATCCGCTGATCTCCGGTTGGAGCCAGTTCATGATGCAGCCGGAGAACGTGTCCCGCAAAATCCAGGCGATGGCGAGTCCTGCCGTGGACAAAGCGCTCCTAACGCAGTTGGGAGACAAACTCTCTTCCTCCGAGCGGCGCGCCTGCGTCCGTAAGATCCTCAACAGCATTACAGAGGGAATGACTACGAAGGCCTCCGCTGGAGCGGATCCGACGAAAGCCGAAGCAAAACCGGACTTTGGCGATGCCGCCCTCGCGGCGCTGACCTTCTCGGTCAAACTTCCGGGCAAAATCGTTTCTACCAACGGCCAGCGCGACGATTTCAACGGCGAGGTCTACTGGTTCGTCTACCCGCAAGCCGCCATGCTCGGCGATGTCGAGATGACCGCCGTCTGCGATACTAAAGCCCAGTGAAGTCTTCCTGATTGCACACAATGTGTCAACGCGCCTATCTCCTCTTGAAAATCCGAGACAGTTTTCCGGGTTGCTCCGGTTGCGGAGGTTCGGATGAGGCATCCGAAGAGCGTAGCAATTCCCCCGGAGCAGTCTGCTTGGATTGGCCGGATGCGCCTCGTAGCAACTCTTCTACTTCGTGGGGTTCATTGCGCACGCCAGCACGCAAGAGCGTTTTCGCATCTGCTCTGTTCCGTAGTTCCGTCAAGACCTCTTCCGCCCCACGTTTGACGCTCTCCTGTGTATCCACCTGTCGGCATAAGTTCTCGCAGAATTTCCGCACGTCGCCAATCCTATAAGGGAACTCCGTCGCCACAAAGAGTGACCACGCGCCTGTCAGAGCTTCCAGTGTCTTCAGCCGTTGTGCGGGCATAAGGTGCGGTGAAGATAGTACGCGCAAAGGTAATACTTTATCATTTCCTATCTGCCTCAATGCTATGGTAGCAGAAGGGCGAACATACTCGTTCTGAAGTGCATAACACAGGGGTTCCACAGCCCGCACATCCCGAATTTGTCCCAGAGCCAACGCTGCAGCAGTGCGAGTATCCCTGCTTACCGCAATGAGCTCCACGCACAACGCTAGGACAGAAGGTTCTCCTATCTTTACCAATGCGTTGCCCGCGTAAAGACGAACCTCTCCTTCTTCATCCTTGAGCGCCGCGCACAGCGGTTTGACCGCTCGCAAATCTCCTATCTGCCCTAAAGCCTCAGCAGAAGCAGAGCGAACCCTGTCCTCCTCGTCCTCGAGAGTGGCACAGAGCGGTTCGACAGCCTTTGTATCTCCAATCTTCCCCAGAACAAAAGCTGCAATAATGCGAGTATCGCTTCTTGCTGACGTGAGCATCGCACACAGAGGCAAAACGGAAGCTTCTCCTATATGCAGTAGCGCCTTGACTGCCCAAGGGCGAACTTCCTTATCCTCTAAAGCGGCACAGAGCGGTTCGACAGCCGTCGCATCTCCTATCTGGCCAAGGACAATAGCGGCCCAAGAACGAACCCCTGAGTTTCTACTCTTGAGACCCACGATATGCCGAAGCACTTCCGTAGAAGAAAGCGGAGTGTCAGGTGACCGGTTCGGATCAGGGTCTGGCAGTTGCATGGTTACGATTGTCCTCAAGGAGGGTCACACGGGGTTAACAAAGACGGAGGCTTCCACATCCGGTTGTCCAACAAGGCTGAACAAAACGCACTCTTCGATAAGGTGCTCCGTATCCTATGCGATCTGGTTCGAGAGAGAACGAGCAACCTCCTCCTCGCGGGAAAAGCGGAAAAAGGAAATGACGTGTAATGTTTCCGGGGTCATCCTCCGGTTCGAGATCACCGATTAGCTCCTAAAACGGGCCGCGTGGGAGCCTATCCTACGCGGTGATTAGGGACTCGATTGTGATGGGTTATGGGAAGAGTTGGGGAAACGCTCCCAACTCCGTTTATTGATCAGACACAAGAGACACAAGAGTTTTGGAGGAATCAGGCACAACTTTGACCAATTAGTAATCTGAACCAAATACTTATTAGGAGGCTCTTACTATGAGTTCATCAGATGACATACCGCCAGAAACACCTGTCTCGTTGCAAACACAACTCGACTCGTTTTTTGTCGCCAATTCGCTCGCAGAACCTCATCTGCAAGATGATACACTCCAGATCAAATTACCATGGAACGATCCGTCTTTGATCATCAAAGTAATTTCTAGCGATAACGACCTTATCGACGCCCTTAATGCCGTATTTTTGCCCCCTCCCTTTTGTGCTCTCTGGCATCGAGATACCAATGATATAGAATTTATCGCAGGGTTTATCACTGATCAAGATTTAATAAATCGGAAATTCGATATTCGCTATGACGGTCAAATAGTCACATGCGAATGGGGACTTCCTAGCGGGCGATTAGACATCATTTCTCATGCTATCCAGCCCGTCAAAGCTGTAAAGACTGAATCAAACTATCGCAATATTGGTGATATAGCAAATGGCATTGACCTTCAAAATGAACATCCAGAAATTGAGACGGTCGGGCGTCCATTATCGTTCTGGCTTCGGAATGTTGCTGGCAGCTTAGAAGATTCCGTTCGATTGTGTCAACACATCAACTTCTATATGCGCTTCTATGACACGAAGACCCCGTTCATCAACATCTTGGAAGAATCTGTAAAACAGCAGTCAACGACACCAGCGAGATACTTGCGTGGTGTCTTTCCCACTAGCCTAACGGGGTTTAAAATCGATCCCTATGTATTGGACTTGTGGTTCACTGCTTTGAAGACGAACGACCCTTTTCGAAAGTTTTTACACAGCTACCAAATCCTTGAATACTACGGTTTCTACTTCATAAAGAACGATGTGACCGAGGGAGTACGAAGGATACTACTTAAACCAGATGCGATATCCCGGATCGATGAAGTAACTCTACAAGTAATTAACGAGATGAGCAAGAACAACATGGAAGATGTGCATAAACTCAGAGCAGTACTCCGAGAATGCATTGATCCAAGTACCTTATGGGACGTTGTCGCCGAAAACCGCGACATGTTTATCAATCCTATAAATTTCGATGGCGGTTTTATACTGGAAGCACTTATTACAGATAAGGCTACTCGTGAGACATTCAGTTCAAATTGGCATGATATGTTTGGTCCTAGACTCGAGTCATTGCGAAACCATATTGCGCACGCGAGGGAAAAACGTCACTCAACGAGTATTTCACCTACCGCAGCAAATTCTGTACGCTTGTTGCCGTGGGCAATCTTAACGCTGCGGGCAGCCGAAGAAGTAATGGTTTATCCAAAGAGATAACGCGTATACCTGAGTAGGTGTCCGCGTTATCTCTTTGGATAGCTAGAGAATTTTATCTCACAGAAGAAGAACCCTCATCTCTGTCTACAGTATCGTTGTTTCTTTCCAGTTGCGAGGCATGAATTGCCATTGTCTGCTTAGAACCATCCTTAGTAAGTGCAGCAGCCTCCTCCGTGTATTCTCCGCCGGACATGTTTAGGATGATGTCCAGAAATCCAGATATATCTGGAATAAAGTTGCTACTCATCGTACCTCACCAATACCTCTCATGGATGCCTACTCTGGCCGATCCTAAGCGTTAAGGGCAGAGCAGAAACAGGTGTTGTTGAATAAATTAGAACTACCTAAATCCGCAGGGAGTGCCAATGTTTTACTGTAAGCATCTATTCTGCACAAAGCGTGCCAAATCCTTCATGTCAGTACATAGGTTTTACGCTTTTATTTCACATAACGTTTCCGCCTAGGCCCACAAAATATACCATTCGATATCTGTCAACGTATTTAAGCCTCGCACGGGAAAGGAAAGTAAGCGGTGCTATGTCTTGGAGAGGGATGATGCAGAATCGACGAGCGGGTAGGCTGAAAGCGAAGGATCGCACATGGGCTTCACATCATTATATATCTAAGTTGGTTATATTGTCAAGCGACTAATCGCAGCCCCCAATACTGGCGCATCTAAATTCGATTCAGCGAGTGTCAACAAGTAACATTGGTTGCTATACCTGCCCTGTTAATTTCAAAAGGTCGAATTAAACAGTTCGCTGAGTTCCGCGCGAAATCATGAATCGGAGCACGGCTTTGATCTCACGAGATGCGCAAAATTAAATGCACCAGATCTGGCCCTCCTCGGGCATTCCCTTTCCTGTCAAGATTTCGGGTACACTGAAATGTTCTTTCCGCAATCGAGAGAAGGAGACTTTTCCCCGTATGGCATACAACCCCGAAAACCCGCTGATCGTTCAGTCCGATCGAACCGTGATGCTCGAAGTGGACAACGCGCGTTATGAAGAGTGCCGCGACCAGTTGGCCGGTTTCTGCGAACTCATCAAAAGCCCGGAGCATATTCATACCTACCGTCTCACCCCGCTCTCTTTGTGGAATGCGCGGGCGGCGGGCATGTCGGCCGAGGATATGGTCGGGGTGCTGGAAGAGTTCGCCAAGTACGATGTGCCGGGCAACATTCTGCACGACATTCGCGACTATGTCGGCCGCTACGGACGCCTAAAACTCTTCATGCGGGACGGCAGCCTTTACCTTCAGGCCGACGATAACCTGCTGATGACGGAGATCAAGCACAACAAAACCGTGCAAAAGTACCTTTTAGGTTCGATCGATGCCCGCACCGTGGAAATTCCTCTGCTGGAACGCGGTCGGGTGAAGCAGGCATTGCTCAAACTCAATTTTCCGGTGGAAGATCTCGCGGGCTATACGCAGGGCGATGCGCTGGACATCCGCCTGCGCGAAGTGACGATCCACGGCAAGCCGTTTCTGCCGCGCCCCTACCAGGAGGATGCCGCAGGCGCGTTCTGGCAGAACGGCGCGGCGACCGGAGGCAGCGGCGTGCTGGTGCTGCCCTGCGGCGCGGGCAAGACGATCATCGGCATTCAGAGCATGGTCAAGGCGCAGATGATGACGCTCATCATCGTCACCGGCATCACGGCGGCGCACCAGTGGCGCGACGAGATTCTGGACAAGACCAACATCACCCCCGATATGATCGGCGAATACAGCGGCGAGCGCAAAGAGATCAAGCCCATCACCATCGCCACCTATCAGGTGCTGACGGTCCGACGCGATCCCAATAAGCCCCGCAAAGGCAAGAAGAGCGCGATGGCGATTATCGACACAATCGATTCCATCGGGGAGTTTGCCGAGGACGAGGAGGAGGCGACGCCCTGGGAAGAGGCCGCCGTGCTGGGCAAGGACTCGAAGCAGCAGGCGGACGGCTACCTGAACCTCGACCTGTTCAACCGGCAGAACTGGGGACTCATCGTCTATGACGAGGTTCACCTTCTGCCCGCGCCGGTCTTCCGTATCACCGCCGAGATCCAGGCACGTCGCCGTCTGGGCCTGACCGCGACCCTGGTGCGCGAAGATGGCCGCGAAGACGACGTCTTCTCGCTGATCGGGCCGAAAAAGGCCGATGTGCCCTGGAAGGTACTGGAGAAACAGGGTTGGATCGCTACGGCGATCTGCACGGAGGTCCGTATTCCGATGGCTGACGACGGTCGCCTAGAATATGCCATCGCGGACCCACGCGAGAAGTTCCGCCTCTCCTCCTGCAATCCGCGCAAAGAGGATGTCATCGCGGCGCTCTTCGAGAAACATAGCGAAGACAATGTGCTGGTCATTGGGCAGTATCTGGATCAGTTGGAGAGCATCACGCAACGCTTCGCCGCTCCGGTCATCACAGGTAAGACACCGCAGCGGGAGCGGGAGTTGATCTACGAGGCGTTCCGTACAGGCAAAATCAAGCGTCTGATCGTCTCGAAAGTCGCCAACTTCTCCATCGACCTTCCGGACGCGAATGTCGCCATCCAGGTCTCCGGAACGTTCGGCTCGCGGCAGGAAGAGGCACAACGCCTGGGGCGCATTCTACGCCCGAAATCCGATGGCAGTATCGCCCACTTCTACGCTCTGGTGACCAAAGAGACCCGCGATCAGGAGTTCGCCACGCACCGACAGCTCTTCCTGACAGAACAGGGCTACCGCTACGAGATCATCGATGCCGAAACCCTGCTGGAGCAGATCGCTGCCGGTTCGTAGTTTGCTTCGACGATAAATCCGCTGGCAAATTGTAAGGAGAGGCTGCCTTGGGGTTAACCTCCCCCAACCCCCTTCTTCGTAAGGAGGGGGCTTACCGGGCTTTTAACGAACTCCCGACCCAGTAGTAAATCGTTCGGTGTTGTGCTTACCCAAGCCCCGTGAAGGAACACTTCGGGCTTATCAGCGCCCCCTCGCGAATGGAAAGATGGGGCGCTGAAAAGCCCCCTCCTTAAGAAGGAGGGGGTTGGGGGAGGTCTCTCACGCTTCGCGCACTACCCCGAGGTAAGCCGCTTCACCTGGCGTGATGAATGCCGCCGCTTCATGAAGCGCAGGCAGAGAGCGCCCCCCGTAGCGTGGTCACAGCTTGACCGCCGAGCAGGACGCGCTCGTTCTGCACACTGACCCGGACATGGCCCCCGCGTGGAGAGGCCTGGAACGCGGACAGTTCTGTCTTGTTCAGTCGGGAGCTCCAGAAGGGGCCGAGGCAGCAGTGGGCGGAGCCGGTGACGGGGTCTTCCGGGATGCCGCACTGGGGAGCGAAGAAGCGAGAGACGAAATCGTAATCGGGACTGTCCGCCCGTGCGGTGACGATGACGCCGCGCACCGGCAGCAGCGCGATCTGCGCGAAATCCGGTTTGAGCGCACGAACGGCTTGCTCGTCTTCCAACTCCGCGATCAGATCGAACCGGTTCTTGCCGACGTAGAGGGGCCGTGCGCCCAGCGCCGCAAAGAGCGTCAGGGAGGCTTCGGTCGCGGTCTCGCGTTCGGCGGGAAAGTCGAGTTCGATCCAGTCGCCCCTGCGGGCTGCCGTAAGCAGACCGCTCCGGGTATGGAAGCGGGCCTGCGCGTCGGGCGCGAGTCGACCGGTCTCCCAGAGAATGTGGGCGGCAGCCAGCGTGGCGTGTCCGCACAGATCGACTTCCAGCACCGGCGTCAGCCAGCGCAGGTTCCAGCCGTCGTCCTGCGGCAAAAGAAAGGCGGTCTCGGCCAGGTTCATCTCCGCCGCCACGTTCTGCATCCAGGCATCGGAGCGCGGCGCATCGATCGGGCAGACAGCAGCAGGGTTTCCTGCGAACGGACGGTCGGTAAAGGCATCCACCTGATAGATCGTTTGTTCCAAAGCTCTCTCCCACAGCGCAAAGATGCTTTTCAGTATACTCTATGTTACCGACGGCTCTCCACAAATCGGGGAGTGGTGTGCGGCAGAAAGGTCGATCCTCCGGCAGGGAATTTAGATTGAGAAAAAACGCACAATGTCCGAATCTGAGGTACAATTAGGGTAAGTTACGGGGGAAGGAAGCGCATCTCGATGAGCGACCAACAAATCTCACAGAATGTCCAGGGAGTTCTAAACTTCCGCCAGATCACGTCAGGATCGTGGGGACAGAAACGGGCAAAGTTCGCCCGATATGTCTGGGGAGTCCTGATCTACAATCTGGTGGTCATTCTTTGGGGTGCTTATGTGCGGGTCTCTTTTTCGGGGGATGGCTGCGGTGCACACTGGCCGACGTGTGGCAACGCTTTTGCCTCTGCAATGACCAACGCTCCGAAGATCGAAGGTCTGCATCGCCTCTCTACCGGCGTAGTCATTCCGCTGATCATTGCGCAACTGTTCTTTGCGTTTCGACTCTTTCCGAAAGGACATCAGGCGCGGGCCGGATCGGTGGCCTGCTTTGTCTTCACCTTTTCGGAGGCCCTCATCGGTGCGGTGCTGGTGCTTTACAAACTAGTTGCGCACAACCCCTCCGCCTACCGCGCGCTCGCCGACTCGATGCATCTGGTCAACACTTTTTTGCTGATCGCCGCGTTGACACTGACAGCCTGGTGGAGCGAAGGCAAGCCGTCGCTGAGGCTGCGCGGTCAGGGCGCGGTTGTTCCTGCGCTGGCGACGCTGATGATCGCTTCGCTCTTTGTCGGGATCAGTGGCCATATCGCGGCGCTCGGCGATATGCTCTTTCCCAGCAGCACGGTGATAGAGGGAATTCGCGCCGACTTTTCGCCCACGGGCAGTTTTTTGCAGCATTTGAGGCCTTACCATCCGTTTCTTTCAGTGGGGCTCGGTATCTACGCGATCCTGCTCAGTCGGACGATCGCCCGACAGCGCCCGGACCTTCAGTCGCCGCGCTTTGCGCGCTTCTGTGTGTGGCTGTTTGTGATCCAGATCGCGGCGGGCTTCCTGAATCTGTTTCTCAATGCCCCTATCTGGATGCAGATTGTCCATCTGTTTCTCGCCGATCTGCTCTGGATCAACCTGGTTCTGTTGTCGGCAGCGGCTCTGGGTCAGACCGTTTCCGCTTCGTCCGTTGCGCCTCTTCGCAATGAGGTATTCGTACCATGAATGTTCCGCTGGCCACAAAGGCCCTGCCTGCAACCGCAACCTGGCGCGACTACCTCGCGCTGACTAAACCGCGTATTATCAGCCTGCTGCTCTTCACGACACTCACGGCGATGTTCGTCGCTGCCGATGCGCAGCATCACGTCACTCCGATGCTGTTTCTAGCAGTGGCTCTGGGCGGCTATATGGCGGCGGGCGCGGCGAATACGCTGAACATGATCTACGACCGGGACATCGACGAGCGGATGAAGCGCACCGCCAACCGCCCGACCGTCACGCAGACGATCCCTGTGCGACACGCCCTGGCATTCGCCATCCTGCTCATGATCGGCTCGTGGTCCCTCCTCTGGGGCTTCGCCAATCTCCTGACCGCCCTGCTCTCGATGGCGGGCCTGGCTTTCTATGTGGTGGTCTACACCATGTGGCTCAAACGTCGTACCCGGCACAATATCGTGATCGGCGGCGCAGCGGGCGCGTTTCCGCCGCTCGTCGGGTGGGCCGCCGTGGTGGGCCACCTCAGCCCGATGGCCTGGCTGCTCTTCGCCATCGTCTTCGTCTGGACTCCCGCGCACTTCTGGGCGCTGGCCCTGCTCATCAAAGACGACTATGCCGAAGTCGGCATTCCCATGCTCCCCGTCGTCAGAGGCGCGCAGGTCACCGTAACGCAGATCATCGGCTATACCCTCCTGACCATCGCCACCACCCTCCTGCCCCTCGCCCTCCACCCTGTACCCACAGGCGCCATCTACCTGATCGGCGCTAGTATCCTGAACGCCGCCTTCCTCTTCTACAACATCAAACTCTATCTCAAGCCCGAACGCCCGCAAGCCATGGCCGCCTTCCACTTCTCCATGATCTACCTTGCTCTGCTCTTCCTGATGCTCGCCATCGACCGCTCCCTGCATATATGAACTGATCTTTATAACCCGTGGATGACGTCAGGAACTTTTGCCAAATGGGAGCGGTACGCACCTTTGGAGGTGTTTTCCATGTCTCTGGCTGAATTACTGCCTACCATCCATGCATTGCCTCGCAAGGATAAGTTTACTCTGGTACAGGAACTTATCGCAGAACTCGCACAAGAAGAGGGG
>JAYUMV010000495.1:0-1794 GCA_043762265.1 Chthonomonadaceae bacterium | reverse complement strand
TGAATACCGGAGAGGCGCGCGCTGCTATCCTTACCGTTACCGGGGGAAAGGCTGCTGCGCTCGCGGTCGCCCTCTTCTAAGATGTGACGCAGTCTGCGCGCGGGGTTGGGCGATTTGAGCGCCATGCGATGCAGGCTTTCATAGGTTTCGTTCAGCGCGGCGCGGGCGGCCTGTGCCACATCGGTGTAGCGGTAGAAACAGACCTGGCCGGGCAGCAGCAGACAGGGTTTGCGCACGACTGTAGTCGCCTTTAGCGTCCGGCCCTGGAGGCGCTCCAACTGCGTCAGGGGAGTGTTCTGCGCGGCTTCTGCGGCTTGCGCATTGTCCGCAATAGTCCGCAATTGGTTCTCGGTCTGGAGTGGACGCGGGGCGGATTTCGCTTGCGCCACCGGGTTCGGCGGCGAGAAAAGCAGCCGTTCACCTTTATAGACGCCCCGAGGGAGCCGAATCTGCAGTTGCAGTAATTTTTTTTCTGTCGAGCGATTGATCAGGCAGAGGGTCATCCCCTGAGCCGAATGCACGGCATAGGCTGTGACCAGAGCATCTGGCGGCACGGAGACGGGTGAAGGGGTAGTGCGCAGTCTCCCCCAGAGCATCCATTCCGGATCCGATGCGGCGGCTTCGGCGGGAGCAGGCGGCATCGGATTCATCGGGAGCAGAGTGCGGAGGACGGTCTCCTGTACGGCTTGAAGCGCGGTTGGATCGTCCGGGCCGCGCTGGGTGGCATCGGCTTCAATTAAAAGAGGAAGCGGTTCTGCGGGCGGCGCCTGGTATTTCGCCGCGATCATCGCAAAACCCTCATGAGGGCCGGACCCGGTTCGGGGCCGACTCCGTGTCTGTATCGGTGTGTGCAGGAGGCACAGGCCCACGACCCCCATGGTCGCCGCTCCGCCCCAGGCCAGCGCCCACCCGCGTCCTGCGGGAAGGTGCGGAAAAATTCTATTCATCTACTATTGTTCTCCGGTGGAGGTCTCAGTAGTCGGCGGCAGGGGAACGACCAGTCGGACACGACGTTCAAAATCCTCGCGTTCCAGCATCACCCGACGCCCACAACCTTCGCACACCATGCCGATGTCGGCCCCGGTGCGTGTTACCGTCCACTCGTCGCTGCCGCAGGGATGCTTCTTCCGCAGGCGCACCCGCATTCCGACCACGACGATCATTGCTTGCTTCATGGCAGTTCATTGTCTCGCTTCTCTCGCCTCGACCACCGTTATTATACCACGCAGCACCAAACCATCCACAAAGCGCCAGGAAAACCATGCATGATACGCATGTATAACATGGATGATGCGCGTGTACATGTATAAGATGATGCGCATGTATAAGAAGAAGAGAATGGAGGCTCGGCTCGGCGCTTCTTGCGGCTCGAGATCTATTTTCAATCTGCCCTTGACAGGCGGGCGAACGTGCCGTATAATACGTAGGCTTCTGATTGATATGACGAACTTCCTGAACTGAAAACACGGTCTTAAACAAGTTTTAAAATCGCTCTTGACAGGAAAGAAAAGTTAGAGTACAATACGGAGGCTTCGAGAAGAGGAAACGCTGAAAGGCGAAAAATCGGATCGAGTGCGAGACGGGAACGCTCTCAAATGAGAACGTTCGCAGCCGTTGATCCTTGAGAGTCATGTGAATATGGATTTGTTTGTGCCTGCGTTCCAACAGGCTCTGACCCGCAAGGGAAAGTGTCTATTACGAACCAAAAGTAACCTTGTGCCAGGGGTTCAAAATGTTTGATATTCCTATCTCTTTCGGGAGATGGGTTCACATCAGTTTTCTGATGGAGAGTTT
>JAYUMV010000494.1:0-6930 GCA_043762265.1 Chthonomonadaceae bacterium | reverse complement strand
GGCAGCCCGCTGGTCCAGGGTACGCAGTCCGATGCGCTTCTGCTCGATGTCGATCTCCGCACTCCCGGCATTCATATCGATGTGGCGGCGGAGAACGTGGCAAAACAGCCGGGCGGCGCGGTCGCAGGAGTGGCGCATACCGTCCGAGATTGGTGCGTTCAGCGGCATGCGCTGGGCGGTATCAACGGCGGCTTCTTCGGCAAAACCGATGGCGACAGCAAAGAGATCATGGGCCTGCTCATGACCGACGGCCAGGTACGCAACGCCGGTCGCAAGGTGCGGTCGCCCTCCAACCCCGCCAACCAGTTCGTGCGGGCGGCGCTGGGCTTTACCGCCGCCGGGACTCCGCGCATCGGCTGGCTGACTTCCGACCGCGACAACGGCGTGCATGCCGTCAATCAGCCCCTCAATCCCACCGCCAACCAGGTCTGGAACCTCCGATCTGCGCTCGCCTGCGGGCCGCGCCTGATCGCCGATGGCGCCGTCGTCCTCACCGACCGCCAGGAGCGCCTGGTCAGTCCCCGCTCCCTGCCGCGCACCTTCGTCGCCTACGATGTCGAGGGCGTCGGTCGCCTTGCGCATCCCCGTCATCTGGTGCTGGGCGTGGCGATGGAGATGACCTTCGCCGATGTCGCCGCCTGCATGCAGCGTTACTTCCGCGCCGTTCACCACACCGAATGCGCCGACGCCCTCTGCCTGGACGGCGGCTCCTCTTCCCAACTCATCTACCGCGATGCCCAGAAGCCCGCCGCCCAGAACGCCTACATCGACGCCCGCCCCGGCTTCGTCACCGTCCCCACCGCCCTCCTCATCTTCAAAGATGGTCGCTGAAAATCCGGCGTGGCTCACTTGCCTATTTTCCTGCCATTATGTAAGAGGAATTCGGTGCCCGCTCCACGAATTATCAGGTATGTCTTGTTTTATTCTCCGACAGGACAAGCCTATCGCTGATGAAGAGGCTGCGTAAGTAAACGCAATATTCATGTCCAACCCATTTTTCGACCACCCGATCCTCAACTCTCCGTATGCGCCTCCCGCCCAACACTGGGAACTGGATGAGCAAGGGCAGCCCACGCAAAAAGTCATTGAGACGCGTCGGCGGGCAGAGTTCATCACGCCGATCCCAAAACCGAAGAAACGCAAGCGTGTTGCCGCGCAAGAAGCCTTTGTATTCAATGAAGGTCAGGGCCTCTCTACAAAAGAGCAGCAGTACGACCCGACATCTATCATTAACGAAGTGCGGGGGCATGTGGACGTCTGGCGCACTTTGCCGATGCCCAACCAGTGGCAAGTCACACCGGAAACCGCCCGACTGCTACAGCACTGGCGCGACCATAAATTCAGCGGTGTTCGCCCCTTCTTCTGTCAGGTGGAAGCGGTCGAAACCGCTATCTGGCTTACAGAAGTCGCGCCTCAATCGGTGGCAGGGAGACGTCTGCTCGCCCATCTTGCTGCTGCGAATAGAGATGCCAACCCGGAGTTGATGCGACTGGCGCTGAAACTCGCCACCGGGGCCGGTAAGACGACGGTAATGGCCATGCTGATCGCATGGCAGACGATCAATGCCGTCCGGCGACCGGGGAGCAAGAACTTCACCCGGGGATTTCTGGTCTGCGCTCCGGGGCTGACGATTAAAGACCGCCTGCGCGTTCTTCAGCCCAACGATCCCGACAGCTACTATGCCAGTCGCGAGCTTGTCCCCGGCGACATGCTCGATGATCTGAACCGGGCTAAGATCGTCATCACCAACTACCACGCCTTCAAACTGCGCGAACGTATCGAACTCTCCGCCGGTGGCCGCGCTCTGCTGCGCGGGCGCGGCGGCGATGCCCTCAACACTCTGGAGACCGAAGGCCAGATGCTCCAGCGCGTCATGCCCGACCTGATGGGCATGAAGAATATCCTGGTCATCAACGACGAGGCGCACCACTGCTATCGGGAGAAACCGAAAGACGAGGACGACGAGGATCTCAAAGGCGATGAGAAGAAAGAAGCGGAGCAGAACAACGAGGCCGCCCGCCTCTGGATCTCCGGTATTGAGGCCGTCAACCGCAAACTCGGCCTGATCCGTGTGATAGATCTCTCCGCGACCCCTTTCTTCCTGCGCGGCTCCGGCTATGCGGAAGGGACGCTGTTCCCGTGGACGATGAGCGACTTCTCGTTGATGGATGCCATCGAGTGCGGGATCGTCAAACTGCCCCGTGTTCCCGTGGCGGAAAACATTCCCGGCGAAGAGATGCCGATGTTCCGCGATCTCTGGGAGAACATTCGCAAAGACATGCCCAAGAAAGGGCGCGGACAGGGGCAGGAACTCGACCCGCTCAAGCTCCCGACGCGCTTGCAGACGGCGCTGCAAGCCCTCTACGGCCACTACGAGAAGACCTTCAAACTCTGGGAAGCGAACGGTATCAAGGTGCCGCCGTGCTTCATCATCGTCTGCCAGAACACGGCGATCTCCAAACTCGTCTACGACTATATCTCCGGCTTCCACCGCAAGAACGAGGATGGGACCACGACGCTGGAGAATGGTCGCCTCGCACTGTTCCGCAATTTTGACGACAATACCGGCAATCCGCTGCCGCGCCCAAACACGCTGCTCATCGACAGCGAGCAGTTGGAAGCAGGCGATGCCCTCGACGATAATTTCCGTGGGATGGCGTCGGACGAGATCGAACGCTTCCGTCGTGAGATGACTGAGCGCACCGGCGACCAGCGCAACGCCGAGAGCATCACCGACCAGGAACTGCTTCGTGAGGTCATGAACACGGTCGGCAAGTATGGCCAGCTTGGCGGCTCAATCCGATGTGTGGTCTCTGTCTCCATGCTCACGGAGGGCTGGGACGCCAATACCGTCACCCATGTTCTGGGCATTCGAGCCTTCGGCACCCAGCTTCTGTGTGAACAGGTGATCGGTCGCGCCCTGCGCCGCCAGTCGTACGAACTGAATGAAGAGGGCTTTTTCAATGTGGAGTATGCCGATGTGTTCGGCATCCCCTTCGACTTCACGGCCAAACCGGTCATCGCTCCGCCGCAGCCGCCGCGCGAGACGATCCAGGTCAAAGCCATGCGCCCCGAGCGCGACGCCCTCGAAATCCGTTTTCCGCGTGTGGAAGGCTATCGAGTAGAGTTGCCGGAAGAGCGGTTGAGCGCCGATTTCAACGATGACTCCATCCTGATCCTGACGCCGGATCTTGTGGGCCCTTCGCTCACGCAGAACGCGGGTATCATCGGGGAGTCAGCGGACATGAGTCTTCAGCATCTGGAAGATATGCGCCCCTCTTCGCTCGTCTTCCAGGTTACGCAGTGCCTGCTCTACACAAAGTTCCGCGATCCCGGTGAAGAGCCAAAGCTCCACCTTTTCGGCCAACTCAAGCGCATCACAAAACAGTGGCTGGATACCTGTCTGGTCTGCAAAGGCGGCACCTATCCCGCGTTGCTCATGTATCAGGAACTGGCCGACATCGCCTGCAACCGCATTACTGCGGCCATCACCCGACAGTTCCTTGGCGAGCGACCCATCAAGGCGCTGCTCGATCCCTACAACCCTACCGGCTCGACGATGCATGTGCGCTTCAACACCTCGAAGACCGACCGCTGGCAGACGAGTTCCCAATCCTGCCATATCAACTGGGTGATCCTGGATAGCGGCTGGGAAGCGGAGTTCTGCCGTGTCGCCGAAGCGCATCCCAAAGTGCTCGCCTATGTCAAGAACCACAACCTCGGCCTGGAGGTGCCCTATCGTTACGGCTCGGAAAACCGCAAGTATCTGCCCGACTTTATCGTGCTGGTGGAAGACGGCCACGGCCCCGACGATCCACTGCATCTTATCGTTGAGATCAAAGGCTATCGGCGGGAAGATGCGAAAGAGAAGAAGTCCACGATGGAGACCTACTGGGTTCCCGGTGTGAACCACCTCTGCAGTTACGGCCGCTGGGCATTCGCCGAATTCACCGAAATCTATCAGATCGAAGCGGACTTCGAACAGAAGGTAGAAGCCGAGTTCAACAAGATGATCGGCGTTCTTGGACAGGATTAACAGAATTTACAGGATTGACCAGCGAGAAACACAAAACGCTCTCCCTGACCGAATCTGAGATCGTATAAACTGGCATCTACGCTAACTCTGAAGTGTTCTGGCTTCATGTCCGGATTCAAACGCAAAATGTTACTGTTTAAGGCTATCCAGACATGAATCCGGACATCGCGTCCGGATACGAACACATGGGGTTACTTTGATGAGCTATCCGGCCATGCATCCCGCCAAAATGGCGGGACGCATGCGAATAATGTTACCTTCCCGACCTCTCCCGCCAATTATCCCGCCATTTTGGCCGGATAAATTACAACGAACAGAGCGATCTTGCGATTTCTGTACACCTATCGGGACATTTATCGGGACAAAATGTCCCGATAGACGAAAATCTTCATTTACCAAAGGCGTATCGGGACATCAAATCCTGTTCCTCCTGTAAATCCTGTCCAAAGAAAACACACTATGGCGAATAAGCAAACAACCAAAATTGTCGAGAGCCTGAAGCATGATGAGGACAAGCGGAAGAATATTCCGACGGCGGAGTTTCAGTCCGTACTCGACAAGGAACAGGAAGCGCCGAAGCAGGTTCGTTATCCGCGCAATACCGATCTCGACCCTCAACTCGTCTGGCGCGGGAAGGACGAGCAGGATTGGAGCGACCTTGTCGTCCATGCGCCGCCGCTCTACATCCAGGAAAAAGTCCACCCCAAAGTGCTGATCGACGACCTGTTGCGCGCCACAAAAGCCGCCAACAAAACCGACGACCAGGGCGCGTTCGACCTCTTCTCCGACTTCAACGGCGTCCCTGAAGGCGCAGATAAAACCGAATTCTACCAGCACGACCAGAACTGGACCAACCGCATGATCCTCGGCGACTCTCTCCAAGTCATGGCAAGTCTGGCTGAACGCGAGGGCCTGCGCGGCAAAGTTCAGTGTATCTACTTCGACCCACCCTACGGCATCAAGTTCAACAGTAATTTCCAATGGTCCACCACTAGCCGCGACGTAACCGATGGCAAGACCGACCATATCACCCGTGAACCAGAGCAAGTCAAAGCTTTCCGCGACACCTGGCGCGACGGCATTCACAGTTATCTCACTTACCTGCGTGATCGCCTCACTGTCGCCCGTGATCTCCTGACAGAGTCAGGTTCCATCTTCTTACAGATAGGAGATGAAAATCTGCATCGCGTCCGAGCAGTTATGGATGAGGTTTTTGGTGAGGCCAACTTCATTTCGATAATCACCTTCAAGAAAACGAACTATCTTGAATCGGATAACGTTTCCAATATCGCGGACTATTTGGTCTTTTACGCAAAGGACATCCAGCATAACAAACATCGAAAAGCGTTTCGTCCTGCAAGTTTGTTCGAAGTCGATTTCTCGAAATACACCAAGGCATTTACGCCAATAGGAATTGAAGCGATTCCAAAAGAGTGGAAAGAGGATCCATCACGTTTCGATGTCACTTGGCGGCCCTTCAGAAGTGATATTACATTGACTCAAGACGGCGATTCTGGCAATTCACAAGTTCCATGGGAAGTCTGTGGAAAGAATTACTTTCCAGGGCTGGGACGACATTGGAGAACACACGAAAGTGGCCGTGAACGCCTTAGAAAAGCAGGCCGCGTTAACCCAAGCATTTCTCGCCCATTTTATATTGAGGGTTACGACGACTCCCCATCAACAGCCTCCTCAAACATATGGACTGAAAGTTTAGCTGGCGCTCAAGGCAAAGTTTACGTTGTTCAAACGAATGAACGAGTAATTGAACGTTGCATCCTCATGGCCACTGACCCTGGTGACCTCATATTAGATCCAACTTGTGGATCTGGCACTTCAGCGTATGTCGCTGAACAGTGGGGACGGCGCTGGATAACAATCGATACATCGCGTGTCGCATTGGCACTGGCTCGTGCCCGCATTATGGGCGCTCGATATTCCAGCTATTTGCTCGCAGACTCTAACGAGGGACAATTCAGAGAGGCTGAGATTACTCATTCTACGCCCTTAATCCGCCCCACTCATAATAACATTCGCCAAGGCTTCGTGTATGAGCGTGTCCCACATATTACGCTCAAGTCCATCGCCAATAACGCGGAGATTGATGTCATCTGGAATGAGTGGCAGCCCACGCTGGAGCCGTTGCGAGAGAAAATTAATATTGCTCTCAATATGCAATGGCAGGAGTGGGAGATTCCGCGTCAGAGGGACGAAGCATGGTCGGAATCGGTACAAACACTCCATACCGAATGGTGGAAGGCGCGTATCTCTCGGCAACAAGAAATCGACAAATCTATTGCTGCTAAGGCCGAGTTTGAATACCTATACGACAAGCCCTATGAGGATAAGAAGAAAGTCCGCGTGGCTGGTCCCTTTACTGTCGAGAGCCTCAGTCCGCATCGCATTTTAGGCGTGGATGAGAATGACGAGTTAATTGACAATCTAAAGGAGAACAGCGGCGAATACGGTGTCAAACAGTCCTTCCCACAAATGATCATGGAGAACCTCAAGATCGCGGGCGTGCAACAGGCGCATAAGGAAGATCGGCTCTCCTTTACCGCGCTTGCCCCTTGGCCTGGAGATCTGGTCTGCGCGGAAGGCTGTTATATGGAAGGCGATACCGAGAAACGAGCGGCCATCTTCATCGGTCCAGAATTCGGGACCGTTCAGCGCGCCGATCTGGTCGCTGCCGCCCGTGAGGCTGGGGATGCCGCCTTTGATGTCCTGATCGCCTGCGCCTTCAACTATGAGGCCCATACGACTATGAGGCCCATACGACGGAGTTCAGCAAACTCGGTCGCCTTCCTGTCCTCAAAGCTCGCATGAACGCCGACCTGCACATGTCCGAAGACCTCAAGAACACGGGCAAAGGCAACCTCTTCGTCATCTTCGGC
>JAYUMV010000493.1:0-3053 GCA_043762265.1 Chthonomonadaceae bacterium | reverse complement strand
CTTCGCTTCAAGAGAACGCTCCCGTTTCTTGAAGGAAGAAAACTTCGGTTTTGCAGATCGTTACACGAGTTCAAACCTACCGGTGGCGCGGAAATTGAGAGTCGCCGAGGCCGGACCAAACGCTTCGAAGCGGTTCTTCGAGTTCTTCACCGTGCCGATCCGCAACCACAACACCCGCCAGGCGTATTTCTACGCGGCCAGCACCTTCCTCGCCTGGTGCGACGTGCGCGGCTTGAAACTGGAGACTATAGAGCCGATCCACGTCGCCGCCTACATTGAGAAGCATCCCGGCGCGCCGACGACGATCAAGCAGCACATGGCCGCAATCCGGATGATGTTCTCCTGGCTGGTCGAGAAAGGCGTTCTGCCCTACAACCCTGCCCGCGAAGTGAAGACCGAACGCTACTCCCGCACCGACGGCAAGACGCCTGCGCTCAGTCCGGACGATATGCAGCAGCTTTTCAAGAGTTTCGACGTGTCGCACGTCGTGGGGTTGCGCGATCGGGCGCTGATAGGGGTGATGGCCTACACCTTTGCGCGGATCGAGGCGGTAGTCACCCTCTCCGTCAAAGACTATCTGCAGAGTGGACGCCGGGCGCTGATCCGCCTGCACGAGAAGGGCGGCAAGGAGAAGGACATACCTTGCCACCACCAACTTGAAACCTACCTGGACACCTACCTAGCGGCCGCAGGGATCGCCCAGGAGAAAGACACTCCCCTCTTCCGGAGCGCGGTCGGCAGGACGAAGAAGTTAAGCGAGAAGCAGATAAGCCGGACTGATGCGTATGCGATGGTGCAGCGCCGGTGCCAGGACGCGGGGATTGAGGGCGATTACTCCTGCCACTCTTTCCGAGCGACCGGCATTACCTCCTACCTGGAGAACGGAGGCGATCTGGAGAAGGCGCAATACATCGCCGGTCATGCCGACAGCCGGACCACGAAGCTATATGATCGAAGAGGACAGAAGACCACGCTGGAAGATATTGAGAGGATTCGATACTGAGGCCCTGTTGCCGGTTGATAAACTATTGACCCTACGTCCAGGATTGCTCAGTTCCTCGTTTCCCAAGTTAGGATCATGGACCTTCAGATTGAACTTAAAACCTGCCTCATTCTTTCGTTGCTGTAATGCATTCTAATACTTCGTTCAAGCACCGAAGGAAGTCTGCATATGGATCAACGAGACATGAAGAATCGGTATAACGTTGCCAAGTGTCGCGCAAAGCGGTGTCATAATGGTGCCATTGAGGATCGGGGGACAACGCAATACACTTCAGATAGTCCTCAATTGCTCGGCTTTGTGCCCCCAGGTAACAGAGAGCCTGCATCGCTTTCAGGCGCAGCCATTCGCGCCCCATCCAGTTGCCTTCCGTTTCCAGATTCCAGGGGCGAAGATAACAGGCGAGGTCACGTATATCCTGCTCTTGTGCCTGGAGAGCCAGATGCTTGATGCGGATCACCTCTTTGTGATAGCCCGCATGACGAGATGCGATAAAAGTTGCGCTTTCGTCGAAGTAACCAGGAAAGTTGTCACGCCAAATAAGTCGTTGCATTGTTCATGGCCTATTGATGGAGATGACCAGCAATTTCGTCGAGATGGTCATTGAGCATACGCAGTTCACGCATGTTGTGACCGAGATGAATTTTCCCTTCATTCACTAGCCGTTCCAGATCCGTCAGATGGATTCTGGTAGTTGCCACCGATGTTCCCCTGCCTGTAGCGATTTCTTTGGCCATGTTAAGGTCGGTTGTCGCATGCACCGCTGGCCACCCGGACTTTGAGATACCTCCTGGCCCAAAGGTTTCCCCAGGATTCATACCACGCCCAATCGTTACAAAACCATCTTTGTCAGCCGCGTTAATTAACCACTTGGGCAAACAGTCATTATGAACCCAGATTCCGCCTTCAGCCTTACCGACGAAGTAGGTGTGGTCACCTTCGACCTCGAAATTGTAGACCGCTATGCCTTCGGGATGAGGCTCACGCGTCACCGACTTGACCACCAACGGCGGACCTCGGCGCGTGATAACTTTCATTTCGGGTTTGAGATCGCCCATCGCTACCATACCGGAGGGTGTAAAGAACGGATGCAGCGGCGTTCCCTGAAGAGTATCCACTTTCTTGCCCGTCTTGCCATCGGCAAGTTCGAGTTTGACGATCTCATAGGCGGTATGCTTGAATGTGCGCACAACCTTCTTAAACTCGGTTTTGCCTGTGATCGGATCGCGCGTTGGAACCGTCATGCCAGCTTTGATGGTCTCAATACCCTGCGTTGATAGTTCCCCTTTCGCCGAAGCAGTTGTGTTTGCCAGAGTTGACGCTTTGCTACCTCTCTCCTGAACATCGACATTGGTACCCAGTGGCTGCGTCATCGTAGAGAGTTCGCCGGTCTGCTCATCCTTCAAGGTAAGTGTGACCGTGCCGTTCTCAATCTTCTTGTTCACGACACTACGCCATCTGACTCCTGCTTCGTTCTGGTGAGCAGGAAGTGAAGTGATCGTAGGGTTTCCGACCGTGCCATGATCGGCGGTATCGACAGGCGTACGCGGAGAAGAGGCAAATGGGAAATTATTAGCGACTTCGCCGGTGAAGGAGGTCACGGCGACTGAAGCCACTGGTGTATCCGATGGCTTCGGTGCAGAGTTGGCAGGAGCGAACTTCCAGAAGAGGAGCAAGGCGAGAATGAGGCTGAGAGTGACCGAACTGATCAGCCACTTATTGGATTGAGGTAAAACCACAGATTGCATCGCAACTGGCTGTTTCACTGTAGAAATTGCGCGCTTGACTCGACGACGGGGTGAAGACATGACATTTACTCCGTTCTCTCCTGATAGGCAATTATTGAGGAGGGCCTGCTACCATAAATCATTGATCTGTTAGGAACATAATTCGCTGCTTGTCTGCCATCTCCTCCTTTGAAATTCAATATATTTTATTTTTCTGTAGCACTTAGGTATCACCTCAATAAGTCGGGGGACGTGATCAGGCCGCTTCCCAGGACGCACCGAGGTTGAGTTGGGCTGCACGCTCGTGGATGAGGTCCGCCAGTGGG
>JAYUMV010000492.1:0-2494 GCA_043762265.1 Chthonomonadaceae bacterium | reverse complement strand
GTGCCTGCCGCCGACCAGAGGCCGCCTTCGCGCCGCCCCGCAATGCTCAGTTCCTGAAAATGCGCTGCAATCTCGTTCGGCAGCGTGGCCAGACCACGTGCCCGCGCACCGTCCGGGAACTCGACATCCTGCCAGAGATACTCCAGCGTACGCACAAGATGCGATTTACCCGAGCCGTAGAAGCCGGAGACCCAGACGGCAGGCTGGGTGTTCTCGCCGAGATGCCCGAGATAGGTGGCGAGGATACGGTCCAGCCCGCTGCGATATTCGCCTTCACAGACAAAGGTCTTCAACTCGTAGCGCAGCACATCCCACTCCTGCGCGGAATGCGGCTCTGTCACCTTCGTCACCCCATCGTTGGGAATCGAGACGGTCAACGGATCTTTGGTAAAGATCATTCGATTGGTCAGCAAAAATCAACCCTCCTCAGACGTAATCGGAATTGCAAGATAGTTCCAGCCGTCCCGCGCGTCCAAAAGGCGGTAGTTCGCGCCGTCGCGTTGGCCAGGAAAGAACACCAGAAGCCGGCCTTTCACATGCGGGGCCACCGCTTCAATAAGACGCGAAGCGCGCATCAGGCCGAAGAGAGACGCCAACCCGCTGAGAACGAAAACTCCTTCTGTCTCTGCGGGAGACGCCTCCAGGCGCTTTCGAATCGATGCGGTGAGTTCCTGAACGAAGTCTTCGAGCGCCATCTCCATATCTTCCGGCGACTCGAAATAGGCGTCCCGGTACTCTTGAACCGCCATCCACTGCGGAAACGCGTCGGTGAGATCGAAGTGCTGCCAACCGTGATTCGCCTGCCGAGTCGCCGTCTCGAACGCTCCCAGGTGGGCGCGCAAGCGCCGTTCATCAGCCGGGGCGTACACGGCGAACCAGACCTTTTGTGGCCCGGCCAGCGCCTGCTCCCAGGGCAGTCGGACATACTTTTCGTAGTGAGAGAGCAGTCGCTCAATACCTGCCATGAACGCCTCCGGACGCTTCACTGCGCTTTTGCAAGAGATACGAGAACCCGATATCGGCGACATTGCCAAGTCTGCGATAGTCGATCCAGCCGCGTTGAGACGCCGCCACTGCCAGGCTGTCGATGCTGTCCGGCGCTACCTCGAGCGCCTGCATCCAGGCCGTTTCCAGAAGCAGAGTTCCACGCGCGCCGCACAGGAATCCGAGTAGCAACGCATAGGCCGCAGAGGCAGGCCCGGCAATGGGCCGACGGCGCACCTTGCGCAGTGTCGTGGTGAGCGCTCCGGCCTGCGCCCAACTTGCGGTCGTATTCTGGCTCATGGAAAGCAGCGTCTTTGCGCCGTACCGCTCTGGGAAAGCGGTTTCGAGGGCAGTTGCGAGCATAGCGGGCGTCACGACTGCCCCCTCGGGCTGTTCGAGAACAACGGGGGCAGTAGCGCGCAAAAGTGGCTCCCGCGCGAGAGCGCAGAGCAATGCCAGCAGCGGTTGCTCCTGTTCGGAAGTTTCCCATAGATCGCGCAGAACATGGTAGAGGGGAAGGTTGGTGCGCAGTCCATAGAGGTCGCCCAGGCGTTTGAAAACGTCTACCCGGTTTGCAAAGGTATCTTTCAGCAAAACGTTTTCTTCCAGAACCAACCTCTGCAACCCCTCGAAACTGGTTTCCGGCAGGCTGGCGGCAAAGAGCAGACGCGCCTCGCGGAGCATCATGGTCTTGCTGCCATGCGCTCCCCCCGGTGTGAGTCGAAACCCATATTCTGTTGCGCTTTCCGGAATGTTAAAGTCCATGCGTCGCCTTATTTGTCACGTAGCATTCCAAATCTTCCTCTCACCGAGAGGGTGACGATTCGCTACTACGGACGCCCGAACAAAAGCGGAAAGGCGCCATGAATAGTGGAGTTCAATTTTTTCGAGAGGCAAGCGTGCAGGTCCATACCACTTTAGCCGTTTCTGAGCGCCGGACGCTCCAGCAGATTCGGCATTCCCCCGTCGTATCCCTTCTTTCCGCCGAACCCGGACCGACAGCGGGCAGGAGAAACGGGGAATAGCAGGGAACCTTATCGCGACGCCGGGAGTTATTCTTGCGGGCTATCGCCCTTCACCACTTAATAGGAGACGCATGATGAGATTACAGGATAAAGTCGCGTTTATTACGGGTGCCAACAGTGGGATCGGGAAGGCGATCGCCGAGCGGTTCGCCGCCGAAGGCGCGCATGTCGCCGTCAACTACCTGCCGGGCGGAACGCGCGAAGCGGATGCTACCGCCGAGGTCGCCACATTCGGGACCACAGGCATCGCGGTCGCAGGCGATGTGAGCAAGCGCGCCGATGTGGAGCGCATGATGGCGGAAGTGATCGCGAAGTTCGGACGCATCGACATCGCCGTCAACAACGCGGGCATCGAGATCAAGAAGCCCTTCGTCGATGTGACCGACGACGAGTGGAACCTGGTCATCGGAGTCAACCTTTTCGGCGCCTTTCTGGTACACCAGACCGCCGCACGCCAACTGATCCAGCAGGGACAGGGCGGCAAA
>JAYUMV010000491.1:0-10785 GCA_043762265.1 Chthonomonadaceae bacterium | reverse complement strand
CCACCGCGCCCTCTCTATGCCTCGTTAAGGAAAGTCAGGCGAACTGTAGGAACCCAAGTTGGGTGACGGTCGAGCCAGGATCTTTCGGGGGAGGATTGTCTTTGCTCTTGTCCCCGGAATCGGTGTTCTTCTTGTCGGGAGCGGTGGCGCCGTCAGATTTCGGGACCGTGCCGGGGCTATCGGGTTTGTCGGCGTTACTGTCGTTGGAGGTTGCATCGGTGAGGTTCGGAGCAGGAACCGCCTCGTCCAGGGGATTGTCGCTGCCGTTATCGACGTTGGCGGCATGGGAGTGGAGACGACTCTTCCGACGCGATCCCCCGTGATTCATCGCATAAACCGTCGCCTTATCTGGAGCTGTAATCGTGACTGCATCCAGATTGCCGCCGAAGAAGATATCTGCGACCATCTTGCGGGTCGGCTTGCGGTTGACCGTCACATAGCTCGGCCCTTCGATACTCGGCATCGTCACCAGAGTGATATTCTTTTTATCCAGCGATTTCGACCAGTTCGCCAGCGCGATCAATTTCTGGGTACTCAGATTGGGACTCATATGCAGATTATCCGTGATGGCGTTCAGGACATCCACGCCCTTCATCAGCATTCCCGGTGTGCGAATCTGATTGCGGAACGCCTCCACGAACTCGTGCTGTCTCTCCGCTCGCATCAGATCACTGTCGGAGTGCCGAATGCGCACGTAGCCCATCGCCTGATAGCCGTAGAGACGCTGCAATCCGGGCTTCAAATGAATGTGGAGTAGCGCCCAGTTGTCGTCATAGTCCAGTTGCTTCTTGACATTGATATTGACCCCGCCGACAGTATCCACGATCTTCTCGAAAGCTTCGAAGTGCAGAGAGACATAGGCGTCCGTATCGATGCCAAAGGCGTCTTTGATCGTCTGCTGCGTCAGTTCCGGTCCACCGAACTGATGCGCGGCATTGATCTTGTGGGTGCTGTGACCGGGGACATGTACGGCGGTATCGCGTGGGATGGTCATCACGCTGATCGTCTGCTTGTCGAAATCGTAGTGGGCGATCATGATCGCATCGCTGCGGCCGTTGGTGTTTAAGACAGGAACCGGCACGGCAACGCCATTGACCATCTTGCCGACATAGTCTCTATCACAGCCGAGGATAAGCAGGTTCAGAGTATGAGGGTGGTCGGGAAAATAGTTGGCAGGGGTATAAGAAGCGAGGGGATCCCCACTGAGCACTCCTTTGACTGTCACACCACCGAGGGCGTCCCGTACCGCCTGATTCTTCCAATACTTTCCGATCACGGCACCGCCTGCGACCAAAACAAGGCAGACGCCTACGGCGAACGTCCATTTTACAAACCGCCAGAACGGGTTTGACCGGGCGCGCCTGCGTCGCGAGACTGGACCACCCAAAATCGAAGAGTTCCCACCCGAACCGGTTACGCCGGAAGGCTGCGCGCCCGGTTGCTCTGAATCGTTCACCGCTCTCTCCTTATGACTTGCCGCGCCGCAGATGCCGACGTGCCGAAAATCTCTTGAGCTACCGTGCCAAAGAGTACCACCAAATATACTATATCACCGGCTTTCTCTATATGTCAAGTCGTTCTCATGCGGAGAATAGTTCCCATGAGGGGATAGAAAGACCGATTTCCGCGCTAGAAAGACCTGATTCCGCCCGGAAAAGACCCCTGCTGGGGAATTGACAACCCTTCGGAACGGGTTTATAATGAGCGTACCATGAATATTGTTTTCATCGTTATCGACACGCTGCGGGCGAGTCGGCTCTCCTGTTATGGCTACCCGAAACCGACCAGCCCTACGCTGGATCGGCTGGCGGGGGAAGGCGCACGATTCGCGCGCTGTTTTGCTCCCGGCATTCCGACCACGCCTGCGCACACCACCCTGTTTACCGGCATGCATCCCCTGACGCACAACATCGTCTGTCATGGCGGGCAGGTTGACCTTGACCGCAAGATCCCCGTGCTGGGCGAACTCCTGCAAAACTCCGGTTATACCACGGCGGCCGTCGACAATCTGTTCGACATGAAGCCCTGGTTGGCACGCGGCTACGAGTTCTATATCAATCCCTCTTACCGGCATAAACTGCGACTGCTGGTCTCCTGTGAGGAGATCAATGCACGCGCCATTCCCTGGATACGCGCGCATGCAGCGGAAAAGTTTTACCTCTTCCTGCACTACTGGGAGCCTCACACGCCTTACCTGCCGCCGGAACGTTACCGTACCTTCTACCCTGCTGACCGTGACCCTTTTTCCACGCAGCATACCTCCTTCGAACCCATCAAACGTCAGCCGTTCTGGGAGATGTTTCGCGACCTCTGGTTTAACAAACTCGGCCCGGTGACAGATGCCGAATATGTAGCGTCCCTCTACGACGCCGAGATACGCCATGTCGATGATGGCATCGCCGAGATTCTCGCCACCCTGGAGGAGACGGGATTGGCCGAAGAGACGCTGGTGGTGCTCACAGGCGACCACGGCGAAAGCATGTATCAGCACGACATCTATTTCGACCATCACGGTCTGTACGACGATATCACCCACGTGCCGCTGATATGCCGCCTGCCCGGCAAGATCGCGGCAGGGCAGGAGATCGAACCGATGGTGCAGCATTTCGATATCGCGCCTACGCTGCTAGAGGCAGCAGGGGCCGCTATTCCCGCCGCCATGGAGGGTAGGAGCCACTGGAAGGCGCTGACGGGCCGCGCAGAGCCTTCAGGGTACGAGAAGGTGATCAGTTGCGAGGCGACCTGGCAGGCCAAATGGGCGCTCCGAACCGACGACGCGAAATTCATTCTGGCCCGTGAGCCAGACCGGCATGGTATGCCGCCTCGCGAGCTCTACGACCTGAGGAACGATCCGGGAGAGACGCACAATCTGGTGGACGAGCGGCACACTCAGGCAGCGGAAATGGAAGCGGAACTGGAGGCGTGGATCGCAGCCGGGTTGGCGCGCGTAGGGCGTTCCGAAGACCCGTTGCGCACGCAGGGGATCACGCTCGGCAAGCGCTGGAACCGCTGATCCGGCCCCCCGACGTTTTGGTGACGGGATGTTCTCTTGACGCTGTCGGCAGTGTCAGGAGAACATCCCTTTTGGAACTGGGCTAGGGGCGGGGGCCGCCGAGCGGAGAAGCATTGCCATCGAGGCCACCAGGGGAAGAGCCGGGGGGCGTGGGCGACAACGGGGCGGGAATGCCTGGCGTCGGTATGGGAGAGATGGTAGGCGTCGGCACCGTTACGTTCTCCGGGGACACATCGCGGTTGATATCTCCAGGAGCTGGCAGGGTCGTGGGAGTCTCTGCGGGCAGATGACCGGTCTTGATCTGTCCTTCGATCGCGTTGGCAAATCGAATCAGAGTCGTACGGATGAAGGCTCCATTGGAGTCGGATCGTAGCGGAACCCAAACATCACAGCTATAGAAGGTGCTGTGAAGTAAGAGCCCTTTCGCGACGCTCTTAGGAACGCTGGCAAAGTCGGCGTAGGCGGACTGGTTGGGAGCCTGTACCCAATGGATCAGCAGAATCGTGCTGTCATGCCCCTGCGCGATCTCCATCACGTAGTGGACATGGTTTTCCCCTGCGGGTCGGATCAACAGTTTATCGCCTTGCAAGATGCGGCCATCCGTATCCATCAGATAGCTGGCGGGGGAGCGGAGGCCATTGAGCGTATTGATGCGCGCGATACTCACGAACACAGGCGCCTGGGTGCCGAGTTGGTAGACGCGATTCACCGCAGGCGGGCGATCTCGTTCGGCATCTCCAACCGGGGGAGGACTATCGGCTCCTACCCAGCGAAAATGGTCTACATTGAAATGGTCTGGGATAGAGACCATCTCCTGGCGCCCGCTGCGCCAGTGGTTCGCGAGGCGCGCTCCCAGACTGGCGATACCCGTCAGGATCAGCAAGGCAATTATATGGAGACCCACTTTTGGTATTTTTGACATTTGATACCTCGCAGTACGAACAGTTCCCCCATCCCCCCGAGGATGGGCAGAAGAAAGAGTGTAGCAGGAGCCATGTAAGTCACCAGATCTTTGTCGCTGATGCCTACCCAGGCCAACACCGTCAGTCGGATGGTGAGCAGCATGCCCATCCACACGATTCCACAGGCAATGGCAAATAACTTCGAACGGAATCGCGCGCGAATCAGGGAGAGGTACCAGATGTTGCAGAGGAGGAACAGCAGAGCCGGTGCGAACCCCATGTGTACCTGCGACGCCCACATGTCGTACGGCTGCGTCGCCAACACCTTGAGCGGGTTGTATTCGAGAGAGAGTTCGGCCTGCATGCCGCAGTTAAGCAGTACATGCAGCAAAAGACTCATCAATCGTCCTGTGATCCATACGCGTCCGGATTCTAGCCAGGAACCGGGTATCGGAACCAGGAAAAACAGAAACAACAGGGGAAACGCCGCAACACGCAGCGCCTGCGTTCCATGGCGGTACCCGACCAGTCCGATGATCATAAAAACGAAAGCCAGCGCGGTGACGGTCGGATCGCTGATCCAGATTGCCGCGCATGTGAACACACTCGCCAGTAAGAGCGGCCAGAAGAGACGTTTGGGCGGCAGCGGTTTCTCTTTCAAGAGCGAGATGACCGCGTTATATTCGCGTTCCTCGCGTGCCCACTTTTCCGCAGAGGAGGCCCGATCCATGCGACCGGCCTGATACCGTTTCATGAGGGTGTCGAGCTCCGGCAACATGAGGCGATAGCGGTTGAGCCAGACCCAGGCGAATGTGAGCGGCAAAACCGCAATGCCATAGAGCTGAAGCGAATCGGACAGCAGCCAGCGGCGCAGCCAGGACATAAAAGGAACGGCGAAGATCAGGCCGAGGAGGAGAGCGGTGAGGATCACCTCGCGGCGCACTGCACTGCTGCCCCGCAATACCAGGAGGCGATGATAGGCGAACTGCCAGACCGAAGAGACCCGTGTTGGTACGCGTGGTTTCGGTTCGACAGGCTCTCGTTTGGAGGGACGGGTCGGAACTCGGGACCGTGCAGAAACCGTTTTCGATTTCGACCGCGAGGGCTTGGGCAGCGGCTCCGGTTCTTCGTCCTCCGAATCTTCCGCCTCCACCGGCAGATTAATCTCCAGAATAGGGTCCGAATTAGGCTCTTCTGGTTCTGAGTTGACTGTATCTGTAGGCAACGTCGTTTTCCGTCCTGCTATTTCATATGCCCGGCGCGATTTCATACCTTCGCGGACCGCACTCTACAAATCTATAAACTAGACCTGATAATACCCCATGAGAAAGGGAAAATGCCATGTTTGACCTGTTGATACGCGGGGGAACTGTTCTGGACGGGACCGGTCGGCCAGGATTTCTGGCGGATGTTGGCGTTGTCGGAGGTGTGGTGCGCGAGGTCGGGCCTATTCCTGCGGAGGCGCAGGCGGTAAAATCGATCGATGCTACCGGCAAAATGGTAGCGCCAGGCTTCATCGATATTCATACCCATGCCGACATCGCGCTGCTTGCACGTCCCCAGCATCTGCCGAAAGTAATGCAGGGCGTCACCACGGAGGTCTTTACGAACTGCGGGCTCGGATTTGCGCCTGTCACAGCGGCAGGGTTGAGTATTCAGCGTAAATATATCGCCGGGCTGTTCGGCGATGATAGCGGGGAGACGCTCGATTCTCAAGGGCGCTCCGTACCGCGCGTCGATTGGACCTGGCGTACAGTCGCGGATTTTCTCGCCCGTTTCGAAATACAAGGAACGGGCGCCAATATCGTCTATCTTGTTCCTCACGGCTCCTTACGGGTATCGGCGATGGGGATGGAGGAGCGGCCTGCGACGGGGGCGGAATTGGAAACGATGTGTGGACTGCTCTCACAGGGCCTGGAGGAGGGCGCCTGGGGGATGAGCACCGGGATCTGGTATGCGCCGATGCGGGCTGCGGCGCGCGAGGAACTGGTAAGACTATGCGGCCTCGCCGGTTTCTTCGCAACGCATCAGCGCGACTACGGGGAGGCGATCTTTGAGGCCACAGAGGAGAGCCTTGCGATCGCGCAGGAGGCCGGAGTGCCGGTGCAGATCGCGCATCTTCAGATGAACGGCCCCGGAAACGCCGGGCGAGCGGGGGAACTGCTGGCGAAACTGGAGCGCGCACGGAGGCAGGGAATCGATGTGACTTGCGATACCTATCCCTACACCGCCGGATCGACATTTATCCAATCGCTGCTGCCAGCCTGGGCGATCGAGGGCGGCCCCGACGCCATTCTGAGGCACCTCAGCGAACCGCACGCTCGCGCGCGAATCGTGGCGGATCTGTCGGCATTGCGCGTAGATTGGAGTCGCTACAATCTCGTTGGCGCGAACAGTCCGACCAACCAGCCCTTCGAAGGAAGGCAGTTCACGGAGATCGCCGTGGCGCGAGGAATGAGAGTTGCGGAGTTGGTCTGCGCGGTCCTGGAAGAGGAACAGTTGCGCGCGTGCTTTGTCCACCACGCGGCGCACGAAGAGAATGTACAGGAGATCCTGCGCTGGTCGGGGCAGATGGTCGGCAGCGATGGACTCCATCTGCCAGGGAAAACGCATCCGCGCCTCTATGGCACTTTTCCACGGGTGCTGGGCCGGTATGTGCGCGAGGAGAAGGTTCTGTCGCTCGAACAAGCGATCCATAAAATGACGGGAATGCCCGCCGCCCGCCTGGGGCTGAAGCGACGCGGGTTGCTGCAGAAGGGGTTTGCCGCCGATCTTCTGGTCTTCGACCCTGCTACCATCTGCGATACAGCCACCTTTGACGACCCGCTCCGCTACCCTACCGGCATTCCCAATGTGTTTGTGAACGGGGTCGCTGTCAAAGAGGAGGACCAGGCGACCGGTGCGCTCCCCGGTCGGGTGCTGCGGCGAGATTAACCGTCAGGCGGCAGAGGGGAATTTGGAATCGGGCGAATATGAAAGGTGCAAGTATTGTCTCCGTTTGCAATGGCGGCCACACGGGTGACTTCCGTATCACCGAGCAGCTGCGCATAGAGTACGCTCTCGCTCTGGCAGCAGATTCCGGGATGGTTGCGGGCGACAGCACAGACGGAACAGTTGCGCTTAATGAGGGTATATCCTTCCGGGCCATCGGAGCAGATTTCGGTCATAAAACCGTTGGCGGTCTCCAGGCGAGCTAACTCGTTCAGGCGGCTTGCGAAAGAGGCGTCGTGCGTTCGGGACTGCAACGAAAGGAGCGCGCGTTTGCGCCGTCGCTGCAGCAGTTCATCGACAGCGCCCTGTCCCTGCCAGGCTCTCAACTCGTCTAAGAGTTCGTTGAGAGCAGTGTCGTATTGACGCGGAAAGCTTTCGTCTCCGGCAGGGGTCAGTATATACCGATGAGACGGTCGGCCCAATCCACGGCGCTCGATGGTCACCTCGACCAGATTCTCGGCTTCCAAAGAGTTCAAGTGCTGACGCACCGCTACCTGCGAAATGCCTAGCTCCCGCGCGAGTTCTTCCGCAGTCATCGTTTCATTTAATTTAATACTACTCAGGATCTCTTGCCGGGTTAAGCCGTTGGCGCGGGGCATCGTCTGTTCTCCTTGATTACACGCAATATAACTATAGATAGATGGTCTACGCCTGAAGCGTAGCGATCTGTTCCCCATTTATCACTTCGAGGTGATATAAATTCTGAAATATTGCGCTGTTTTATATTTGTAATCAGAAGCGGAACTGAGAGGCACTGTAAACCCAGATAACACAAAAAAATAGTTCCGGAAACTAGCAGTTTCCGGAACCCATTATCTTTCCCGTGATGGGATTGCCTCTACAG
Source organism: Chthonomonadaceae bacterium (assembly GCA_043762265.1). GTDB lineage: Bacteria > Armatimonadota > Chthonomonadetes > Chthonomonadales > Chthonomonadaceae > JANXLO01. The sequence goes on along the minus strand of JAYUMV010000491.1, from coordinate 3,035 downwards.
CTTTGGAACCGTAAAAGCGGGCAGTTCGGAGAGTTTGGTAGGAGGACTTATCTTGCCGTCAGCGATCATTGCAGACAACTTTTTAATATTTTCTTGTACTGCGGGCGGGACGTCTTGTTTGGTATATTTCATCTCAGAAAGCCCGACTCCACCCTGTTTCAGATCGTAAAGTTGCTCTCCTGAGGTGAAATGGCCCTCTTTTGTCTTCTTGACCGTATCGTAGACGGCGGTATCGATGTGCTTTACCATGCTTGTCAGGACACTGCCTTGCGCCACTTCGTCCTGGTCCTGATCGACGCCAATGGCGTAGAAGCCCTTGCCCTTCTCCTTCGCCGCCTGGATCACGCCGAGACCGGCCTTGCCCGCAGCCTGAAAGATCACGTCCGCACCATTGCCGAAGATCTGCGTCGCCTGGTTCTTGCCCTTACTGACATCGTTCCAGTCACCGGTATAGGCGGACACTACCTGCTTTTCAGGATCGAACCCTGCCGCTTTCGCTCCGGCCTTGTACCCCGCTTCAAACTTCTCGATCAGTGGGATCTGCATCCCGCCGACGAAACCGATCTTCTTGGTCTTGCTGACAGCAGCGGCGATATATCCGGCGAGGAACGAACCCTGCTCCTCTTTGAACTTCAAAGAGACGCAGTTCGCAGCGCCAGCTGGCGCATTGCCATCGATGATGGCGAACTTGACTTCCGGAAACTCTGCCGCCACGGTCTTGAGCGCCTCTTCCATGGCAAACCCGACCGCAATGACGACATCATAGCCTTGCGTGGCGAATGTGCGCAAGTTGGAGGTATAGTCGGCAGCAGACTTGGTTTCGACGTACTTGACATCATCGGTCCCGAGACCCAGATCCTTCTGCGCCTTTTGCAGGCCGTCCCACGCCGCCGCATTGAACGATTTATCGTCCACTCCGCCGACATCGAGCACCAGCGCCGCCCGAAAAGATTTGCCGGACCCCACAGAGGGCTTGCCCGTCCCCGTGGTTTTGGAAGACGTATCTCCGGCGCCTGTCTCCGTTTTGGGGCCGGGACAGCCCGTCAGTCCTAAGATTGCCAGCAAACCCGCTAAACAGACCGCTCTGCGTGTTATCCTTTGCATGCCTCTCCTTCGCCTCCGAGACCTCCCCCAACCCCCTCCTTCTTAAGGAGGGGGCTTTACTGCCTGCTCCCCTCGTTATGAAGGGGAGGCTTCCAGTTCTCTCCCTCCCCTTTAGAAGGGAAGGGCCGGGGTGGGGTTATCGCATTTTGTGGATCGCTTCGCCTTTGACATCGAGCGCCGCTTCGCCCATCGCTTCGGAGAGCGTAGGATGGGCGTGGATCATCGTCATTAGCTCTTCGATGGTCGCTTCAAGTTTGATCGCGAGGACTGCTTCATGGATCATTTCAGTCGCGTAGGGTCCGACGATATGCACCCCCAGAACCTCCCCATATTTGCGCTCCGTAATGATCTTGACCATGCCTTCCTGTTCGTTCAACGCCATGGCGCGACCGAGCGGGCGGAAGGGGAATCGGCCTGTCATCACATCGTAGCCCTGTGCTCTGGCTTCGTCCTCGGTCAGGCCGACGGAGGCGAGTTCTGGAGAGGTGTAGATGGGAGCGGGTACCGCGCGATAGTCCATTTTGACCTGATGGCCCATGGCGTTCTCGGATGCTACGATCCCCATGTGGGAGCCGAGATGGGCCAGCAGCATCTTGCCGGTGATGTCACCGATGGCGTAGATGTTCGGCACCGTTGTCTGGAGATAGTCGTTGACCACGACCCCCCGTTTTGTCATTGGGCCTTCCGACACGACTTCGACGCCGACCTTCTCCAAATTCAGGCCCGCTGTCAGCGGCTTACGCCCCGCTCCTACGAGAACGACATCCACTTCGACCGTCTTGGTCTCGTTCTCGCCCTGAATGGTGACGATGCGAACGCCGTCTTTCTGCTCGACGCCCGTCACTTTTGAACTCAGGTGGAAGCGGATGCCCTGCTTCTTGAGGCTCTTACGCAACTCTGCGGCCACTTCTTTGTCGCCTGTCGGCAGGATCTCCGGAGCGATCTCCACCAGATCGACTTCTGCACCGAGGCTACGGAACACGTAGGCGAACTCCAGGCCGACTGCGCCCGCGCCGATGACGACCATGCGCTTCGGACACTCTTTCGCATAGACAGCCTCATCGCTGGTCCAGATGCCATTGCTGCTGACGCCGCGCGGATCGGCTGGATCTTTCGCCAGTCCGGGCACAGGTGGTAGGATCGGTACGGAGCCCGTCGCAAGGATGATATTCTTGCTCGTGATACGCTCTGTCTTGCCATCCGCGCTCACCACTTCGACCGTATTGGCATCGACCAGCGAAGCCGTGCCGACGACGGCGCGAACATGGTTGCTTTTCAGCAGGGCGGAGACGCCGCCGCGCAAGGTGGTGACGACCTTCGTCTTGCGCTCCATCATTTTGGCGAAGTCGAAACCGATCTCACCGCTGATAGTCACGCCCATCACGCCAGCGGTCTGCACATGGTGCAGGCGCTCCGTGCTCGCGATAAGGGTCTTGGTGGGAATACATCCCCAGTTCAAACAGGTACCACCCCATTCGCTGGCTTCCTTCTCGATGCAGACGGTGCGTGCGCCGAGTTGAGCGGCGCGAATGGCGCAGACGTAACCGCCGGGGCCGGAACCTATAACGACGACGTCGGCGTCAAATTCTCCCGTGGGGGACATGTGTGGTTGCTCCTCTGGTTGGATGGACAGCAGCCGGTCGACGATCTCGTTGACCTGCCTTTCGTCCGGAATCTCTTCACTAATTATAATACGACCGGGAATATCGGGAAGTGTCTCTACGGGAGGTGGCTCGGCGACCACCTGACTCAGTGCGTCCGTGGGAAGGGTGGGGCGGGCGTTTTTGGCGGGGCGAACGGCGCGTTTTTTGTCGGTCACGCGGGGGCCTCCTGGCGTTTCTATCCACGGGTGGAAGATGTGTCGGAAGAGTAGAAAAACCAGCGATTGCCGCGAATTCCTCTCCATTCGACCCTGGCACAGGGGTAAGTAT
>JAYUMV010000490.1:0-1601 GCA_043762265.1 Chthonomonadaceae bacterium | reverse complement strand
CCCTCGCACTTTTTCGGATAACCTATGTCGAGCCAAAAACAGTCCTTGAACGCTTCATCTGCTGCCCCAAAGCCCTCCTTCTTGCGCCTACTGATCCTGTTTTGCTGTCTGTCCGGAGGCGCGGTCGCGGTCGTCTACCTGATGACGACGTTGAGAGAGACCTATCGCCCCGGCGCACGCTACTATCAGGAAGGCATGGACGCTGTCGGGCGTAAAGACCCTGCCGAAGCTGAGAAGAAATGGCTTCGGGGCGTCGCCGAAGACCCGACATTCGCTGCCAACAGCGAGCAGTTGGGCGACCTGTATACGGAGGAACGGCGCAGTGCGGAGGCCGCCGAATACTACGGACGTGCCGTAAAATTGACTCCGAACGACGGCACGCTGCTGCTCCGCCTGGCGCTTGCCGAACATACGATGGACCGTGATGATCTGGCCTATCCGCACTCGAAACGGGCCGCAGAGATGCTTCCCGAGAACGCCGATGCACAGGGGCGTTACGGAGTTCTCGAAGACCAGAAGGGCCACTACGCTGCGGCGATCCCGCCCTTGCAGAAAGCCCTGGCGCTTCGCCCCGGAATGAGCGAAATCACGGATGCCCTGGTCGATGCTCAGTCCGCTTCGCACGATCTCGCAGGCGCGGAGCGTACCGATGAGGAGTGGCTGAGCAGATCCCCCACCGACCCGCAAGGCCTGCTCTGGCGCGCAAAAATCGCCTCGCAGAAACCCGGCACGGCTGCCAATCAGAAGATCGCGTTGGAGGCGGCGGAGCGGGCCTACAAGGCGCTGCCGGACGATCTCGACGCGCACAGAGTCCTCGGCCAGGTCTACCTTAACCTCAACCGCCCGGCCGAGGCCAAAAAGGTCTACCTGGACGGCATCGATATCTTTCCCTTTTCTGTCGCCATGCTTCAGGGCCTGGTCAACTGCTACGCGCGCCTCGGAGATACCTCGAACCTGCAACTCGTCGCTACCCGCCTGAAAGACCTCAACACGAAACTGGATCGTCTGGATCACGTGCGCGAGGTTGTCGTGCTGCATCATGGAAAAGACCTGGAGTCAGACTTCCAACTGGCCCAACTGGAATCGGAGGTCGGAAATTTTGCGATGGCTGTGGAGTATTTCAATCAGGTAGAGAAGGATGCCCCGAACGACAAACGCGTTCAGAAGGCGGTAGCCGCCTTCCGCGAGCGCGTCAAGCTGTATAAACAGGGCAAAGTCCGGGTGCTGCCATGAGCCGCCCCATGCTGACCCGCCGTGATCTGCTCTCTCTCGGCGCGGGTGGGCTCACGACGCTGGCGGGCTGCCATACGTCTTCCGGCTCGCGACCGCCCGCTACGCCCCTGGCTGTTGTCCCCCGTCTAAGCATTATCGATCCTGCAAAAGCCCGGAATGCCCCCGCCCTCACACGCCATCCTGTCCACTTCACCGACATCACCAAGGCATCCGGAATCAACTGGCAATATGTGATGGGTGCGACCGGAAAACACCTCTATATGGAGGCGTCCGGCGGCGGCGTGGCGCTCTTCGACTACAATCAGGACGGCCTGCTCGACATCTTCGCCCCGCAAGGCGGACCTGCTCCCGGCGCCGTGACACCCGCA
>JAYUMV010000489.1:0-6138 GCA_043762265.1 Chthonomonadaceae bacterium | reverse complement strand
GGCGTCAATCCCCTGACCGTGATCGCACAGTCCGGGGCAGACATCGTGCGGCTCTGGGTGGTCTCGCAGAACTTCATGGAGGACACGCGCTGCGGCGAGAACCTGCTCAAACAGGTCGGGGAGATGTACCGGCGGATCCGCAACACCTTCCGCTTCCTGCTGAACAACCTGTACGACTTCGATCCGGCGACCGATGCCGTGCCCGATGTGCTGATGCTCGAACTGGACCGCTGGGCCGTCGCGCAGGTGGATCGTGTCGTGCAGACCGCAACCGGGGCCTACGAGCGATACGAATACCATCGTGTCTATCAGGCGACGCTCAACTTCTGCACGACGGAACTGTCGTCGTTCTACCTGGACGTGCTGAAAGACCGGCTCTACGCCTCGGCCAAGAACTCGGTGGAGCGCCGCTCGGCCCAGACCGCCATGCACCGCATCGCGGAGACGCTGGCACGCCTGCTCGCCCCGATCCTGGTGCATACGACCGAAGAGGTATGGGACTACCTGAAACTGCCGAACAAACCAGCCAGCATCCATCTCGCCGACTTCCCGACCGCAGACACGACGGACACCGCCCTGCTGACACGCTGGGAACCGATTCTGGCCGCCCGAGAGACGGTCAAAAAGGCGCTGGAAGAGGCCCGGCAAGCAGGAACCATCGGCAACCCTCTGGAGGCTGCCGTCACGCTGATCGCCAATGCCACGACCTACGCCGCCCTGCTGCCGTTCCTCGACCAACTGCCTTCTCTGTTCCTGGTCTCGCAGGCGCACCTTCAGGACGGAGACATGCAGTCGGGACAGGTCGTCATGGTAACGGCCGCAGAGGGCGCCAAATGCCCGCGCTGCTGGCTCTTCAAGACAGATATAGGAACCAACGCCGCCTCTCCCGACCTCTGCGCCCGCTGCGCCGACGCCCTGGCGTAAGCGAGCGTAGACAAAAACGAGAGATTCTACCACCCGCTATGCTAGAGGACACAGAAGGCACAGAGGTTACACAGAGGAAATCCAAGGTTTAGAGATCGAGAGCCCAAGAAGTAGCAGAGATTTATGGGAGGGAAGGCTTAGAAATCTCCCCCTTTCTTCCCTTCTTTTCTCTGCATTGCCTCTGTGTGACCTCTGTGCCCTCTGTGTCCTCTAGCGTAGCGGGTGGTGCAAAATCTGGAATTCTGGTGGGCGAACAGAAGAGGCTTGCTTTTCGTAAGGAGGGTGTAAGACTATCACCTGGAGGAGAGATTTATGAGCGCCACGACGCCCCGCACGGATTTGAATTTGAAGGAGTTTCACGCGCTGTTGACGCAGGAACGCGCGCGTCTGACCGGAGTTCTCAACGAAGAGAAGTCGGAGGAGATGGGAGAGGCGCGCGATGCCGGTGACAACGAACTGTCTCGGTCCCCGACCTTCGCTGCCGGAGACAACGCCGATGGCGGCAGTATCTTGCAGGACGAGGAGCGCTCGGAACTGCAACAGGAAAATGTCGAAGCTATTCTGCGCGACATCGACCATGCCCTGGACCGTATAGAAGAGGGAAACTATGGAATCAGCGAGATTTCGGGCAAACCGATCCCGATCGCACGTTTGCGCGCTATTCCCTGGGCGACCATGACTGTCGAAGAAGCTGAACACCTGAACCCATGACCCAGATACCTGACACTACCGAATCTTTGGCACCCCGGCCTCCTGTGGAGACCGGGTTGCGTCCCTTCACCTTCTACCTAATCGTCCTGATCGTCTTTGCGGCCGATCAGTGGAGCAAAGCCTGGATACAGAAGTCTCTTGGCTATGAGCAGTCTCGGGAGATCGTCGGCCAGAGTTTTTTGCTGACGCTCACCCATAATACGGGCGGAGCCTGGGGGCTGCTGCCACATGGCAACCCGATCTTTATAGGCTTCGCCTTTGTGGCGGCGGCGGCTCTGCTCTTCGCGTATCATCGTGTGGCGCGCCCTGACAGCCTGATCGCCGGGGCGTTCGCCCTGGCGCTCGGCGGCGCGTTCGGCAATCTTCTGGACCGACTGCGGCACGGCTATGTCGTCGATTTTTTCGACGCGCGCATTATCCACTGGCCGATTTTCAATGTCGCCGATTCCGCGATCTCGCTCAGCATCGTCCTGCTGCTGATTCACTTTTTCCGCTCTGCCCGAGCGGATGCGGGTGCACCGGCCCCAAGCGCCCCGCAGGCAGCGGAGTAATCTATATATGCATCCCATTCTCTTTACCATTCCTGGCCTGAACCTTCCCGTCCGCGCCTACGGCACCCTGCTGGTCGCCGGGTTTCTGGTCGGACTGTGGCGCTCGATGCGGTTGTGCCGTGTCCGTATGGCCACGGAGCCGGAGGGATCGGTCCGCCGCATCCATCCCGACAACATCTTCGATGTGGGGATCATGGGTCTGCTGGTGGGGCTGGCGGGAGCGCGCCTGACCTTCGTCGTTCTGGATTGGGCCAACTTCGAAAAACATCCGGTCGAGGCGCTGAAGATCTGGTCGGGGGGGCTGACGCTGCAGGGCGGCATGTTCTTCGGTATTCTCTACATGATCGGGTACTGCCGCCGCAAAAAGCTCAATATCCTGGCCATCGGAGACGTGTGCGCGCCCGCCTGGGCCATCGCCTATACCATCGGTCGGTTCGGCTGCCTGTTCAACGGCTGCTGCTACGGCGGCGTCTGCGATCTGCCCTGGGGCATCCGGTTTCCCGACGAGGCGCATCCGGGCATGCTCACCCCGCCCAGCCATCCGACGCAGATCTACGCTTCGATCTTCAATCTTGTGTTTTTCTTTATTCTGCTCTGGTGGGAGAAGCGCCCGCGTCGTGACGGAGAACTGTTTTTCGGCTATCTGGCCATGTACGGCTTCTACCGTTTCATCGTCGAGACGTTCCGCGAGGGCGCGACCGCCATTCTCATTCCCGGACTGGGGCTGACGCTCACGCATATCATCAGCGCCTTGATGATCGTGCTTGGAGTGACGGCGATCATCATTTTGCGCAAACGCGGTCCGGCGTATCGCGATGCCGCCCTGCCAACGGCTCCGACATCGCCTGCCGCCGTATAGGAGGTCTCATCCGCTTATGTCCCGTAAAATCGTCGGTATTCTTGGCAGCACTTCCGCCGCCAAAGCAGATTCCGGCCCGAAACAGTATCTGAACCGCGCCTATGTCTGGGCCGTCGAAAATGCTGGCGGCATTCCGATCATGCTGCCCGTCACTCGGGAGCCGGAAGCGATCGCGCGCTACCTCGGACTGGTGGACGGCCTGCTGCTCTCCGGGGGGGTGGACGTCGATCCGGCCTGTTTCGGCGAAGCGCCGCACCCGAAACTTGGCGATGTGGACGACGACCGTGATACGACGGAACTGCCGTTGATTCGGGAGGCGCTGGCGCAGGATATGCCGATGTTTGCTATCTGTCGGGGTATTCAGTCTCTCAATGTCGCGTTGGGCGGCTCTCTCTACCAGGACATTCCATCGCAGGCCCCGTCCGTCATTCACCATCAGCAGGGTGATCTCAAAATTCCGCGTAGCCAGACCTCTCACTCCATCCGCATTATCCCGGACTCCCGTCTTCACCGTATCGTTGGCCTCGACACGATACAGACGAACTCCTTCCACCATCAGGCGTTGAAGAAGGTCGCCGACGGTCTGGTCGTGACCGCCTATGCCCCGGACGAGATCATCGAAGCGGTGGAGAGTCCCGGTCATCGTTATGTGGTCGCGGTCCAGTTCCATCCGGAAGAGACCGCCCCGAACGATCTGCCTTCCCGCCAACTGTTCGAGGCCTTTATCGCTGCGCTCTGAAGCGAGCTGACGGGCATAAAAGACAAAAAAGAACCTGTATCTTTCCCTCAAGGGAGCGATACAGGCTCCATCTGAATTTGATGGACTTTCAATAAAAGGAGGACATGCGCTGGTTAGTAAACGACTCCAACGCCAGAAATGTTCCCCGCTTTTTGCGCGGCGTTTGCCGGAAAGCCCCTTCGCCATCTTAATCTGTATCGGGAGTCCCCATGGAGCCAAAACGTAACTGGATTCGAGAGCCTTTCAATGGGATCTCGCATCTGCTGGGAGCGGCGCTTTCGGTCGCTGGACTGATCTTTCTGCTCGTTCTTGCTCAGGGGCGCCTCCTGCCGACCCTGGCCTTCTCGATCTATGGGGCCAGCCTGATTATCCTCTACACGATCAGCGCGCTCTATCACTCCCTGCACATCAATAAGGCGCAGGAGGCATGGTGGCAGCGCTGCGACTATATCGCCATCTATCTGCTGATCGCAGGCACCTACACGCCGGTCTGCCTGCTCTGTCTGCCCGATCCGATGCGCCGCAATCTGCTGCTCGCCGTATACGGTATCGCCGTACTCGGAATCTCCCTTACCCTGCTCTGGAAGGGAAAGCCGCACTGGATCCGCCTGGCGCTGTACGCATTCATGGGCTGGCTGGCCGTGCTGATCCTGCCCTACCTGCACGCCCACTTCCCCGTCGTGGTCAACTGGATGGTGGCAGGCGGCCTCGTCTACACCGGCGGTGTCGTCTTCTACGCCACGGAGCGGCCCCGCCTCTGGCCCGGCAAAATCGAAGGCCATGAGATCTGGCACCTCTTCGTCATGGGGGGCAGCATCTGCCATTTCATCATGATGCTTGTGCTCATTGGTCTGCGACTGTAAGAGTTCATTTGGGAACTGTACGCCAGGAGAGGGAGGCGATGTCGGCGTAGGCGCCTTTCTCGCCGCCATCTATGGGATCGAAGCGGAAGCCGGTGATGGTGCCGGTATATGTCGGGACGGCGGCGAGGTCGAGGGTGTAGGTGTGGTATTTGCCGTCCGGGATAATGTCGAAATGCAGCTTGCGTTCTGCGGAGAAGCCCTTCGTGCCCGCGACGGACCAGAACAGTTCGGCGACGGATTGATGCGTGTGAAACGCGGCACGCAGCGTCAGTTTGGGTACGGAAGCCGCCGCCCACCACTGTTCGGGGCCGATCATCTGCGGATCGCCCTGTTCCAGATTCACCCGCAACGCGCCTTGAATGGGCCAGCCTGCGTCGCTGGCGTTCACGTAAGTCCAATGCTGCCGGTCGTGGTGGAAAACGTAGTTGGGGCGGGTGTCCAGGGGCTTGTGCGTGGTGGCGTAGGCGCGAATGGTATCCAATTTGCCGAGAATGAGCACATAGTCGTAGTCGTAGACGATGTTGTGGTCCAGGATCTCTTCGCGCACCGGCGCGATGTAGCCGGTCGAATCGTCGGTAGGGCCGCCGGTGTTCGGCGCGCCGTGGAACCCTCCGATGAACGGGTACAGGTTGGGATGGTAGATCCCCAGCCCCCAGTCATCGTCGTCCAGAAGGGCCGCCCAGTTCTCCGTCGCCTTCCAGTCGATCCAGGGCGGACCGTTGTTCTCCAGATGGCGTAAGGGAGCATTGGTATAGGGTTCGTTGCCGTCGTAGGAGACCAGGCGGTAGAGTTTGCCGATGGTGTAGAGGGCGGGCAACTCCTGGCCGAAGGCGCGGTACTGCATACGATCCGCACGATGGTTGACCAGGCGGTTGCGCACATGGGCTGTCGCTCCGTCCAGCGTGATCCAGGTCTCGAACGTACACTCTCCCGGCACGTTGTCCAGCGCCCACTGCAAAGGAATGCTCTTCGTATAGAGGGTCTTGTGGTCGTTCGTATGGGTCAGCACGGCACTGGCGTGGCCGTAGGCGTCGCCGGTGCCGATGGGGTTCCACGGCCAGTTTTTCCAGTCCGGATGCGCCTTGCCAAAAGGCTGGGGGCCGCCGTAGAACGAGAGTTGAATCTGCCGTCCCCGGTCGTGCGCGTTGATCACATTGCGCTCCGTCCCAGAGGTCGAGACCCAGGTGATCGTTCCGCCCTGCTCCAGATCCACCCCGACTTTGATCACCCCGTTATCCAGAAAACTCAGTTTCGCCCCCTGTGCCCGTAGTTCGCCTAGCAGAAGCAGGCCTGCCAACCCTAAGAACCAACCTATCTTCATAGACAATTTGTGCCACCCCCCTTGGATCGAATACGCTTGGTGGAGAGTTCTTCTCGGAGGGCAGGCTCTCCTCTGTTGAGCGACAATTATCCTTCCCGTCTGACGACAATTATTTTTCCCGTTGGGTGTCTCCCTCAGAATCGTGCTTTTTGGGCGGTTTACTGCCCTCC
>JAYUMV010000488.1:0-2046 GCA_043762265.1 Chthonomonadaceae bacterium | reverse complement strand
ATTTGAGTCGGCACGCGATTGCGGCTCATTTTGCCAAGATGGCAGGAGTTTGCGCCCTCCTTGCGGAACGAACTCCCAAGTAAAATTGAGAAGAGGATCGTATGCGAAATCTCATGGGCAAGGTCGCCGTCATTACCGGCGCAGGGCGCGGATTGGGCCGTGCGTATGCGCTCCGCCTGGCATCACTCGGCGCGGATGTCGTCATCAACGATATTCAGCTCGACTCCGCGCAGGAGTACGAGGAGGAGCTGACCGCAGCGACGGTCATGGCAGAGTGTGAAGCCTTCGGAGTGCGCTCGGTCGGCATTGCAGCCGATGTGACGCAGCACGCCGATGTAGAGCGGCTGTTCAATGGCGTCCTGCGCGAATTCGGGCGCGTGGACATTCTCATCAACAATGCAGGCGGAGTGCTCATCCCCCGCGAACGCGGCTACGCCTCGACGGTGACGGAAGAGGACTGGCACTTCATCATGAATGTCAACCTGACCGCGACCGTTTTCTGCTGTCAGGCGGCCGTCGCCATTATGAAAACTCAGCGCTCCGGCAAGATCATCAATGTCTCCTCGCAAGCCGGTTTACGCGGCAATCTGCTTGGCGAAAACGCCCACTACTGCGTTGCAAAGGCGGGTATCAACGAGTACACTCGGCTGTTGGCTGGCGAAGTCGGGCCGTTCAACATCAATGTCAACGCCATCGCCCCCGGAATGATCCTCACGTCACGGGCCAACAAACAGTTCGACCGCAGCAGCCCGGAGAGCGTCGCGAAATACACGGCGGTCATTGCCCTGCGCCGCATGGGCACCACCGAAGACTGTGCCCGGGTCGTCGAATTCCTCGCCACCGACCTTTCCGACTACGTGACCGGACAGGTCATTCCCATCTGCGGAGGCATGGTCCTCTCCCCCTCTTAAACCCATGACATCACTACCTTATGCGCTCTGCGCCTACAGCCTACCGCACACATTGGGCTACCTGCCCTCCCTAAGCGGAGAGCCGAATCCAGAACCACGTTCCCTACGGGCGCTTGTGGATGCTGCCTTGCACTACGATCTGTCGGGAGTGGAGTTTCCGCTCGCTGCCATCGTTCCCTCGTTCGACGGGAAGTCTGTCACGACGGCTGGCGCAGATGAGGAACTGCTGGAGTTGGTGCGAGCACAGGGCTTGACGTTGATCGCGGACTATGGGTCGATCGTCGATAAGGATGCGGCGCATCTTGCCGCCTATCTTAAGACGGCAGCGCACGCTGGTGCAAAGACCGTGCGCGCAACGTTGAGCCATATCCTATGCGGAGACAGGCGCGGGCTTCCCGACGGCGGATGGCCGGCTTACTTCGAGAAGCTCGTGCAGCGGCTGCGCGAGGTTCTGCCACTGGCGGAAGAACTTGGCCTGACGCTGGCCGTCGAGAATCATCAGGATGCGACAAGCGCTGACCTGATCGATCTCTACACCCAAAGCGGGTCCAGTCCTGCTTTTGGGGTGACCCTGGATACGGGCAACCCGCTGGCGGTGGGGGAAGATCCGGTAGAGTTCGCGGCGCGAATCGGCCCTCTGATAAGACATGTTCATTTAAAAGATTATACGCTGCACCTTGCGCCCAATGGTTATCGCCTGGCACGGTGCGCGGCGGGAGAGGGCGTCATCGATTTTCCGGCGATCCTGCAGATCGTTCGCGGCAATAGACACCCGATCCTGCCCTCCGTCGAGGTCGCTGCCCAGGCGACGCGCACGATCCCCCTATTGGAATCGACCTGGTGGGAGCATCACCGGCCCGAACAGGCGCGCCACCTGATCGCAGCTTTACGGATCGTATGGGCCAGAGGAGCCGCGCAGGACGTTCCCTACTCCACCGCATGGGAGCGTGGTGAGCGTTCCGAGGTCGTCGTCCGCGAAGAGTGGGACGTGGTCGCACGCAGCATCGCCTACTTCGCGCGATTGGCGTCAGTTAGAGGCGGCTGAGGAGGTGTCCTGCGAGCCGACCTTGATGTCCCTTACATCCCGGTTGGTGCGCCGGGTTTCCGCATCACACGGCACGACATTGATCGTTCC
>JAYUMV010000487.1:0-3217 GCA_043762265.1 Chthonomonadaceae bacterium | reverse complement strand
AGTAGCGTGGTGTTTCTGCTTAGTTTCGGCCTGGGCGCCTTCGTCATTACGGCGCTGCTTTCGATGCAGGCAGAAGTGGATACGCAGACGCGGCTCTGGCTCTACGTTCCCATTCTGGTGCTGTTCGTAGGCAGAGCGGCAAGCCCTCGGGGCGTTTATCCTTTCCAGCCTTGCCACCTTCCGTGTCGATCCCTCCGGGATCACTCGGATCGTCTTGCGGCAGCAGAAACAGTTTCTCTGGCGGGATGTCGTCGATTTCCAGCCCAGACGGTCGCTTCAGTCCGGTACGACCTGGACGCTGACGGCTACCGGCGGTCGGACGCTGAAGGTTCCCATCACCCTGGCTGAAGGTTCCCATCACCCTGCTGGAGCGCGGCTACGGCCTCGCTGGGGACGGCGGTCTACTCCTTTTCTTACGCGGTTCGGATCACTCCGGAGGCGATTACGGAGAGTTCGCGTTTTTGGAAGAAGACCCTGCCGTTCCATCAGATCGCCGCCTTCTACTCGGGGGAGATGCCGACAAGCAACGGGCAGATCCAAAGCGTCACCGAAGTCGTCGGGAAGAACGGCAGAAAAATCAAAGTCAGCGCGCAGTTGATCAACTACGATGCCCTGACGGCAGCGCTCCGCCTGCCCGAAAAACCCCGACAGTTGCTGCGGATCAGTACCGTCTTCACCCCCATGTCCTCCGGACCTCCCCTACCGGCATCTACATTCCCAGAGACCTGTCGGATACCTTTGCCGAACTCGATAAAACGTTGTCGCCTGCTTTGCGTACCGAAATGCGTAAAGGAGCCGAAAGGGACATGGTTCAACACCACTTCGGATTGGGTATGTGGATACGCAATAACTGGGGCCTGTGGAAAGGGCTGCGTCTGGCAAAATGGTTCGCCCATTACGGCATCTTCATGCCCGATGACATGTCTGGAATCATTATCGAAGGCGGCGTCCTCAAAAAGAGTTGCAGCGCCTTGAGCGGTTTATAACCGAGTTCAATTGAGATATTCGTTTTCTTTCCTATTCCGGGGCAAGCACGAATGAACGGAACAAACGGCTTGTACTTCCAGTCTAGTCCCTGCGCCGGTTTCGCCGATGAACCGAGAAAAGCGGTACCGATGTCTGACAATAGTCCCCCGGCCAATCCCCGGCAATCGTTTTTGAGCGATGCAGAACGCGTCCAGCTCCTCGAAGCCAATGTTACCGACTACGCCATTTTTATGGCCGATACAGAAGAACGCGTCGCCAGTTGGAACGCGGGCGCCACACGTATTCTGGGCTATACGGAGCCTGAGATTCTGGGCCAACCTGTCGCGATCATTTTTACGCAGGAAGACCAACAAAACGGGGACGAACAAAAAGAGTTTAAAACAGCGCGCGATACCGGTCGCTCCGACGACGAACGCTGGCATGTGCGCAAGGACGGCTCCCGATTCTGGGCGCTGGGGATCTTGACGGCCCTGTACGATGAGCAAGGTCGGCTGCGGGGCTATGCCAAAATACTGCGCGATTTCACCGCGCGTAAGCGGTACGAAGACCGGATTGAAGCATTGAACGCCCGGCTGCAATGGGCGATGACGGAGACGCATCACCGGGTCAAGAACAATCTTCAACTCATTTCCGCTATAATAGACATGCAGTCTCACGAGTACGGCGACACGGTTCCCATCGCTGAGTACAAGCATCTCGGCACGCAGGTACGCGCACTCGCGGCGTTGCATGATATTCTCGCCGCAGATACAAAAGCCGGCAGCGATGCGACGATGATTTCCCTGCCTGCTCTGCTGGAGGAACTTCTTTCGCTGCTCCAGTCCATCGCAAGCAAGAGCCGCATCCAGTTTAAATTAGCGGATGTCCAGGTCTCGGCGAATAAGGGCAGTTCCATCGCGCTCATCGTAAACGAACTCGTTACGAATGCCATCAAGCACGGCAGTGACAATGTCCTGGTTACCCTGTCGGATCTGGAGGGAAATATCACCCTTTCGGTCCGCGACGATGGGTTGGGTTTTGCCGAAGGCTTCGAAGCGAAAAGTTTTTCCAGCGCGGGCTTAGAACTCGTGGAAAATTTAGTTCGGTTAGATTTGCGGGGAAAAGTGAGCTACACCAATCTGCCCGAAGGGGGCGGATGCGTGACGGTTCTTTGTCGTATAAACCAATAGCATACGGCATAAGGCGCGGGTTGCTTTTTGGGAAAGCTCGGAGAAACCGGCGCACTACCGGCGTGGCAAAGCCTCGATAGAAAGCGCATGAAGGGTCGGCAGGTAGGATGGTCTCCGCAATTTCATGTCCCGCTTTCGATGCAGAGACGCTTACCGGCAAGGTTCGCAAGGCGCTCAGCCTGCCCACGTTCCGCATTGAAAGCTGGCAGTGTACCTCTCTTACGGGTCATATCAGTAACCCGGCAACCGGGGGTATCTATCGAGTGACGGGGAGCGGACGGCAGAACGCAGAGACTGTCCCCTGGTCGCTCATTCTGAAAATCGCGCATTTGGCCGAGGATGCTCCTCAAGGTTGGGGGACCGATCTGCTGCATTTCGGTTATTGGAAGCGCGAAGCGCTTGCCTATGAGTCTGGAATGCTGGAAGATCTTGGCCCAAGCCTGAGAGCGCCCCGCTGTTTTGAGGTGGAGGAGCAGTCGGACGGCAGCGTTTGGATCTGGCTGGAGGAGATACCCGAAGGTGAGCAGGGACTCTGGCCTCTATCACGCTATGGTCTGGCAGCCCGCCACTTCGGACAGTGGCAGGGCGCCGCTCTTGCGGATCGGTCCTTGTCTGTTGCTCCCTGGCTGCGAACCGGTTGGCTGCGCTCGTGGGTTTCACATTTCGAGTTCTTGAAAGATTACCTCCTTCATCCCAGCTTCTGGGAACATCCTCTGGCGCGAGCGGCGTTTCCGGTTCCTGTCACGGATCGCCTGCTGGCTCTCTGGGCAGAACGCCGGGAATGGATGGACATTCTCGACCGGATGCCGCTGACGGTCTGCCATTTCGATACCTGGCGACCGAATTTGCTTGCGTGTGTCGGTCCAGACGGACAGGATCACACAGTGGCTCTGGATTGGCAGTGTATGGGATTGGGACCCGCCGGGGAGATCGGCAATCTGCTGCTCACCGCGCTCATGACGTTGGAAGTGCCGGCGTCGGAGGGGAAACCCCTGGATGCTGCCCTCTGGGAAAGTTACCTCCAGGGCTTACAAGATTCCGGTTGGACAGGGGATCCCCGC
>JAYUMV010000486.1:0-3318 GCA_043762265.1 Chthonomonadaceae bacterium | reverse complement strand
TCCGGTGTCAGCTTCTGGCCGCGCGGCATGTCCAGGTAGTTCATGGTGAGGGCGCTGGCCAGACAGAGCGGGGTCTGATTGTAGTTGGCTTCGCTATGGCGAGCGATGAAGAAACCGCGTGCCTCAAGCGCTTGGAGAAAGGGCGTGTTGTCATACCCATAGTAGGTCTGAAGTCGATCCGCCCGGCCATAAGCGTCCAGAATAATATAGTAGACGTCCGGTACATCTCTCGGAGCCTCCGAGAGATGTCGGTTGATCGTCATGGGCGACTCGTTTGCGGTGAAATTCCCTGTCCCATGGAGAGAGCCTGTATAGAATCTCTCTCCGGTGGTGGTGCCGAGTTCCGTGACGATGGTCCAAATGGAAGGAGCGAGCAGAACGACAGCGACCAGATTCAGCACTGCAGTCGTGTCGAAAAGCGGCTGGCGTGTTCTCCATAGGACGACTAGCAGCGCGAACATACTTAGCAGATAGAGGGGGATCGCGATCGCCATCGTCCCTTTCGGTACCAGATGCTCGACATGCCCGTACGAAAAAAAGAAGAGCACGACGACGGAAGCAGCCATGGCGGCTTTGCGGACCTGTCGTGTTATCAGGTGAAAGACGAGCCAGCCCACGATCGTTCCCAGCAGTGCGAGTCCGAGCGGATAGAAGATCTGCTGGAACGGAATTTTCCCGATGTTGTGAGCGAAATAGGCGAGTAGTGGAAAGGCAGCGAAGAGCAGGGGATGGACCGGCAGAACGGCCCGCTTCTTCTCAGGCAGCAGCAGCCCCGTCGAAACAGACTCCGCAGCCGCTTCCGACTTGTAAAACTTTGACATCACTTACTTAACCCTCTAATAGTACCGAAGGATGACCGCGCAGAAGATAGAGCGTACGTTCGCTGTCCGGCACGGGAACTGTGCGAACGACCTCGAAATCGTGTTGGAAGGCCGTCTCAAAACCTTCCACAGTGTAGTTTGGGAAGACATCGTCCCGGCTGGCGAGCAGGCGCTGTACCTGTGAATCGCTCTTGGGAACGAACTCGATGATCAGCCACTCCCCCAGCTTCCGAAAATACCGCGCCACCTGCGCAAGCGGTACATTATTGCCGATAGCCAGATGGTGGACCAGCGCCAGCGCCAGCAGGAGGTCAGCGGGGCCGCGCTCGGTCAGCGAGCGGCGCTCCCGGAGCGCCCAGCCTAGATCAGGGCTCGGATTGGTAAGATCGCCCAAAAGCGGCAGCAGATGTGTCTCGTTGTGGGTGCGGCACTCGAGATAGTTCTTCTCGACGGCTGCGGGATCGATGTCCATCGAGAGTGTCTGAATGCCTCGGCTGCTCGCGACGCGACTGAATACGCCTGTGTTGCCCCCGAGATCCCATACCGTTTTAGGCGTAGGAACGACGGTATCCAGTAGTTCTGCGACCAGTCTGCGTTTGCCGCCCATGGCCTCGTCCGAGTAGTTTGTCGCGCTATAGTACTCCGCCCAGGTGGTGCCGGCGGGCTGCCACTTCTGACCGCGCACGGTGCCTTCCAGACTGTCGATCAGGCCCAACAGCCCGGTGCGACTGACCTGACCTTGACCCTGGCCACCGGAACGGCGCACTGCTTCCCCTTCGTACCGTTTCTGTGCTGCTCCATGCAGATGGATATGCGTCAGGATCCCCATCTGCAGCCAGGTGCTTCGCGGCAGCAGGCGACTTGCCAGATCCAGCGGAATGCCATCTATGTGAATGCGCAGCAGTTGCTGCAGGCGTACATCGGTGCGGCTCATGAGCGCCAATGGCGCGAGAAAATGCTGGCAGAACTGTCTGTAGGCGACCCACGGAGCGCCTTCGGTATACTTCTCGAACGAGAGCGTATCGATCAGCGTCGGTTTGCCCCCGCAAAACTGGATGTTGTAGGCGCTGGCGTCTTTCAGTGTCAACCCGTAGCGCAATGCGTCCTTCTGGATCTGCAAGGTTGCGAGAGCGGCGTCCTGAAGCTGACTGAAGCACCATTCGTAAGGATACGAGATAAATGGCACACGCTCCGGACGCAGCACACGATAAGCGTCCGGGGTGAGGCCGCGATCAACGCTCTCCTCTTCATGAGAGATCAGCAGACCGGCATCCGTTAGAGCCTTATAGAGCCCCGATCCGGTCAGAAGATCGTACTCCTCCTGGTAGCTAGGCTGCACCTGCCGTAGAAGCGTCTCTTCTCGATAATAGATGAACCCGCTGGGGTCCCGGAAAGAGCCCGGGTCTACCGACAGACTCATTGGTCGCCGCTCTTCGCCGGCGGAGTTTTGCCGCCGAACTTGCTCGATGCAAACGCCTTGAGCCGCTGCCAGGAAAGCTTGATCGTGAACGCTACGCCCAGAAGTCCTGCCATCAGCATCTGCAGCACATAACTGCCGCTGCCCGCATCGATATAAGCATGCGCAGGCGCCACTGTGATAAGCAATACCGCGATAATGACCAGGTATACCATTTCTTCCTCCTCAATTGTCATGTGATAGACGTTTTGCGAATAGCAATAGTTCAAAACGAGAACGAATTCAAGCTGAGGAACATTTCCGACTTGAGCGTCGCTCGCATGAGATTGACGGCAATGCTCGCCAGACGTTACGGCTATTCCCCGTAATTTGCAAAAAGATGCTTGGGCGGGCAATATAATCCAATTGTAAGACAAAGATGTGAAAGATACATGAAAGGTCGTAGTCTACCGGGCGTCAGGCTTCTTCTGCCTGGAAAAATGTCGGCATCGGAGGGGATTGCGGTATCATACATTGCCAGGAAAGGAGGCGACCGATGTACGTCCCTCAATCGTTTCGAATGGAGGAGCGGGAAGCGCTCCATGCCCTGATGCGCGAGCACAGTTTCGCTGCGTTGATAACGACGGATTCAGATGGCAGACCGTTCGCTACGCACCTGCCCTTTTTATTGGATGCGGAGGCGGGAGAATCCGGAATACTGCGGGCGCATGTCGCGCGGGCCAATCCTCAATGGCAGCATTTCGCGGCGGGAGGAGAGGCGTTAGTCGTTTTTCAAGGCCCGCACGCCTATATCTCGCCCTCCTGGTACGAAACGCAACCGGCGGTGCCAACCTGGAACTACACGGCGGTACACGCATACGGGGTACCGAACCTTCTGGACGAGAACGGTTTGAAAACGCTTCTCTACACGCTGGTAACCCTCTACGAAGGGAGCGGAGAGGAGGCGTGGAAGTTCGAGATGGGACCAGAGTACGTCGAGCGTATGATGCGGGGCATCGTCGGTTTCGAGATTCCCATCGCTCGGCTGGAAGGCAAGCAGAAAATGAGCCAGAACCGCAGTGAGACCGACCGCCGACAGGT
>JAYUMV010000485.1:0-22631 GCA_043762265.1 Chthonomonadaceae bacterium | reverse complement strand
TGGCGACTGACGGCAGCATAGAACGTACGGCGATGGTTGTCCGCCGACGAGAGCGAGACCGAAGGACCGCCGACGGTCAGGTCCAGTTTGTCGGTGACGGCCAGCAGGGAGTCGCGCCATGCTTCGATCTCCAAGCGGCGGCGACTGGCGCGCCAGACGTAGCGATTGTCCGGATCGATCTCGTCGTTATGCGCGTTACGCCCGCTGCTCATCTGATAGGTAGCCGAAAGCATAATCATCCGATGCATCGCCTTCATCGACCAGCCCTGATCCGTGAACTGTTTCGCCAGATAGTCCAGCAGTTCCGGGTGGGTGGGCGAATCGCCGAGCAACCCGAAGTTGCTGGCGGTGCGGACGAGGCCGACACCGAAGTGATGCTGCCAGATACGATTGATCATGACCCGTGCGGTGAGCGGGTTGTTCTTGTCCGCAATCGCGTTCGCGAGTTCGAGGCGTCCGCTGCCTTTAGTAAAGGTGGGCGCACTGTTACCGGCCAGAATCGTCAGGAACTTGCGCGGGACCTCTTCGCCGGGAGCCTCCGGGTTGCCGCGCAACAAGACAGGGACATTGGCGGGCTTCGGGCCTTCGGTCAAGGCGTGAATGAACGGCCCCATCTTCATCCGATCCAGTTGGCCCTTGATGGTGGCATAGTGTACTTTCGGGTCTCCGACCAGCAGCTTGTCGAACTGATCTCGCGGGAAGGTAAGAACGCCTTCTCCGCCTACGATCTCCTTTGCCTGCGTGGTTTCCGCATCGGTCAAGGCGGGCTGTGCCTTCTTGTCCTTCTGCCGCTTCACGATGTCCAGCAGGCCGCTCTCGAAGGCGTTCGCCGCTTTTGCCGCCTGGGAAAGCGCTGCTTCGTCGCCGGAGAGGTCGATATGCGCGTCCTGCTTGTCCACAACCTTCTGCCACTCGGCCAGGGCGGGATGCTCCTTGGCTTTCGCGAGATAGTTCACCCAACGGTCGAGAACCAGTGAGTCCAACTTCTCGGAGGTGGCAAACTGCTCGGTGGCGAGTTTTGGGGCGGTCTTGCGCCGGTTCACCAGTTTCCAGGAAGCTACCATATAGCGGGCGGTCTGCGGCAGGTAGCGGTTGCGCAGGTCGGTGAGCTGTTCGTCAATGAACTTGTTCACCTCGGACTGTTTGGCGTTGATCATCTCCTGGCGATTGGCAACCGGCGCATTCGCTGCGGATGCAATGCCGTCCGCAGGCGCACTGTAAGGCACCTCGATATAAGCGGAGCTTGCAAAGATCCCCGCTAGACCATAATAGTCTTTCTGGGAGATGGGATCGAATTTGTGATCGTGGCAGCGGGCGCAGGCGACGGTCAAACCGAGGAACCCCCGGGAAAGAGTGTCGATGCGATCGTCATACTGATCGAACATCTTGTTGTCGCCGTAGTAGACGGGGCCGGTCGCAAAGAAGCCCAGCGCAGGAAGGTCTTCCTTCGCGTTCGGAGCCTCGATCAGGTCGGCGGCGATCTGCGCGCGCACGAAGTGATCGTACGGCATATCGGTATTGAGGGCGTGCGCGACCCAGTCGCGGTAGCGGAAACCCTGGGGGTAGAGACGCGGCTCGAAACTGTGCGCCTGATCCTCGCCATAACGGGCGATATCGAGCCAGTAGCGGCCCCAGCGCTCGCCATAGTGCGGGCTGGCCAGCAGTCGGTCCACCACGGTCTCCCAGGCTTTGGGAGACTTATCGGCAAGAAAAGCTTCGACCTCTGCGGGAGTAGGGGGCAGACCGATCAGATCGAACGTGGCGCGGCGAATCAGGGTGCGGCGATCTGCGTACGTGTTGGGTTTGAGGTTTTTGGCTTCGAGACCTGCCAGAATAAATCGGTCGATCGGATTGCGCGCCCAGGCTGCACGTTTGACCGTGGGCAGAGCGACGGTGCGCACAGGCTGCCAGGCCCAGTGCTCTCGCTTCTTCTTTTCGACCAGCAGGCTTGCCGGACTCGGCGCAAGCGCCACTACATGCTCCTTCGGCCAGGGAGCGCCCATTTTTACCCATGCCGTCAGATCTGCAATGACTCCTTCCGGCATCTTGCCCTTGGGCGGCATCTGGAGTTCCGGCTGCGCATAGCGAATCGCCTCGATAAACCGGCTACGATCCGGCTCTCCGGGCATGATCGCCATTCCGCCCTGCCCGCCGTGCATCATGCCCTGTTTCGTATCCAGGGTAAAGTTGCCGAGAGAGCGTTTCGCCGACTGGGAGTGACAGGAATAGCAGTACTGCGAAAGAACGGGCCGCACCTTTTTCTCGAAAAACTCCACACCCGCCGGATCGACCGTCTCTTTATCTTCCGTGACAGGGGCAGTTCCTGGTTTCGCGACGAGAGGCGGTGCAATCGGGGGCGTCGTCGGCTTCGCCTTTTGCGCGCCCGTACGGGAGAGGAGCATGCCACAGAACAGGGTTATCAGAGAAGTGCGCAGAAGAGGGTTGGACATAGAGAGTGCTTTCTCGTCACGTAAAAATAGGTGCTTCGGCGAGAGAACCGAATCAATACTGGATGAGAGCGCCTTTAGATAGAAATGTTGCAGGCTTGCCACGATTTCTGCATCGACGCATCCGAAAAAGCGCAAAACCTGTCGTTCCTAGAAGAAAGTTTTGCTCTCTTCGAAAAGACAGGTCCTGCAAGAGGGTTATGTTCAACACCGTTAAGAGGAAACGCAACTTCCCTCAGGGACGCCGGGCTAAAAGGTATAAGACCTTTATCCTCGTCCCCTTCCCGAAAGGGGAAGGGGATGGGGGTTAGGTACGTTTAGCTGAGGGAGTAGCCGGAGCGGTAGACCGGGCGGATGATATGCTCCACCTTTTCGGCGAGCTCTTTCCCGTTCTTGACTTTCATGTTTTTGGCATCCCACATCACTTTGTCGCCTTCGCCCCAGACGGCCAGGTTGCCCAGCAGAATCGTCTCGGCGAGGTGGGAGGCGTAGTCCGGGAAGTTGGACATGGCCGGTTTGCCGCCGCGAATCGCCGCGATAAACTCTTGCCAGTGGCCGGGAGAGACCGGGTAATCGACTGAAGGCATATCGATTCCATCTACGATGTGGCCTCCGCCGCCGTAGTCGCCGGGGGTGTAGAGGGAGCCTTTGTCACCGATGATGAGCGAACCGCTGATCGGCAGTTTGCCGTCCTCGGGAAGGAGGTCCTTCGGGAACAGTTCCATCGGGGGCAGATTGCTGCCATCGTACCAGTACATGGTCACCGCAGGGCGCCTGTCGTTCGCAGGGAACTCGTAGACGATCTTCGACGCCTTGGGGTAGCTGTCATGGTTGGTACCGGACGAGGTCGCAACGACCGAGGTCGGGTTGAGCAGGTCAAGCGCCATGAAGGGCAGGTTGACCGTGTGGCAGGCCATGTCGCCGAGCGCTCCGGTGCCGAAGTCCCAGAAGCCGCGCCAGGCGAAGGTATGATAACCGTCGCCATAGGGGCGCATCTTGGCCGGGCCGATCCACAAATCCCAGTCCAGGTTAGCCGGAACCGGCTTCTCTGCCGGGCGGTCGATGCCCTGCGGCCAGATCGGGCGATTGGTCCAGACATGCACCTCTTTCGCAACTCCGATCGCGCCAGCACGCACTTTGTACGCATTTTTGCGCATGCTGTTGTCGGCGGTGCCCTGGTTGCCCATCTGGGTAGCGACCTTATGCTTCTTGGCCAGCATCGCCAGCGTCCGACACTCGGAAATACTGTGCGCCATCGGCTTCTGAGTGTAAGTAGCTTTGCCCATCATCAGAGCCTGCGCGGTGGCGGGGCCATGGGAGTGATCGGGGATGCTGACGGTGACGCCGTCGATCTCTTTGCCCATCTCGTCGTACATTTTGCGGTAGTCGCGGTACAACTTGGCTTTAGGGAACTGCTGGGCTTTCCTGTTGAGGGTGTTCTCATCCACATCGCAGATCGCCACGATATTGCTGAAGCGCGCTGCATCGCTGGAATCGCTGTCGCCTTTGCCGCCGACTCCGATACAGGCGAAGCTCAGTTGATCGTTGGCGGACTTGGGTTTGTCCTGCGCCTGTGCAGAGGTGCCAACCCAGACCCCGAAGGCCGTTCCTGCGGCGGTCTTCAAAAACTCACGTCGGTTGCCTTGCGAACTCATTACTCTTCTCCTCTTCGAAAAAACGGTGCCGCGCTCCGAGGGGGAACAGCGGACGTATGGATAGATTACCGAAGTTGGTCCCCGTCACATGAACCTTAAATTCCTGTCGTCGCAAACAGATTCCTTCCTCTTCGACACCGGAACCAGAATTTTGTTCCAGAAGTGCCAAAAGAGCCTCCGTGAAGGATTTACCAGACCACCACGGCTATTGAGGTCGCGTTGCGGATTTGAGGGTGGAGGCGAAATCGTAGACTTGTTGCGCAAGGTCGGTAGCATCCCGCTGAGCGTGAATCAGATTGACCAGTGCGCTGCCGACGACGGCGCCGTCGGCAAAGGCGCAGATATGCTTGACATGCTCCGGGGAGGAGACGCCGAAACCGACACAGACGGGAGCGGAGGTGCGCGCCTTGATACGACCGACCACTTCGGTGAGTTCTGCGGGAATATCTTGTCTTGCGCCGGTGACTCCCGTGCGGGAGACACAGTAGACAAATCCGGTGGAGAGGCCCGAAACGACTTCGATCCGGATAGGAGTACTGGTCGGGGCGAGCAGAAACACCGTGTCCAGGCCGTTTTGGACGGAGATCCGCTTCCAGTCACCGGCTTCCTCCGGAGTAAGGTCGGTGACGATATGGGCGTCCGCGCCTTTCGCTTTCGCATCCTGCGCGTATCGCTCCAGGCCGTAGTAACGGATCGGATTGAAGTAGGTCATTAAAATGAGCGGAAGGGTGGGGCAAGCAACACGGATTTCGGCGATCACATCGAGAGCCTTCGCGGTGGTCATACCGGCGTCCAGGGCACGTTGGGACGAGGCCTGAATGCTGGGGCCATCGGCCAGGGGATCGCTGAACGGCAGTCCGATCTCGACAGCATCGACGCCAGCTTCCGCCAGCGCCTTGACGACCTCTACGGTTCGGGCCGCATCGGGATCTCCTGCCGTCACAAAACAGATCAGCGCCTTCTCGCCCCGCGCTCGCAACATCGCAAACCGCTCGTCCAGACGACTCACTTTGCACCCCTCCCCAAAAAGTTCTCCGGACAGACTAGAACGCAGGCAGACAATGCGTTTTCACGTCTGTCTGCCTGCGTCCCGGCTGCCTGTTGGTACCATTATACTCTATCTCGACAGGGTTACGTATCTTCGTTCTCGATACGGTTACGCGAAGGCGGCCTTGATAACCTTGCCGCCGTTTTCGGTAAGGCGTTGGAATCGACCGTTGTACAGGTAAGTCAACGCCATGTCGTTCATGCCCATCGCGTGCAGGATCGTGGCATGCAGGTCCCGGATATGGTACGGGTCGGTTCCGGCCTTGTAGCCGACCTCGTCCGATTCCCCGACTACCGTGCCGCCTTTGACGCCGCCGCCCGCCATCCAGACCGTTTGAACGCCGGGATTGTGGTCCCGCCCACTGCCGCCCTGCGAGATCGGCATGCGCCCGAACTCTCCGCCCCAGACGATGAGGGTGCTGTCCAGCAGGCCACGTCGTTTCAGGTCTTTGAGAAGGCCTGCGATCGGTTTGTCCGTATCCCCGGCGTGTTTGCCATGATTGCCGACGATGTCGCCGTGGGCATCCCAGGTATCGTCGCCATGCCCGCCACCGGAGTAGATCTGAATGAAGCGCACACCTCGCTCGACCAACCGCCGCGCCATAAGGCACTTACGTCCGAACTTTTCAGTGCGGGCATTGTCCAGGCCATAGAGCGCCTTGGTCTCCTCGGTCTCCTTGGAGATATCGACGACTTCCGGAGCATGGGCCTGCATGCGGTATGCGAGTTCATAGGCCCCTATACGCGCTTCCAGTTCGCTGTCACCGGGATTGTTATGCAGATGCTCTTCGTTCATTTTCGCCAGCAGATCGAGGCTGCTGCGCTGTTCTGCGTTAGAGACGCCGTCGCCGGGGCTCAAATCCAGAATGGGGGTGCCGGAAGCACGGAACAGCGTGCCCTGATAAGTGGCTGGCATAAAGCCCGACGACCAGTTTGGAGCGCCGCCGATCGGTCCGCCGCGATGGTCGGTCATTACGACGAAACCGGGCAGGTCCTGGTTCACCGTGCCGAGGCCATAGGTCACCCAGGAACCGACCGAGGGATGGCCCTGCAGAATGGAACCTGTATTCATCTCAAAGAGCGCGGGAGCGTGGTTGTTGCTGTCGCCATAGACCGAGCGCAGGAAGCAGATGTCGTCCACGCACTGCCCCACATTCGGAAAGAGATCGGAGACTTCAATGCCGGACTTGCCGTACTTCTGGAACTTGTAGGGGCTGCGCATCAAGGGGGCGTGGGCGTCGCCGCCGAAGGTCTTGACCTCACCGACGTTGCCGAGCGCCGTGCTCATGGATTTGCCGTGATACTTGATCAGGTCGGGTTTGGGATCGAAGGTATCGACCTGGCTGGGGCCGCCGTACATAAACAGGAAGATGACCGATTTCGCCTTGGTCGGGAACATCGGCGACTTCGGAGTCAGGGGATTATAGCGGGCTTTGCCGTTCGCTTTGGTGTCCGCCATCGCCTCTTGCGCCAGCATAAAACTGAGCGCCAGGCTGCCGAAACCCGTTCCCGCACGAGTCAGGAATTCGCGTCGGGAGAGCGAGGGCCGAAAGTGGCCTTCCCCACGAATGATCTTCTCTATCTCTTGTGCCATCAGTAGGTCTTTCCTTACAGCGAGTACGAACGAGCGTCGGAGCGTTTCCCACGGGCAACGCTCCTGCTGGAAATCAACTTACCCTTTAAGACACGCGTTCGACCCCGGTGTTACGGGAATGTGGGTGCTGGGCGTTCGCGGAAAGTGTGTTCAGGGCGTTGGGACCGAATAGAGCGCGTCGTTCATCAGGAAGCTGAGGTGTTTGCCGTCCGGCATCCAGCGCAGATCCGTCGCGACATTGGGGTCTTTGCCTGTCATACGAGTCTGTTGAAACCCTATCTCGCGCATCTCCGTGCCGTCCAAGCGACTGACCCAGACGCTGATACCCTCCCTCGGAGGAAACCGCGCCGCGAGGGAGGGCAGCAGGCGTACCAGCATGGTTACCAGAGGAGACCGCCGTGAGTCGATGAGCAGCCAGGCCAATCGGTCTCCCTGGGGAGCAAGTTCCAACTCTTTGGTCTGGGACGTCATGGGCAGGGGAAAGGAGACGGAGCGGACAAGAGCTCGATTCGGATAGACCCCAAAAGTCGCAATGGTGATTCTCGTAGCAGTGGCGGGAGGAGCAGGCGCGTCCGACTGCACCACCCGATGATCTGGAGTGACTCCGAGCAGGGAGGTCATGGAGGTGGGGACTGCGAGAGGCACGGGTGGACTGTAGGGTGCATCGACGCTGTAGAGCCGCATCGGCTGTTTGGTGTGCCCCGAGGACCACGCGAGCCAGCGCCTACTGTCGGGAAGCCATGCCACTCCAGGCAGTCGTGGCAGGTTGTCACCCCCGTATTCATAGCGATAGCTTCTGAGTTCGGATTGGCGCTGTGGTCCGGTGACATGGAAATCGGGTGGGTCGGACTGTGTCGTGAGCGTCAGTAGGCGCAGTCCATCCGGAGAGGCGCGCCAAACATGTGCGCCGGGGATAGGCGGACCAAGTGTACCGAGTGTCACGCCGCCTGTGGGCATGTCGCGTTGTTCGAACTCTTCAGTCTGCAAGAGCAAATCAAGTTTGGTCTCCGACTGCCACACGTACGAACGAAAGTTTCCATCGGCGATTCGGGTCGCGCGTTCCAGCAATTCGTGGCTGCGGGTCGCCCACAGCGTGCCGATAACTCCCGCAAGCGCTGCGAACATAGCGAGGCCGAGGATCCATTTTTTGCGGTGTGGAGAGGTCATACCAGGCGGTTCTCAATAAAGTTCAGGTTTGAGAGTCCATTCGCCAGGGAGCGGTTCAATTCCTTGCCAACGCCGTTCCAATCTCCATTTTCGGGAGGTACCGAAACCGTTCTTTCGCGACTGTAGCCCAGAGTGGACGCTTGGTCTGTGAGATAGCAGGGTACAATGACGAACAGAATTCATCAAATCGCTAGGAGGGATGTAGCGGCATGAAAGCTGTTGGCGTCCACAAAAAAGTGCTGGGTCTCTTTCTGGTTACGGTGACGGTACTCACAATCATGGGAGTGTTCCTCCATCTCTCGCTTCAGGACCGTGAAGCGTACCGCTGGGTGACGCATACCTACCAGGTGCAGACCCAACTAGAATCGACGCTTCTCGAAATCGAGACAGGACAAGACGCACACGAAGACTACTGTCTCAACGGGAATGTCGAGGCGTTGGGCGCCTTCACCGACGGGTTTCACAAAGCTTTCATCGAACTGGATCGAGTGGAGAGATTAGTCTCCGATAATCCTCAGCAGACCGACCGTCTCCGTAAATTTCGGCACGACATCACCGTGCTCCACGCCGCGTTGTGTGCATCTGCGAAAGCGCCTGCTCCAAAGGTAACCCCGCGCTCTCTGGTACAGCAGTTTGCTCTACTCGATCAGGTGCATCGGTCGGCTGACAGGATGCGCCAGGCAGAGCAGGATCTTTTGGAGGAGAGGACGCGGGCCAACCGCTGGTCCCAACGCCGTGTAAACATCGCGGTGACCTGTTTTTTGATCGTGGTCAGCCTTTTGTTGGTCTTCTTGTTTCAGGCAGTGAAGCAGGATCTCGCACGTGAACGCGCTACCGAACGATTGCGTCAAGCAGCCGACCAAAAGGTCGTCGGCATCCTGGAGAATATCTCCGACGCCTTTTTCGCCTTGAATCAAGATTGGGTAGTCACCTATATGAACGGGCAGGCCGAACAGATGTTGGAAAAGCCGCGCGCGGAGGTGGTGGGGCAGAATCTCTGGAAAGTCTATCCGGGCGCGGAGGATCAGGAGTTTGGTCGGGCGTATCGCCGCGCCCTCCAAGAGCAGGTCACCGTACGCTTCGAAAGCTACGACGCCTCGCGTGACTGTTGGTTCGAGTTATGGGCCTATCCTAACGATGACGGCCTCGGAATTTTTGTTTCTAATATCAACGAACGCAAACTGACGGAGGAAGAGCGGAATCGTCTGGTGCGTCAGGAGATGCTCCATAACGCGGCGCAACGGCGGAATCAGGAACTGCAAGACCTCGCGCGCCGTCTGGTTGAGATGCAGGAAGCGGAGAGGGGGCATCTCGCCCACGAACTCCACGAAGAGGTTAGTCAGGTGCTTGCGGGTCTGAATCTGTCGTTGGCCAGTATCCTGAAACAAGAGGGCGCCAATCGCGAGGAACAGATCCGAACCGCGCAGCAACTCGTCGCCGATCTTATGCGGCAGGTGCGCGCACTCTCCCTGGATTTACGTCCAGGCGTCCTGGATGACCTCGGGCTCGAGCCTGCGCTGAAATGGTACTGTAAACGCTACACAGAGCAGAATCAGATTAATGTCGAATTCCATGCAGAGGGTATCGCGTCTCGCCTGGATGGAACGGTGGAGACGACTGCCTATCGCATTGTGCAGGAAGCGTTGACCAACGTTGCGCATCATTCCGAAGTTGAAGCGGTCGCCGTTCACGTCACTCTTCAAGAGGAACACCTCCTGATCCAGGTTACCGATCAAAGAGTCGGTCTCTCCCTGGAAAACGCCAACTGTTTCTGCGATCACTCCAGCCTCACGGGCATGCTTGAACGCGCCTCCCTCATTGGAGGAACGTTTGAGGTGACGACCGGATCCGGTAAAGGGATGAGGATTGTGGCACGACTTCCCATTCATCCCGTCTACACGTCCCTGGAATCCTGATCGCCCAATCTCCCACTTCTGATCGAAATGGAGGGCCATGTTCATTGGCTGAACGCTACACTGTCGCGATAAGGGAGATGCCTGCGGAGGAGCGACCGCGCGAGCGTCTTAACAAACATGGTCCTTCGGTCTGCGCGACCGCAGAACTTCTCGCTATTCTCCTTCGAACCGGGACGACCGAACGTTCTGCTCTGGGGTTGGGCGAACAGCTTTTGAGCCATTTTCAAGGGTTGCGGGGCGTCGCCAATGCTACCATAGAGCAGTTGATTGCGGTTAAGGGGATAGGGGAAGTCAAGGCCATCCAGATCGCTGCCGCGATCGAGTTGGGGAAGCGTAACGCCGTTTTAAACGAGGGCGAAAAGCCCGTGATCCGTTCGCCTCAAGACGTCGCAAATCTCCTGATGCCGGAACTGCGGGACGCGAAGAAGGAACACCTGAAGTCGTTAATTTTGGACACTAAAAATCAGGTCATGAGAATCCATACCGTGTCCGTCGGTATTCTGGATAGCAGTCTGGTCCATCCTCGTGAAGTCTTCAAAGATGCGATTATTGCCAGCGCCGCCGCCATCATCATCGCCCACAATCATCCCAGCGGAGATCCCACGCCGAGTACGGAAGATCGGCGCATTACGCAGCGACTAGCTGAGGCAGGTCAAATCCTCGGGATCGAACTTCTCGACCATGTGATCCTCGGCGACAACCGTTTCGTCTCGCTGAAAGAGCGCGGCGTCCTATAGCGCCTGGTTGTTAGGATAACCTCGCGCTCGCGTAGCCAGACCCGGTCACCATAGCCAGGGAACTCATCTCCACAAGAAAGGTTTTCGTCTAAGAAAGATGATGCCACCATGTCGTACTCGTTTCGCCTTTACCCTGATTGAACTGCTCGTCGTCATCGCCATTATCGCGGTTCTCGCTGCCATTCTCTTCCCCGTTTTCGCCCAGGCGCGGGAGCAGGCCCGGAAAACGACCTGTCTCTCCAATCTGAGACAGATCGGCACGGCCTTTCAACTCTACACGCAGGATTACGACGAAGGATTTCCCAACACCGGTGATCCTTACCTGTATGCGGGGCGGCACTGGCGATGGCCGATCATGCCCTATCTCGCAACCGGACAGCGGCAGGCGAATCAGAGCTTCAACGCCGCAAGCGGCAGTCCGTCCATTCTGATCTGCCCTTCCGACACCGTTTCAGGAACGTCCTTCGATTCCACCTCTTATCTCTATCCCGCCTGCTTCTACCATTCCGCCGATCAGGTGAACCGCATGCATTTCGGAGATCTGTTGTCCAACCCGCCTGCCCTTACTACGATTACGCAGTCAGAAGCATCCGTGGCCTTTCCAAGCGACAAAATCCTGGTGGCAGAATGGCTGAACAGTCATCAGGTCGGCCCCTCCGGACGGATCGGGTTCTGGGGAAGCCACTATACCGCTCCACAGACTCCTGGGACGGATCGCTGGCAGGGGGCGCGCAACTATGTCCTCGTGGACGGGCATGTGCGCTTCGTGCAAGCGCGCAACGTAATCCCTTCCAGAGACGATTGTCCGGATCCGGATCTCACGCCCGATGGCCTTTCAGGCAAAGATCTGAGATGATAGGAAGTGCGTGAGGACAGACTCAGGCGGTACGCCAGAAGGTGAGGACGCAGCCTCCTGCGAGGATCAAGGCCCCGCCTACCAACGTAGGCATTTGAAGTTTCTCTTTGAAAACGAGGATGGCGATCACCTGAGAAACGACGAAGAAGATCACGATGTAGAGGCCCATCAGCTTGCCGAAGTCCAACTTCGACAGGTTGACGACGAACCCGTACGCGATGAGCAGCACAGAACCAAGCAGAAAACCGACCTGTTTGCCCTGAAGCCCGGATCGGATGCCCGCATCGCCCCCGACTTCCAGAAGCGCCGATAGGACCAGTAAGGCGACAAGCCGCCCGAAAATTTTCCAGGAACCCACGCATTCCCTCCTTGCTTCTGATCGCGTTGACCGGAATGGAAAAAAGAACAGCCAGAGCGCGTCGTTGCGCTCTGGCTGTTCTGGTTCACCGTTACCGACCGGGACTGTTTCTGCCGATCTCTTCGATCTCTTCAATGAGAGAAGGGGTAACTCCGCAAGGATCGTTCGGATCGGCAGGAATGGTCTCTGCCGGTATGGGAAGAGTGCTGGGCGCCGTTTCCACGGTGACCGCCTCATTGTTTACACGGGACATCATGGCTTCACACCTCCATTAGTTGAATCTCACATCTATATTATCGCTTATAAGGGGCCAAATGTCAGCCGGTTTGCGACAATTTCGCCCTACTCTTTTGGCGAGGGGCGAAAATAAATTGGAAATCTGGCTTGGGGAGGCTTTATGTCGTCGGGGGAATGCTGAGAGTGGTAAAGGTTTCGGAGAGAGCTTCCAGGCTGGGATTGCGTTCGGGGGCGACCATGATCGTGTGTACGTGGATCTGCGCCTCTTGAAAACGCAGATGGGTAGAAGGCAAAATCTCGGAGCGGCCATCGGTGACGAGAAGCAGGGCCGCATCGAGGGTCTCCTCACGGCGTAAGTTCGTAATGTCCTGCAATACGATGGCGAGGGCATCGTTGATATGCGTGCCCCAGCCATTGAAGTTCGTGGCGAGGATGGTGTCGAAGAGCCGATCTTTCTCCGGAAGGGTGCGGGCCTGAAGGGGAAGTTCCAGGATCGACGGCCAGACCTCATCGGCGAAATGGCGGAAGAGGTAACGCGTCTCCCTTTGGCCCATGTTGGCGCGCAGAACGCAGGCGATCACGGTCATCGCCAGGGTGGCGTGTTGCCCACGCATCGAGGCGCTGCTGTCGAGGAGAAAATAGAGCAGTTGCCCGCCGCGCCCGCTGCCACTCTCCGTCTCGATGGGAATCGGGACCTGCTTGCGCACGATCTGTTCGAACTGGCGCTTTTCCGGCTGAAACTCCAGACGCTGCCTCTGTTTTTGGCGGACCGGAATCAAGATCTCGCCTCGCTGCTGGCGGTCGAGGAGTAACGAAGGAGGCAGCACCTGATCCAGCATCCGGGCCTGCCAGATTTCGGGGATATTTCGGGCGGGGCGAAGGGTGAGGGAGGCCAGCGGCTTGTCCCGCCAGACCTCGTCCGGAATGAACAGGGTCACCTCCTGCATTTCGCGGGTCTCCTGTTCCCGGTAGATCACTTCCGAACTATGCGCCTCCCCTCCCTGCTCGCCGCCTTGCAGGACGCGCGAAAGGTAGAGCCAGGGCGGATTCTCTTTCAGCAGACTTCGGATCAGCGTCTCGATCTGTTGTGGGTCGGCAAAAAAGTCGCTCTCCGGGGTGCGAAACGAGGCCGCGAGCGCCGCGATCTTGTCGAGATCCTTCAAAGACTGTTGGCGTTTCAGCAGTCGCTCCACGTCCTCACGCCGAATGCGTGCCGCTTGCTTGCCGCGAATGCGGATCTGCCACGGTCGCCGTGCCCTGACGCGTTTGCGCCCGTTCGCCGAGAGAAGTTGACTTAGCAGCGCCAACCAGGCGATGAGTCGGTCGAGAAGAGCGAGCACACGCTCCATCGAGCCGGAGGAAAAGGAAACAGGCTTCCTGAGGCTCATTCGTCGTCCACATCCATCTTCAGGACGGCCTGACGCAGCACCTCGACGAGATGCTGAGCGCCTGCGATTCCGCGCACTTTTCCGAGATGCCCGAGGAGTTCGCGCCGGGCGGCAAAGATCGTTGGCATGCCGGGCAGTCGGAGGCGGAACTCGCCTGCTCCCCGTCGCGCCTGGTGCTGATGATCCAGGATCTGGCGCGCAAGATCTCCCAGCGCATCGTACAGTTCATACTCTTCGCGGGACATCTTCCGGGGGAGAATCCGGTCCAGCACCTCGTTGAGAATGTTGTGGGCGGCGATGCCGTCGTGGTCGTCGCCGAGGGGAAGCGCATAGGGCAAGTAGCGACGCACATGGGCATAGTCCGCACGAGGGCGACCTTCCAGGATCGCGCCTGCACAGATCACATCGAGAAAGAGGTTTTCGCGGCGCAGATCGGACGAGAACAGCCCCGAGCGTCCGAGATGAATGTCCTCTTGACAGCGCCGATGGAACTCGCCCGAGATCCAGCTTTCAACGAGCAGGACACCCGAAGGAATCTCCATGCGCTCGCGCTGCTCGGCCAGTTCGCGCACCTGCTCGATGTCCACCAGGGGCAGGTTGGGGGCGTGGCCATGCGTATGCATGTAGACGTTGCCGGTCTCGAAACGGCCCCACGGCGACGTGACTTCGGGAGGAGTAAATCGGAAGGCGATACGGCTCCAGACTGCCTTCCACTCCTCGCCATGTGGCGCCTGGTTCGCCGTCAGGAGGGCGGAGTGCAGATGGGCGGGGAGGGGAGCCTGGTCTTTGACTTCAAAAATCCGTTCGTAAAGAATGGTGTTGAGGCTGCGGGCGAGCGCAACGGGGCCGTCGCTGAACTCTTCCAGGAGCGCCAGATCGCAGGTGAGGATACCGTTGTCGGTATTGTAGACCTGGCGGCCTTCGCGTAGATAGGTATCCGGAATCGGCGCGCCTACGAGGTGGTCGGGCATCGTATAGGCGGTGATCTGAGTTCGAAACACCCGCGCATTGCGAACGGCGTTTAGAAACATCCGGGCAGGGTACGACTTCCCGCGCCCCGGGCGGCCGACAAGCAGCATGTGCTGGCCTGTCAAGAGGGCGAGTTTGAACTGCTCGACTCCGGCATCATACCCGACAAGATGCTCTTTGAGCGTATCAAGAGCCGACGAAAAAGAGGAATCACTCATGAACGACAACGTCCTCAGCTTCCTTTGAAAACGCACATGGCTGTCGGGCGCGACATTCTTTCGGACGCACCCCACCCACGGCAAAGGAGGCCTTCCCTGTTTGTCCGGCCCGTTCCGGAAGGAAAACCTCGGTGCGCTATTATAACAGCCCGTCTGCGGATTGTCCAGAGGGCAGGAATCCGGACCGTCGATCTGGAAAAGAAAGAGCATGGACAATGCCGCAATAGAATCGACGACTCTCACCCTGATCTGTACCAGGGAATCCTTTCAGCCCGCTCCCGTAGAGTGGGTCCGCTGGCTCGCGCTCAATGCCGACCTCTATCGGGTGCAACAGGCTTTCCGGACCAACGGGCTCACCTCACCCGCTTATGTAGAGTGGGAGGCGTGGCACCGTCAGGGCTATCTCTTCTGCGCGGCCATGATCCAGAACGCCATTGTCTCCACCGCAGCCGTCCTCAAACACAACGAGACCGAGTGGGAACTGGCCGCTGTTCGAACGCAGACAGCGCATCTGCGCAAAGGGTATGGGAAGGCCGCGTGTACCTTCGTGACCCGCTATATTTTGGACAATCGGACCCAGGCTGTCTGCCACGTCGCCGCCGACAACACGCCGATGTTAGAATTGGTGAGAAGTCTTGGATACCAGGAAGTTTCGGTTTCGTAGGGGTGTCAAAGATCTGATAGAGGTGGGCCTGTGATCCCTGCACTACGCCAACAGTTTAACGCGGAGTTCTCTCCGGAAAAATATCGTACCTTTCTGAATCGCGTCGAATCGGGCTGCGGTATGTCACCTCCTTTTCGCCACTGCGAAACGCCCTGCTTTTTTCCGACGGAACTCATGACGAAGATGGCGGACTACGGACGCGAGATGCTGCTCTCCCTGGTGGGGGATACGGAATATCTGGCAGCGGCGGCGCAAACGGTGCCGGAAGCGTTCCGCGTGGCGCATCCCGACAGCAAACCTCTGTTCGCCCAAGTCGATTTCGGATTGACGGCAGACGGAGAGCCGCACCTGGTCGAAATTCAGGGGTTTCCGTCGCTCTACAGTTATCAGCCGTTTCTAGCGCAGTGCTATCAGGAAGCCTATGGCCTCGATCCAGGGCTTGAAACGCTGCTGGGTGGCCTCGATACGGCCGGGTATCAGGCGAAGTTGCGCAGTGCGATCCTCGGAGACCATGATCCTGCCAACGTGGTACTGCTGGAGATCGATCCCTACGAACAGAAGACCCTGCCGGATTTCATCCTAACGGAGCGGATGTGCGGCTTGAAGATCGTCTCGCTGAGGGATGTTCGACAGATCGGACGCCGCCTCTTCTATCCGGAAGGCGACCGCCTGGTACCCATCGAGCGCATCTACAACCGCGTGATCGTGGACGAGCTGGTCCGCAAAAACTTGACTCCCCCTTTCGATTTCCGGGCCGATCTCGATGTCGAATGGGCCGGTCATCCCGACTGGTATTTCAAGATCAGCAAGTTCTCGCTGCCCTATCTCCATCACGTCTCAGTCCCTCGCACCGAATTTCTCGATCGCCTGGCAGCGTTGCCGAACGACCTGGACAACTACGTCCTCAAACCTCTGTTCTCTTTCGCCGGTCTGGGCGTTCGTATCGGCCCGACCCGTGCAGAGATCGAGGCCATCACCGACCGATCCCAGTATATCCTGCAGGAGCGCATGGATTTCGCGCCCCTGATCGAGACCCCTCACGGTCCGACCAAGGCCGAAATCCGCATGATGTATCTCTGGCAGGGCGACGAGCCGCTCGCTCTGACCTCGCTTGTTCGCATGGGGCGGGGTAAAATGCTGGGAGTCGACCAGAACCGGGACGCCGAATGGGTCGGCGCTTCTGCCGGGTTCATGCGCTAGTACAGGAGAAAGTTACCAACCGAATGCACACCGAGTACCACACGTGGTTTAGCCCGAACTTGAACCGAAACATGGAACTGAAGATCTACGGACACGCCGGTTTTCCGATGCTGGTCTTTCCGACTTCGATGGGCCGTTTCTATCAATATGCCGACCAGGGGATGATCGCTGCCCGCCAGGAGAAGTACGAGCGTGGCGAACTTCAGGCCTTCTGCGTCGATAGTGTGGATGAGGAGAGCTGGTACAACAAGCATATCTCGCCGCATGATCGCATTCTGCGCCATATCCAGTACGACCAGTACCTGACGCAGGAGGTCGTTCCGCTCCTAAAACGCAAGAATACCGCCCCCAAATTCGCCGCGATGGGCTGTAGTTTTGGAGGCTATCATTCCGCAGCTTTCGGATTGAAATACCCGGACCTGGTGTCGCACATCATCAGTTTTGGGGGAGCCTTCGACATCAAACAGTTTCTCAACGGCTACTACGACGACAACGCCTACTACAACAATCCGATCGATTTCGTCGCAGGAACCACCGATAATACGCTCCTGGATCGCTACCGGCAGCAGACTATCGTGATGGCTACCGGCGAGACCGATATCTGTCTGGGGCAGAACCTGCGCTTCGCCGACGTGCTCTCCCGCAAGGCCGTTCCTTACTGCCTGGATGTGTGGGGTGACGGCACAGGACACGACTGGCGCTGGTGGCAGGCAATGGCCGTTAAATTTCTATAAAAGGAGAGACGCTTGAAGAAGATCGGCATACTTTACGGCAGAGAGGATACCTTTCCTCACGCACTGGTGCAGAAGATCAATGCGCGCGGCGCGAAGGACATCCTCGCGGAGAGCGTCGAGGTCGGGGGCGTATTCATGGCGGAGCCAAGCGGCTACCGCGTCATCATCGACCGCATCTCGCAGGACATACCTTTCTATCGCGCCTTCCTTAAAAACGCGGTTTTGAGCGGCGCCACGGTCATCAACAACCCCTTCTGGTGGTCGGCGGACGACAAGTTCTTCAACTATGCCCTGGCCTCGCAAATCGGCATCGCTATCCCGCGCACGGTCCTGCTGCCCAACAAAGAGCACACGCCGGACACCTCTGCTCTCTCCTACCGCAACCTGATGTATCCCCTGAACTGGGACGAGGTCTTCTCCTACATCGGTTTCCCGGCTTTCCTCAAGCCCCACAGCGGCGGCGGCTGGAAACATGTCTATAAAGTGGACTCGCCGGAGGAGTTCTTCGCTGCCTATGAGAAGACCGGCGATCTCTGCATGACCCTGCAGCAGGGCATCGATTTCGACGACTACTTCCGGTGCTATGTCATCGGGCAGCAGCATGTCCATGTCATGCGCTACGATCCCCGACGTCCCCACGCGGAACGCTACGTCCTCGACGCCGGTCCCATCGAACCCACGATGCACGCCCGCGTCGTCAACGACTGCTTGACTATCTGCCGCGCCCTCGGCTACGACATGAACACCGTCGAATTCGCCGTCCAGGACGGCATTCCCTACGCCATCGACTTCCTGAACCCGGCACCCGACGCCGACCTCGCCTCGGTAGGCCAGGAAAACTTCGACTGGATCGTCAACGCCATGGCCGACCTCGCCATCGAAGAAGCCAAGAAGACCCCCAAGCCCCTGAAAGACTACCGCTGGTCTACCTTCCTGGACTCCAGCCCCACACCCGCCCGCATTCCGAAGCCGAAGTAGGAAAAAAAGAAATACCAATGCAGAGCAGGAAGGCAGGAAGGAAAGAAGGCAGGAGAAAATACAGAAGAAGAAAAAGGAAGGAGAGGAGTACGCAGATTGATGCGGCTCCTCTCTCTGCATTTCTTCCTGGCTTCTTTCCTTCCTGCCTTCCTGCTCGTATCTGCATCCCCTCCTTGGTTTCTAACTCCAGAGTTCTTTGATGGGTTCGCACTCGGGGAGGATGGGGACGGGGCGGCCTTGCGGGGTGACGAGGGTTTTCTCGTAGTTGATGCCCAGGGCAGAGTAGATGGTCGCGGCGACTTCCGGGGGCTTGATCGGGCGTTCGGTGACGTATTCGCCGCGTTCGTCGGTCGTGCCGATGACCTGGCCGCCGCGCACGCCTGCGCCCGCGAATAGCATCACGCCTGCGTTCCCCCAGTGATCGCGTCCGTTGTCTTTGTTGATCTTGCTGGTGCGCCCGAATTCGCCGTACATGGCGACCAGCGTATCTTTCAGGAGCCCGCGATCCTTCATGTCACGCAGGAGGGTGGCGATGGAGTGATCGAGACGGGGCAGGGAGGTGTCGCAGCCGGGGAAGATATTGCTGTGCATATCCCAGCCGCCCTGGCCGAGGAGGACAAAGCGCACGCCGCTTTCGATGAGGCGACGGGAAAGAAGCGCTTGCGCGCCCCAAACGTCGCGGCCGTAGGCGTCTCGTACTTTGTCCGGTTCGCGCGTGAGATCGAATGCCTGGCGGGCCTCGGAGGCGAGCAGCATCTGGGCGGCACGTTGGTAGAAGGTGTCCATCGAGGTCAACTGGTCGGAGGCGTCCACTTTACGGGCCAGATTATCGATAGATTTGAGCATGCCCTCGCGCCGATTCAGGCGATCCTGCGGCACATCGGCAAGGAGGGAGAGGTTCGGCACTTTCCAGTTCGCGTCGGCTGGATTATTCGTCTTAAAGGATTCGTAGCGTTCGCCGAGCCAGGCAGCTTTGCCGAGTTCCCAGGTAAACGAGTGGTTCTTCGGAACCGCTACATAGGGAGGCAGGGTGTTGAGCGGAGAGGTCTCGTGCGTGACGATGGAGCCGATAGACGGATAGTCGCCGCCCTGCATGACACCATAGTTGCCGGTCAGCATCCACTGTGCTGCGGTCTCATGGTGGTCGCTGCCGGTCACCTGCGAACGACAGAGCGCAAAGATGTCGGTGCATTTGGCGAGTTCGGGCATCTTTTCCGAGAACTTCAGGCCTGCGATTCCGGTGGGGATCACGCCGTATTTGCCTCGGATCTCCTGCGGAGCGTCCGGTTTGGGATCGAAGGTATCGTGGTGGGTGAGACCACCGCCGAGATAGATCAGGAGGACGTTTTTAGCCCGTGCATTGTTCGCGATTTTCTCTGCCGCTTGTGCCGCTTCCGCCCGCAAAAGGTCGGGCAGGGAGAGCCCCAGGACCGAAAGCGCGCCCAGCCGTACAAACGAGCGGCGGGAAACGCCGTCGCACTGCACTGAACTGTCTCCTGTTTTCACATCAAGCATCGTTCCGTCTCCTCGTCCCCACACGACTTCCGGGCCGCGTTCCCGCAATCTGAAATGTGCACTACTGCAACTCTCTTGTCGTTAAGACAGAGCAAAAGGAGAGAAGTCGCAGCTATTTGCATCGACGGGCGACAAGCGGCCTAACCGCCATCGCCGGGCAGTCCTGGCGCCACTTTCGATCTGGTAGGCGCTGTGCTGCCCGCGCCACCGCCGTTCGCTCCCCGCACGGAAGGGCCGTAGGGAGCCGCTTCTTTAGCATCCGCTCCGCCGCGCAGCATGAAGAACCAGACGAGAAATCCGGCGGAGAGCACGAGTGCGGCGATGACGCCGATAAGAAGGCCAGGTTTTGGGCCAGGTTTGGGCTTGGGTTTGCCGGGACTCTTCTTTGTGGACCTTGAATTCGAGATATCGACGACTGCGGGCATGATCTGCGCTCCTTTCACACTGTGGGCGTCGAAAGCGCCCGAACTAACTCTCTCTATTCTACCTCCATCGTGTCCCAGGTCGCTACCGTCAAACGGGTTTTCTTGGAGCGGTCGGAAACAAACGAACCCGACTGCTGCTATTGACGGATTGGGTGGAAGGCGATACAATACGAAGAGAGCCACGAATATGGAAAGAGAACCGATTATGTCTCAACTGTTGATGCGACGCCCCAATTTAGAGAATCTGCCGCCACTGCCCGAACTGCCAGAAGGGTATTCCCTGCGCCTCTACCAGGAGAGCGATCTGGCCTCGTTGGCGACCCTCCTGCAGGAAGCCTTCGAGGATTCCGAATGGACGCCGGAATATGTGGAGAAGACACTGACCCATGCCCCGGATGTTAAAGCGGTCTATGTGATCGAGACTGCTGGTCAGGTGGTCGCGACAGCGTCCGCACGACTGCTGCTGGAGGCTTTTCCCCATTCCGGTTATCTGCACTGGATGGCGGTCTCTCCGAACCATCGCGGTAAAGGCTTGGGCTATCTGATATCCGATGCGGTTCTGCACGAGTTTCAACGCCTCGGTTGTAAGGATGCTGTCCTGGAGACTCAGGATACGCGCCTTGCGGCGATCCATGTCTACCAGAGCCTCGGGTTTGTGCCAGAACACATCCACGTGAGTCATCCTGAACGGTGGGGCAAGATCTTCGAACTGCTTGCCGCGATAGGCCTTTAACACTCGTGTCGGTCTCTTGAACGGACGTGATGCATGTCTAGCTGTCGCCCGAGAATAATTTTCATTGCCTGCCTTCTAGCGTGCGCCGCTTGCCTCCCGGCGCAGAAACGGCCCGCCCCTGTGGCGGTCGAACGGGTGCTGGTGGTCGAGAATACCCGCAGTGACGACTCGGTGGCGATCGCCAGCTACTATCAGTCGAAGCATAAACTGCCCCGCGCCAATCTTATTCGTATCTCGGCGTCTCTGGAGGAAGAGTGCTCCCTTCAGGAGTTCCACGATCAGATCGAAACTCCCATCAAGACCTACCTTGCATCGAGTAAATTGAAAATCGACTATGTCGTCCTGACGAAAGGCATACCCATTCGCACCCACGAAGGGCCGGCAGGAGGGTTCAGTGTCGATAGTCTGCTGGCGACGATGGACTGGGCGCAACTGACGACGCGCAGCCCTAACCCCTATTTCGCTCGGAACGAGCGTTTCTCGCACGCCCGCTACAATCTCTATCTTGTCACCCGCCTCATCGGCTACACGCGTGCCGACTGCCTGCGCCTCGTAGATTATGCGCTGGCGGCCAGGCCATCGAAAGGCCCGTTCCTCATCCACACCGGGCCAGGACATGAGGAGGATGGCTATCGGCCTGTCAACGACGGAATGCGG
Organism: Chthonomonadaceae bacterium; assembly: GCA_043762265.1. Taxonomy (GTDB): domain Bacteria; phylum Armatimonadota; class Chthonomonadetes; order Chthonomonadales; family Chthonomonadaceae; genus JANXLO01. Next base: position 1,136 of record JAYUMV010000485.1, on the reverse strand, counting down.
GAAGCGCACCAGATCCTGACCAAACGCGGTTTGAACAGCACCCTGGATACCGCCAATCGCTTCCCAGGCAGCGCCTCCGACCTCGCCGGTTATTTTTCGTGGGGGAGCAACGATAGTCGGTTCGACAAGTCGGCGTACAACAGCCTCCGCTTCCGAACCGGAGCGATCGCGGAGACAGCGGTCTCCACAAGCGCACGCACGTTCGAGAACCCCAACGCCTCCGGTCAATCTCTGATCGGCGATCTCGTAGCTCAGGGCGTCACGGGCTGCAAAGGCTATGTCTCGGAGCCTTTCGCCGACAGCATCGCCCGCGCCGATATCCTCTTTGCTCGCTATACCGCCGGCTATACCCTCGCCGAGAGTTTCTACATGGCCTCTCAATACCTTCATTGGAAAGACATGGTAATAGGCGACCCGATCTGCGCTCCCTACGCGCATTGAAGGACGGCACACCGCAGGGACGGTGTTTTCTGACGACAAGGTTTGATGCAGGAATTTGGCGGGGTGTGCGGTAACTTTACCGTGATCACATTCCCCTGAACGGATTTTGTGGGGGATCAGGAGAAGAGAGTTATGTATCCGTTTACGCCGACCGATGTGCAGATAAGCGCATTTCACACTGATGGGTATCTGATGGTTCGCGGACTGTTCGATGCCGAAGAAACCGACCTTTTGCTGAAGGTCGCGCGTACAGATGCCCGACTGGACGGCGACAAACTCGCACGGCGGGATGCGCAAGGCGGTATCACGCGACTGGCGTTGCGGAACGAACTTGGCAACGACATCTATAGCGCGGTGACGCGCAGCCGTAGAATCGTTGATACAATGGAAGTTCTGCTTGGCGGCGAGGTCTATCACTACCATCATAAGATGAACATGAAGGAGCCGTTTGTCGGAGGAGCGTGGGAGTGGCATCAAGACTACGGCTACTGGTACAACAACGGCTGTCTCTTTCCCGATATGGCGAGCTGTATGATCGCCGTAGACAAGGCGACCCGTGAGAACGGTTGCCTGCAGGTGATACGTGGCTCCCAGCGGATGGGACGTATCGAACATGGCATAACCGGTGAACAGACCGGGGCCGACATGGAGCGCGTGAATGAAGCCCTGAATCGCCTCGAACTGGTCCACTGCGA
>JAYUMV010000484.1:0-3534 GCA_043762265.1 Chthonomonadaceae bacterium | reverse complement strand
GTTCTGGTCGGACGAGACCTACCGCATTTTCGGTATGGATCAGTTCGAGTTTGGCGCCTCTTACGAAGCTTTTTTGGAGCGTGTTCACCCGGATGACCGCGCTGCTGTCGCGGAAGCCTTCGCCACAGCGGTGGCCAACCGCACCTCCTATGCCTTAGACCACCGCATACAAAGGAAAGATGGCAGCATCAAGTTCGTCCATGAGCGCTGCAAGATCACTTACGATGCAGGCGGAACCCCGATACGGGCCGTCGGAACCGTGCAGGACACCACCGAACAGAAACAGGCGGAACAGGCGCTGCACCATATCATGGAGGGAGCGCACTGCCTGCTCTGGCAGGCAGAGGTCGAGATGGACGAGGCCAAGTTGCTTCAATGGAAACTACACTTTGCCAGTGAGCAGGCCATGCAGCGCTTCCTACCTCTGCATATTCCCGCCGGCCAGACGTATGGAGACGCCTGGTACCTTTCGCGCCCGTTAGAGGATCGGCAGCGAACAGACTGCTATGGCGAAGGGGAGATTCGTGCCGGAAGAAGTTACCAGCAGGAGCTCCGATGCTACAGTAAAGAAGGAGAGCTGCACTGGCTCGCGGAGAATGTGCGTGTTGAGATACTGGGAGAGGGCAGGTGGCGATGTACCGGAGTCTGTACCGACATCACCGAACGCAAACTCGCAGAAGAGGCGACCCGTGCGCTGACGCGGGGCGCCCAGTGTCTTATCTGGTACGCCTTCGTAGAGGAAACTTCCGAGGGTTTACAGTGGACGATCCAAACCCCCGACAACGAGGCTGCGCATACCTTTTTCCCGGTGGCACAGCCAGCGGGGATGTCTTATCTGGAGGCATCCACGCTCGCCCGCCTGCCGGAAGACAGCGCCGTTATGGATGCCAGGGCTACGGAAGCTTTACGCAGCGGGAAGCAGGGCTACACGAACCAGTTTCGCTGTCTGCGCGCCGACGGCGAGCGGCGCTGGATCAACGAAACGGTCCATATCGAAGCGTTGAAGCCGGGCCATTGGCGGTGTGTGGGTGTCTGTATGGATGTCACCGAACAGAAACTTGCCCAGGACGCGCGTGCGCTCTGAACAAGAAAACGACCTCACATTGGCGAATCAAAGCATTCTATTTATCAGCAGCATCCTGTCTTAGAGAGGCGCTTCTTCAGGCCTGAGAGGAAAATCCAGCGTGGTCAATAGCACAGCAGCGCGAGAGAAGAGCGTCTTCAGTGGGGTAGGTACGGCAGAGTTTCGAGAGCGCCGCAAACGGTTGCGCGCTGCCTGTCCGGACGGCCTCTTGGTCCTGCGCGGGGGAACGGAGGACGAAGCGGCGGTAGGTTCCCGCTACCGTCAGAACAGCCCCTTCTTCTACCTGACAGGGGTCGAAGCTCCCGGTGCGTTTCTGGTGTTGCTGCCGAACAACCTTCCGGCTTCTGCCGGAGTACGGGGAGTCCGTACAGAGGCACACGAACTGCTGTTCCTGCCTGCCCGTGACCCCATCGCCGAAACCTGGTCCGGCGCCAAACTCGGTCCTGGCTCGGAGGCGGAATCTCTCACCGGAATGACCATCTTGAACTCTGCTGGTTTCCTCGCCGCCTGTACGGAGTGGATCCGGCGCTGCCCACGTATCGGCACCCTAATGCCTTTTGGCCCCAATGCCCGCGTGACCCGTGAGGCGGCTCTGATCCAGCGGATCGCCGACCATGCCCCCGGGGCAGAGTTCTTCAGCATCGCTCCCTACCTGGCGCAACTGCGCGCCGTAAAATCGCCCGGAGAGGTCGAGCAGTTGCGCCGCTCCATCGCGATTACGGTGGATGGTCAGGAGGCTGCACGCGCCCTGATCGCGCGCGGCGCAGGCAGACGGGAGTATGAGGTCGAAGCGGCAATTTTTGCTGCCTTCCGCACTCAGGGCGCGGTGAACGGATTTCCCACCATCGTCGGCAGCGGCTTCAACGCGACGGTGCTGCACTACGAGGACAACGACCAACCGATGCAGGAGGGCGACCTGGTCGTGGTGGACATCGGCGCGCGCCTCGGCCGCTATAGTGGGGACATCACGCGGACCTATCCGGTCGGCGGTAAGTTCTCCCCACGCCAGCGAGAGATCTACCAACTCGTTCTGGACGCCCATCGCGCTGTCGTCACCGGGTATAAGACCGGAGAAGACACGCTGCAAGCGCTCAACGACCGGTGCAAACTTTTCCTGCGCCAGTCCTCTCTGCGTGCAAAGGACCATACCGGCGGCGAGCAGACGATGGATCACTTCATGCCGCACCGTCTCAGCCATCATCTCGGCCTCGATGTCCACGATCTGACAGCCCTGCTCGGCAGCAACATCCTCGGCACCTATGGCGAGGATGGCCTTGAACAGCCCCTCTCTCCAGGCGCTGTCATCACCATCGAACCCGGCGTCTATTTACCCTCCGAAAGCCTGGGAGTCCGCCTCGAAGACGACTACCTCGTCACGGAAACCGGTCTTGAACGCCTCGGCCCACCCCTCGCCCTCGAAATCGACGAACTGGAATCGATCATGCAGACGTATTGACCCCAACCCAACCCTCCCCTTCCCAAGAGGAGGGAGCAGATAAAAGCCCCTCCGTACGAAACAGTGGAGCGGGCATTTGCCCCCTGCTTGCGAAGGAGAGGGTTGGGGGAGGTTAGAGGTGTTTCGCGACCCATTCCCAGGCGGACTCGTCGTGGAACTCATGGCCGCCCTCGAAGAGCACATAGCGAAAGGCGTCGGCGCGGTGCAGTTTCTGATAGTAGGCAGCCGCTTCCGGAGCCAGCATTTTGCCGGGATCGCGGTGATCGGTATCGTCCATAGAGCCAGCCTGGATCTCCAAAGCGCGCGGACAGATCAGGGCGACGATCTCCGGATCGCGCAGTAGCGTGAAGCGGTCTTTGAACTTGAAGTCCGAAGGCACGCTGAGTTCGTCTCTGGAATAGCGACCCTCCTGCACGCCGAAATAGCAACTGGAGACCGACACTTTGATGCGCGGTTCCAGCGCCGGAACCACCAGCGTATAGTATCCGCCATACGAGAGTCCCACCATCGCGACCCGCTTCGGATCTACCTCCGGCCGCTTGAGCAGCACATCCAGACTGCGCGTTATCTTGGCGATCTCGACCGCTGTCAGACTCGTTCCCACGAGGCGCATCCGCTCGTCGATCTTGTTGCGAATGTCGCCGGGCGCGCCGGGCGCCGAGAAGAGATGCGTGGGTGCAAAGACCACATAGCCGCGTTTAATCCCGCCCCGCACCATATCATGATAGTTCGCCCCGCCATGAAACAGAGCGACATCGGGTGAGCCTCCTCCCCCATGCATCGCGATCACCAGCGGCGCACGCCCCTTCAATCCTTTGGGAACGATGTAGATGCCATCGGTATGCACGCCGGGCAGCACCGAGATCCGGGCGCGAGAGTAGGTCGCAAGGGCGTCTTCGCCCATCGGAGTGAAGGTAGGCGCCTCCGCTTCGGGCTGGCCGGGCGGCGGATAGCCGATACTGTCGGCAAAGGCTTGACGCAGCTTTTTCGTCGA
>JAYUMV010000483.1:0-2953 GCA_043762265.1 Chthonomonadaceae bacterium | reverse complement strand
TTCGAGAAGGTCCTGGCCGTCACGCTCACAGAGGAGGGCAAGGCCGAAGCGGAGGCTCTCCATCGCGCCTATCCGATCGCCGCGCTTCAGGCCGCCCACAATGCCATCAACGACACGATGGGAACCACGCCTGTCGCCGTTCTTTTGGAACCGGACACCCTGACCGCCTCCGCTCTGCTGCGCACCCTTGACGGCAAAACGCTGACCTTCGAAGCGCGCAAAGCCGAGGGCGACAAGGTAGCGTTCTACGACAAAGAGACCGGTACGCGCTGGAGCATCGAAGGCCTGGGCGAAGAGGGGCCACTGGCAGGCAAAACCCTGCAGCACATCGACAACCATCTCAGCCAGTGGTACGGATGGTCCGCCTACTTCCCGGAGACGACCCTCTTCGGCAGCGCCGCCCCTCCCCAATCTGGCGATCCCCTGACCGACTTCTAGCAGGAAAGTCTGTATCTCTTCTGTATTTCTCTGCATTTTTTCCTGCCTTCCTTTCTTCCTGCCTTCCTGCTCTGCATTTGTATTTTTTCTGGCTTCCTGCTAGAAGTCGGCGGAGCCGGGGGTGCGGGGGAATGGGATCACGTCGCGGATGTTCTTCATACCGGTGAGGTAGAGCATCAGGCGCTCGAAACCGAGGCCGAACCCAGCGTGCGGTGCGCTGCCGTATTTGCGCAGTTCCAGGTACCATTCGTAGCCAGCTTCGTCCAGGTTCTGCTCTCGGATCTTCTTGAGCAGTACGTCGTAGCGCTCTTCGCGCTGGCTGCCGCCGATGATCTCGCCGATACGGGGGGCCAGCACGTCCATCGCCCGTACGGTCTTGCCATCGTCATTTGCGCGCATATAGAAGGCTTTGATCTGTTCCGGATAGTCGGTCACGATGACCGGCTTCTTGAAAGTCTCCTCCGTCAGATAGCGCTCATGTTCCGACTGTAGATCCGCCCCCCAGAAGACGGGGAACTCCCAGGTTCGCCCGCTCTTCTCCAGGATCGAGACCGCTTCCGTATAGGTGACATGCTCGAAACTGCTGTTGGTGACATGTTCTAACGTCTCCAGAACCGTGTTGTCGATGCGTTTGTTGAAAAACTCCAAATCGGCTTCGCAGGAGTTCATCACATGTGCGATCACAAACTTGAGGAACTCCTCCGCCAGCTTCATATTGCCTGCCAGATCACAGAATGCCATCTCCGGCTCGATCATCCAAAACTCAGCGAGGTGGCGCGGCGTGTTGGAGTTCTCTGCACGGAAGGTCGGGCCAAAAGTATAGACATTGGTAAAGGAGAGCGCGAAGATTTCGGCATTGAGCTGTCCACTGACGGTGAGGTAGGCGGGCTTGTTAAAAAAGTCCTGCGTGTAGTCGATCTGGCCCTGTTTTTCGCCCTCTTTTACGCGTGGCAGGTTCTTCAGATCGAGGGTAGTCACACCAAACATCGCGCCCGCTCCCTCGGTATCGGAAGCCGTGATGATAGGCGTATGCACGTAGAGAAAGCCACGCTCTTGGAAAAACTGATGGATGGCGCGGGCCAGAGCGTTGCGCACACGGAATACGGCGCCAAAGGTGTTGGAGCGTGTGCGGAGGTGCGCGATGTCGCGCAGGAACTCCATCGTGTGGCCCTTCTTCTGAAGCGGATAGGTGGTAGGATCGGCTTCGCCGTAGACCTCGATCTCCGAAGCCTTCAGTTCCACCGCCTGCCCTGCCGCCGGAGACGCAACAAGATACCCACCGACGCGCACGCACGCGCCTGTTGTGACGACCTTCAGAATCTCCTCCGAGATCGTACCCGCGTCTATCACCACCTGAAGATCCGCGAAACTGCTGCCATCGTTCAACTGCACAAAGGTGATGCCCTTGCTGTCCCGGCGCGTCTTGACCCAGCCGTAGGCGTTGACTGCCTGTCCGACCACTCCGACCAGAATATCCTTGATATAGCCGCCCTTTTCAATCATGATCCGATCACGCCTCGCTTCCCTATCGTTCCTGGTGTCGTTTCGGCTTTCCGCCAGCAGATTCCTGCCCGGATCCCTTGGCAAGTGCACCCTCTTCCAGGAAACAGACAGTCCACCTGCGAGGGTCTCTCCTCCCTCCCCAGGCAGGACTTCCTCCTTCCAACTGCCGAAGGCGACCTTGCGATGCGGCTCTGCTTCTCCAAAAGAAGGCTACTCTGCGGAGGCGATTTGACGATAATGCTGCATACTATGTATAATAAGGTACGCCTTTTTAAAAGAGATTATTGCAGGATATAATGCCTATGAACAGCCCTCTGTCTCCAAAAGCAGTTGCTCTTAAAAGCTCCAGCGATTCCGCTTCCTCAGAGCCTCTTACTCAAGCGGAATTTAGTTCGCCTCCTCTCGGCGAGAGCCTGGAGGAACTGGAAGCGGGATACCGCTATCTTTTTGAGGCCAATCCACACCCCATGTGGATTTATGATTGCGAAACCCACCGATTTCTGCTCGTCAACGAAGCTGCCATCCATCTTTATGGCTACTCTCAGGTCGAGTTTCTCAGCATGACCATCATGGATATTCGGCCTGCAGAGGATGTGCCTCTCGTACTGGCTTCTTTAAAATCGCATGCGCCAGGCAAAGAGAAGCGTGGTGTCTGGCGGCATCGGCGCAAGGATGGCCAGATCCGCGACGTGGAGGTGACGACACACGACTTCCGCTTTCGCGGGAGGTCTGCCCGCCTGACGCTGGCGAACGATGTGACAGAGCACAGACGCATCGAGCGGGCGCTGCAGCAGAGCGAACAGGAGCAGAGACAGCTCGCAGAACATCTGGAGATGGAAAAAGAGCGGCTGGCCGAAGCGCAGTCGATCGCCAAAGTGGGGAGTTGGGATCTCAATCTGACTACGAATGTCCTGTTCTGGTCGGACGAGACCTACCGCATTTTCGGTATGGATCAGTTCGAGTTTGGCGCCTCTTACGAAGCTTTTTTGGAGCGTGTTCACCCGGATGACCG
>JAYUMV010000482.1:0-3011 GCA_043762265.1 Chthonomonadaceae bacterium | reverse complement strand
ATACCGTAACCTCGTTCGCACGAAAGTCAAATCCTACTTCCTGGTAGGAGCCGAGAAAGAAGACCTGCTTCAGGTCGGAATGATCGGTCTCTGGCAGGCGATAGTCGACTTCCGTTGTGACAAGGCTATCTCGTTTCCAGCTTTTGCCAAAGTCTGTATCCAGCGGCATATCATCACCGCCATTAAGACTGCGACACGCCAGAAACAGATGCCTCTCAATACGTCCCTCTCGTTGGAAAGTCCTTCTGAAGACTCCGGCCCCGATTGGAACCTCTCTGACATCATCCCCTCTACCGATACGCTTGACCCTGAAGAACTCGTCATTCAAAGCGAAGACACCCGAGTACTTCACGAAATGCTGCAACAGGTACTTTCGGATTTCGAGTGGAATGTGCTGGCAGGATACCAGATCGGAAAATCGTACCGTGAGATCGCTTCAGAACTCAAATGTAAAACGAAATCGGTGGATAACGCCCTGGCTCGTATCAAGCGCAAAGTCTCCAGTGTCCCGCTGGGTCTCGCCAATTTGAGCGAACTGCTCGTCAACTCCGCGCTGCGTTAATCGTGTGCCCTTATCGTATTCTTTCCCTCTTGCGCCGATGCCGTGTCCGTCACAGCATCGGCGCACCGCTTTTGACCTCTCTTTCGGGAGATCGGGTTCCGGAAGAAGGATGCCGACGCTTTCCAGGGTTAAAACACGCTGCCTCTTCGCCTGCGGCCTCTGGAACCCTCCCGCGAAATAACGATGTCAGGAACAAATCCATGCATAGATCCGGAAACGACGAGCCCGAAGTCTCTCTTGAGGAGCAGGCGATTGCGGAGGTTCTGGGCGACAATCCTCGCGCTCAGGAGCTGCAGGCCATGCGCATCGCCCTGGAACAACGCCGCGACGGCATACGCCGGGAGCGAGAGCGTTCCCAGGATCGTACGGAACAGACACGACTGCAAGCGAAGATCCAGGAGCTCACCAAGCAGATCGAGGCGCTGCGGCAGGAAGAAGGCATCACGCAGTTTGTCGAGAACTCCGTGCGCGTCACCCTCCATCAGTCTGCCGGAGATGAGTTCGAAGAGGACTGAAGGCTCCAGGCATGTTTCTGACAGTCGTTCTCTGCATCTTCGCGTCATGAACGCCGCCATACGGCCTTAACTAATACGAAAAGTAGACATAAAAGCGTGTTATTCCATGCACTTGAAAAGCGTTTCGATTCCTGTCTATAATGATTCATCCGCTACAATGAAGTGCGAAACTCCGAGAGAGTTGGGACCAACGCACTTTACTTCGTCCAAATAGATCCCGTGCCCTGTACCAAAGACAGAGACGGAGATTGCTTTTGGGTATTCCGCGCAAAACCCCTTTGCAGGCGACGTATTCTGTCCCCATCCTATCTCATTTTTTTATGTGATCGTCAACACCAAGGAGCACAACTGAATGTCTCGTATTTCCTCGTCGCGTCGGCCTGCGTCAGGCTTCACGCTGATCGAACTGCTGGTTGTTATCGCCATTATCGCGATCCTCGCCGCTATTCTCTTCCCTGTTTTCGCCCAGGCCCGAGAGAAGGCCCGCCAGACGTCCTGCCTTTCCAACACCAAACAGATCTCCCTCAGCACCATCATGTATGTGCAGGACTACGATGAGACCTTCCCCTCCGGCCGGGTCTCTCCGACCGATTCGGCCGCGCAGATGGCGGCCCACTACGGACAGGGTTGGGCCGGGCAGGTGTATGCCTATACAAAGAACGCTCAGGTTCTCAAGTGTCCGGACGATTCGACTGCGACCGTTGCGGCGACGAGTACGGTTCCCATGTTGACTCCGGTCTCCTACGTGTTCAACTACAATATCCCGGCCTTCGCTTCGTCGCTCGCCGGCTTGTCCGCCCCGGCCTCTACCGTTCTGTTCGCCGAGACTTCGGGCGACCAGGTCAATGCGGTTACGATCGGTGAAATCCCCCCGGCGATCGCCTCCGCGACCTTCTCCGCCGCCGGAAACGGCCTTGGAATCCTGACTGCGGTCGATGCCGGCACCCATGGCACCGTGCTCTACGAGACGGGCGCCCTCGGCGGCTACTACCTCAGTGGCGGGACGCCTGTCGTCCCGAACCCGGCGCTGTTCGCTGCGGCGCATCCGAAAGGCCGCCATGCAGAGGGTGCGATCTATGCGATGGGCGACGGTCATGCGAAGTACTTCAAACCCGGCGCGGTCTCCCCGGGAGCTCCGGCTACCAACTCTTCTAATCCCCAGGATGTTCCGAACCTGCGGGCAGCGGGAACGTCCGGTGGCCAGTTCGCGGTCACCTTCAGCCCCAACTAACCTCTTCTCGGCTTCGGCCAGGGAACGGTAAAACCGAAGAGCCTCAGACTACGTGTAGTCCGAGGCTCTTCGAGCGTCTGGTTTCGTGCTAAAGTTGCTCCGAGGCGGTGGCCGGAGCGCCCCCTCGACCCGAACCGAGGGATTTCATGAGCCTCAAAAGCGACTTAGAAGCTGACAATGGCTTTCAGGACGCGGGTGTCGGGTTCGAGCCAACTCGGAAATAGCGCGGTCATCTCTACGGCTTCAGCCCGATGCGTGATCCAGGGGGCGGTATCGACTTTGCCCGATTCCAACAGGCCCAGAATACGTTGAAAATCCTTTCCGGTCGAGTTACGCGTTGCCAGGAGCGTTAGCTCTTTGCGGTGGAAGTCGGGATCGTAGAAGCTGACATTTCCGAGAAAAAGCCCGACAAAGACCAGACGGCCTCCTGGCGCGACATACTGAAACGCGTTCTGCATCGAATCCGCATTGCCGGTGGCGTCGAACACGATTGTCGGCAGATCTCCCGCCGTGATCGTCGAGATGGCGGCCAGGGGATCTTCGTGCGCCGCCACGCCATGCAAAAGTCCCATCCGTTCTTTCGCAAAGGTCAGGCGATGCGTATTGGTATCCAGCGCGATCACCTGTGCGCCCGCCGCTTGCGCGAACTGGATGACAGAGAGGCCGATCGGCCCGGTGCCGATGACCAGCGCAAACTCCCCCG
>JAYUMV010000481.1:0-3799 GCA_043762265.1 Chthonomonadaceae bacterium | reverse complement strand
GTCATCGATGAGACGGAAGCGCTGACGGTCATCGACGTCAACACAAGCAAATTCACCGGCGGCGGCAGCCTTCAGGAGACCATCGTCAAGACAAACCTTGACGCCGCAGGAGAGATCGCGCGCCAGCTGCGACTGCGCGACATTGGCGGCATCATCGTCATCGACTTCATCGACATGAACAACGCCCGCGACAAGCAGGCGGTCTTGAAGACGCTGGAAGCGGTGCTCAAGAAGGACCGCTCCCGCACGAAGATCTCCAATATCAGCCCTCTGGGTTTGGTGGAGATGACGCGCAAGCGCACTGGCGAGACCCTATCCGGATTCATGACCGATGAGTGCCCGTACTGCAAAGGGCGTGGGCATCTGCCGTCGGCGGAGAGTGTCAGTCTGGTCATCGAACGGGATCTGCGTCGGCAGATAGGCGACCCCAAAAATGCCCGCAGAGAGGCGTTTCTGGTCAACTGCCACCCGGACGTGGCGGAGCTGGTCATCGGCCAGGAAGGCACCAACATCACCTGGCTGGAACAGCAGTTGCAGCGCGCACTTTATGTGCGATGCGACCTGAACGCCCATATCGAGAAGTACAGCATCGAAGGCGGCGAGATAAACGACCTCGACAAGACGCGCCTCGGTTTCCGCCGTGCGCAGATCGTAGAGTGTCGTGTCGTGCGATCTCTGCTCAAAGAGCCGAACAAGTGCATCGGCTGGGCAGACGGCTACCTGCTCGACCTCGACGACGGTTACAAAATGGTCGGTCAAAAGGCCAAGGTTCGGATTACCGATGTCCGCCGCTCCTACGCCACCGCCGCCGTCATTCCCGGCTCCAATCGCCCGCTCGAATGACGCGGTCTGAATCTCGCTTCGTTCGCTTGCTCTGAAATCGATACAGCTATGGGCAAGCAACCCTGCCTCGTTTTGTAAACGATTCACGCGCCAGGCCACTCCTATTAGAAGTGGCCTGGCGTTTCGTCTAGATTGTAAGTTATTTGCCGATCTTTCGGGCGATTAGGACCTGTGGCTCGGTTTCAATCGTGGGCCATAGAACAATTGTGTAATGATCAGAGCCTTCCAGATCTGCTTCTCCTACTTGAGCCCGAAGCCTCGTTCGTTCAGAAATTCACGCAGGATGTGTCTGCCGCCGAGCGATTGGACCGTAGCAACGCGTTTCGCGGAGTGGCGCGCCCAATCGCCCTGCACATTCATGTGCTGGGAAGGATAGAATTCGGCCATGGTGGCGTTGTAGCGGTTGATCCAGTGGTCGCGTTCTGTGGACTGATAGATCTCGTGATGGACCATTTCTGGTTGAGGAAGGCGCGGTTTGACGGCGGAACTGTCGGTCTCGGCCGGGATGCCGATGGCCATGCCGAAGACGACGAATACGCGCGCTGGGAGTTGGAGTAGGGCAGTGAGTTCGCGGGGATGGTTGCGTGCCCCGCCGACATAGCAGATTCCGAGACCAAGCGATTCCGCGGCGAGGGCAGCGTTCTGTGCAGCCAATGTCGCGTCAATCGTCGCCATGAGGAACATTTCGAAGTAGTCGAGCCCTTCTCCGGGCAGCTCCTGCTGTTCCGATACGGTGGTCAGGCGGTTCAAGTCCGCGCAGAAGAGCAGAAAAAGAGGCGCCTGCCGAATGAAATCCTGATCCCCACAAAGAGCCGCAGCTTTCGCTTTATGCGCCGGATCCTGCAGCGCGACAACACTCCATGTTTGCAAATTCGAGGAGGTCGCGGCGCTCTGCGCAGCCGCGATAATCTGCTCTAACACACCCTCTGGTAACGCCGTCTCGCGAAAATTGCGTGTCGATTTGTGATTCAGAATGGTCTCTAGCACGGCATTCGAATCGCCTAGGATGGGCGGCGCATCGGCTCCATACCGCTGTTCCAAAACCGGTTTCAGTGCTGTCATCGTTTTTCGTCTCCTTTTGACTGCAAGGCTCCGATGTCCGGCGGTGACAGCGCTGGAACAGGAGCGCTCCGGAAGTCACGGCCCCCATTCTTTTTGACCACGATGCCATTCCGCCGATAGGGCGAATTCGCTTTTAATTGATACGCCGCGAGAGAAGCGAAGCCCTCACTTCCGCTGCCAGCGGCTACGAAGAGCGGGTCTGCCGTAAAACCGGCGGCGTCGGGGGGCTTATTGACGAACTCTCCATAGAAAACGTTCTGCTCAAACTCCGTTTTGCGCATCCCGCCCAGATCGAACATCGCCTTCTCTACGACATAGAAGATATTGTTGAAGAAACGCGTGTTTTCGGACCAGTCGCCTCCCCAGTTCCCTGCCTGGACGGCATACGGATGCAAGCCTTTGCCAACATAAAGGACGTTGTTGTAGATCTGCGTATTGCGGCAAGGACCGGAGATTTGAAAGGTGCGTTCCCCGTCATTCTGGCTGATGTTATAGCGGATGATCGTGCCTACGTTGCCGATATTGTAGGGCTGCTTCGAACTGCCATCGTTGCAGATCAGCATAAATCCACCGTCGTTATCGTGGCTATAGTTGTATTGAAAGAGGGTGTTTTGGCAGTTCCAGTCCGCATCGTAACCCTGCCCGTCCTTCGTGCCCTTCATCCCACTGACTTCGTTGAACTGGATGGTGGTGTTATCGCAACTCCAGGGCCATATCCCCGCGGCATAGTCGTCACATCGCTGTCGGCCACCTCGCAGTTTGTTGCGTTCGATCATGGCGCCATCGCAGCCGATCGGCACGATTCCGTCGCCTCCGATATCTTCCAGGAGGTTGTCTCGTATTACCACATGGAGGCTCGGATACCAGTCGGCGCGCGACCAGTAGCCGTTCATCGTGATTCCGTTCCGATCCGTATGGCGCAGCGTGCAGGCTACAATCTGCAAGTCGTCGAAACGACTCTTCATCTTACTACCGCCGCAGTCACAGAAGATCCCGTTCCCGCCTCCCTCGGATTTCACCAGACTGCCGTTTATATCATGGATGGTCAGACCACGCAAATGGAGACGATGCGCTGTCCCGAAATCAGTCAGCGTAATGCGCGCTCCTGCCAATCCAGGCACACGCACCGCACTGGTATTCGCGATGTCCAGATCCTGCACATTCACATATTCGGCATTGTGCAGATAGAACGTTGCCAATGCCTTGCCCTTTGCATCGATGCGCGGCTTTGGCCCGGCTCCATACGGTCGTATCAGAATCGCTTTCTCAGCTTTGCCGCTGCCTCCTGGCGCGAGAAATCCGTTCCAAATCGATCCAGACCGCAGTAGTATCCGGTCGCCCGCCGCAAACACGCCAGAGTTCACCCTTTCCAGGCTCTTCCAGGGATGTTGCGGTGACAGTCCGTCCGCCGTATCATCGCCATGTTCGGAATCCAGATAGTACGCACGATCGCCCGGAGATCTCCACGTCCGCTGAGGATTCGGAAGTGGGACCTCGACCGGCCTCAGATCGGGCGCAGTCTGAATCACCAGATTATTGATCGCTAAGGCACCGTTATGTTGAATGCCGATAATCAGTTGGTAATCGGTGAAGCGACGTGTGTAGAGCGTCAATTCTGCATGGCCGGTTGTTCCCAATGCTGCCGTCAAGTCAGTCCAGCCGACTGTGTCGGAGCCGCCTTTACGGCGAAAGAGAGCATAGAACTTCGTGTTGTCCATCCGTGCCAGCGCCCGATAGTCGAAAGAGACACGGTACGCTTCCTTTTCCAGCAGAAGCCCCTGCCGCAAATGAAAGAACTCATTCCATTCCACAATTGACCGGCGCGAGTCTCCTATTAACGACGGCTTACCGCCAACCTCCTCTTCCGTCGCTGTCGTCAGACTCACACTTGCGA
>JAYUMV010000480.1:0-5918 GCA_043762265.1 Chthonomonadaceae bacterium | reverse complement strand
ACGGATTTCAAGCATGGATTTCTTTCGTAATGATCCATCGGCGAATACGCGGTCCTGCATCGAACCGGCAAGCCCGATGCCGCCCCCTCTGAGACGTGCCGATCCGTCTGCTCCCTCGGTCGCTGCGGCGATCCTTAAAACAGTTTGCGCCAGAAAGGCTTTGATCGATTTTTCGACTTACCCGCGCCGCGCAGCATGCCGATGAAACGCGACGCGAGGTAGAGACCCGCCAGCGCCGTTCCTACCCCGACCACCTGATTGGAGGCCGACTTGGCGCCGATTTCCGCCTGACCCATCGTCTCCGAAACGCGCTGCTCGATGATGTCGAGCGTATCGGAGGCGTGTCCGACCGTGTTGGCGGCGATATCGCCGAGATCCAGGATTTCGTCGTGCGTATCCTGCAACAGCGGTGTCAGTTTACCGAGAACGCTCAAGAATACGAAGCCCGTCGCCAGTAGTGCCAGGATGCCGCAGGCAAACGCTATAAAGGAAACGAAATACCATCCTGTGCCGAAATGCATTCTTTTCTCCCGTTCCGACAGAAACCTGTTATCGTGTCCCGGCATAGCAGGCCGCACACGTTATGCAGTTGACGCAGTATGCCGAGCGAATGTTCCGATTTTCGTCGCTCGCTCCGAAACGCCGAACCCGACCCTGAAACAAGGGAACCCTATCGCAGCATTTGGCGTCTGCCATACAATGGCGCTGTTTTACGCGCCGAAGCCATTTTGCAATAGGAGAACCTTATGTTGCCAGTCCATGACGAGGGTGCAACAGGCGGGGCGCGATTACATTGCGATACTGCCGCAGAATTCGAACAGCTGTTTCATCGGTCGTATACCAGGGCTTATAACGCAGCTTACCGATTAATGGGCAACGCCAGCGATGCGGAAGACCTGACGCAAGAGGCTTTTGTGCGTGTCTGGGCCGCATTCGACCGCTACGATCGCACGCGTCCCTTCGAAGGCTGGTTGTTTCGCATCTTATCCAATCTGGCAATCGACCGATGGCGGCGCAGCGCCGGACTGACGGTCTGTTCTCTGGACGCGGCGACATCCGGCGGAGGCTCACGCGCTCGGGGCGGGCGTTTCCCCGAGAACGATGGAGGGGCCTCGCTGCTCTCGTGTCTGGCCGACGAGCGGCCCAGCGTCCTGCCCGAACAGTCGCTGATGCGTGCCGAGACCGGACGCAAGGTCCATAGCGCACTGTCAGCTCTGCCGGGCGACTATCGTCAGGCGGTGGTCATGGCCGATATCAAAGGCTACAGTTACGAAGAGATCGCGAAGCACGTTGGATGCCCCGTCGGAACCATTCGCAGTCGCCTCCATCGAGGAAGACAGCTTCTGCGCCAGAATCTGATCCAGCTTCAGGGAGATTGAATTTTATGAGTGACAGCAGCGATAACCGTCCGTCAGAAGATCCCGCTTTGCGCACAACGCAGACCGAGCGGGCTTCTGGATCGGACATGTCGGATGCGGAGGCACATCGAGGGCAGAAGACTGCGGTCACGCGCGATACCGTTTCCGATAGATCTGTCAGCGAGGCGGCGCATCGCGATGTCGCGGATCTGGTGGCACGCAACGAGGCGTACCACAACCATGCACTGGCGATTGCGCTGCTCAATGCGAAGAAATCGGCCGGCAAAAGGCCCTTCGGTGTTCCGGAAGATTTTGCGGAAAACAGCCTTTTGCGCGATGATCTCGTTACAGAACGTAAATCGCCCTCCAGCGCGAAGTTCGGATTCATCATCGCTTCGGTTTTGGTAGCGATCGGTTTGATCGTGGGCAGTATCTGGTACTTCTCCGCGCAGAACAGCGCCAGCAACAGCGCTTCCACAGGAGTTACACCGGGGATGGTAGCCGCGGCATCGAACACACCGTCGAGTGAGGTTTCCGGCGATGATACCACGCCTGGAACGATCTACGTGATTCCGGCGCCTGTGGAAAGCGCCCTGCCGACTCAGAAGCCGACGCCGGATAAGAAGACTCTGCCCGCCCGCCATTCCAGCGGAGAAGCCAACAATGCGTCGCGCCCTACGGCTCCGCCGAAGACCGCCGATCTGGCGGGTGCAGCGCTCGGGAGTGAAAGCAGCTATCCCGGCGCTTACTCTGAAACAAATACCGGTTCGACCGCGCCTCGCTCCGGCTATATTGGCACAAGCGTCGAACCGTCGATCCATGGCAAACCCTAGATTTGTATTTTTCTCAAGACAGAGACCGAAGCGGTCTCCAGGGAACAGTCGCTCCCGCGCATATCGGAAATAGAGCGGGAAGACGCGGCCTCTGGTCGTACCTTCCCGTTTTTTAGCCAATCAAGGATAGAACATCATGAGCCAGTCTAACATTACTCTCTCCACCGCCCTATGGCGGACCGGGTCTTCACAACCCTTCCGCAAGGTGTGCGGAACCAGCATCGGGGTCGGCGCGCTGCTGCTGTTAAGCACAGGAAACGTGCTGGCCCAGCGTATCAATGTGATCGTCAACGGATCTCCGGTCGTGTTCGCGGGGTTGGGACCGCTGCAGATGCAAGGCAGAACCCTGGTTCCCGTGCGAGGCGTACTCGAGAAATTGGGTGCGGAAGTGGCCTGGGTGCCTTCGACACGATCCGTGATCGCCAGCACACCCAGTATGGACATTCAACTGCATCTGGGAGACAACCAGGCAACCGTGAACGGCAAGCAGGTGACGCTCGATGTTCCCGCACAGGAGATCAATGGCCACACGATGGTGCCTCTGCGCTTTCTGGGTGAGGCTTTGGGAGGCGTTGTGAAATGGGACGATGCAACCCGAACCGTGACGATCGTCACCAGCGGTCAGAACCCCGGACACCCGAGTTCGATCGCTTCCGATCTTTCCAGAAACGCCCAGGCCAATAACGCGGAACCAAAAATCGCGGGGGTCACGTTTAAGGCCGACGACTGGTACGGGTGGGTTCAGCCCGGACATACGGTCAATGTGGAGTTGACCGGGACGCCCCACGGCACGGCCATGTTTCGGATTCCGGGGCTGACTGAGGCGCTGCCGATGAAAGAGACCGAACCGGGCAAGTATGTGGCTGTCTGGACCGTTCCGACTACGAAGCAACTTCAGTTGAAAGAGGCGTCTATCCTTGGCGAACTGAAGATCGGAGAGAAGAGCGCTCCCACTGTGCAGGCCCTCGGCAAACTCTCTGTCGATTCGAAGCCGCCTACTATTCTGGACCGACTGCCGGAACCGGACGCGCATGTCAACTCTACTCGACCGAATATATCGGCGGTGTTCGAGGATTCGGGCAGCGGCGTCTGGCCTCCCTCGATGCGCCTTCTGGTGAACGGACGCGACGTCAGCAAAGAGGCTCGGGTGACCGCCAATTTCGTGAGTTATACGCCCACGGAGCCTCTGCCGCCCGGTGAAACAACGGTGATTCTGGCGATCAACGACAAGGCCACCAACGAGGCAAAAGTCGAATGGAAGTTCGACGTGCTCTCCGCCGAGACCAATGCCGGAATCCGAAGCGTAAAGCAGAACGCCGGCAAGACGCTGGAACCGGGCGACGTTTTGCATGTCGAGATAGACGGCGTTCCAGGCGGAACGGCGACGTTCAGCCTCGGCAATATCAAGGGGGTTAAGCTGGCGGAATCGCCTGCGGGCCACTACGCGACCGACTATACGATTCGCAAGGGCGACGACGTTCAGAACGCTACTCTCGCGACGAATCTGGTGCTGCCGGACGGCCAGAAGTTCACCCGTCAAGCCGATAAGGCGGTCTCGGTCATGACCGGTAAGCCGACCGCTCCGGTCATTGTCTATCCCGCCAAGGGCGACGCGCTGAGCAGTCCGCTCATCATTCGCGGCAAAGCGACCCCGCATACCCAGATCCGTGTGAAAGTGGACTATTCCAGCAAACTTCTGGGACTGTTGCCGGTACAGGGGACCGCGGCGGATGCGATTGTCACGACAGACAAAAACGGCAACTGGAAGACGGATCCCATCGACCTGAACAATCTACTCTCCAACCGCAATGTGGACTACACGATCTCCGCCACTGCGATCAGCACGACGGCGGAGAAGTCGGATACGACTCAGTACCGTTTCCGTATCCGCTGAAAACGATCCTGGAAAACCGATCCGGGCAGCAATTTTGCCCGGATCGAGGTCTGCTCTCTGGGTCTGAGGACGGCAGTGTGACGCGTTTCATTCGGAACCAGTGATCCGGCTCACTCTCCTGACGGTCTTTTGAGCGAACAGAGGGAGCAGACGAGTAGTCAAAATAGGTGTCTCCTCTGGGAGAGGGTTGTCTCTTTGAGCCTACCCCGGCGA
Source organism: Chthonomonadaceae bacterium (assembly GCA_043762265.1). GTDB lineage: Bacteria > Armatimonadota > Chthonomonadetes > Chthonomonadales > Chthonomonadaceae > JANXLO01. Next base: position 1,620 of record JAYUMV010000480.1, on the reverse strand, counting down.
AGCGGGAGATCCGCTTCGCGGTCGGGCGCCGCAATAATGCACCCGATCCGCGCGAAGCCGCAGCCCTCAACAGGACTGCGGCTTCGCGCGTTTTCCATTCGCACGTCGGGGAGCAAAGAAGGCGCCGAGCAGGAGGGTATCAGGCGAGGATCGACTTGACGATCGTGCCGTAGACGTCGGTGAGGCGGTAGAAGCGCCCGCCATACTGATAGGTCAGTTTCGTGTGGTCGATTCCCATCAGGTGCAGAATAGTAGCATGCAGATCGTGGACATGCACTTTATCCTCGGCAGCGTGCCAGCCGAACTCGTCGGTCGCGCCGTGCACCAGCCCGCCTTTGATGCCGCCGCCCGCCATCCACATCGTGAAGCCGAACGGATGATGTTCGCGTCCATCGGAGTTTTCGGCGGTGGGGGTACGTCCAAACTCTCCGCCCCATACGACCAGCGTGTCTTTCAGCAAACCCCGTGCTTTCAGATCTTTGAGCAGGCCCGCGATCGGTTTGTCGGTGGCGGCGCAGTTCTCGCGCAGGCCGTTGCGCAGATTGCCGTGCTGATCCCAGAGTTGGCAGCTGCTGCGTGTCCCCGTCTGGGTGTGATAGACCTGGACCATGCGGACTCCCCGTTCCACCATGCGCCGTGCCAGCAGACACTGTTTGCCGAAGATTTCGGTCGTCTTGTCGTCCATCCCGTAGAGTTTTTTGGTCTCCGCGCTCTCCCCGTCGGTATTGAACGCTTCCGGCGCTTCGGTCTGCATACGGTAGGCCAGTTCGAACGCGGCGATGCGGGCGTTCAGTTGGCTCTGCTCGGCATGGCGATGCCGGTGCATGTCGTTCAACTGCCGCAGCGTATCGAGTTGATCACGCTGTCGATCGGCGGAGAAGATCGGATTCTTCAGATTCGCGATCGGGTTGCTCAGATCGTTGACCAGCGTGCCCTGGTACGCGGCGGGAAGGAAAGACGAACTCCAGAGTGGAGCGCCCTGCGCCGGCTGCGCGGGGCTGATAACCAGGAAGCCGGGCAGATTCTGATTCTCGCTGCCAAGTCCATAGAGCAGCCACGAGCCGAGACTGGGCCGGGAGAAAGCCTGTTCTCCGGTGTTCATCTGCAGGCAGGCGCCGTTGTGGTTGATGTTGTCGGCGAACATACCGCGAAGGACGCACAGATCGTCCACGCAACTGCCGACATGCGGGAAGAGTTCGCTGACCTCGGTGCCCGCCTGTCCATACTTTTTGAAGGCGAACGGCGACCCCAGCAGATTGCCTGTCTTCGTGCGCTCCAGTGAGGGCTTTGCAAACGGCAACGGCTTGCCCATCTCCGCTGTCAGACGGGGTTTAGGATCGAACGTATCGACATGAGAGGGGCCGCCCGACATAAAGAGAAAGATGACGCGCTTCGCCCGCGCCGGAAACATGGGAGGCTTCGGCAGCAACGGGTTGGCGTCGGAGGCGACCGAGGCTGCTTTCGCCTCCTCCGCGAGAAGACCCGCAAGCCCCAGCATTCCAAAACCGTTGGCGAAGCCTTGCAGCATCTCCCGTCGCGAATGGTAGGCCGGCAATCGGTCGTGTTCCGGGTCGTTTCGTTTCATAAATCGGACCTTTCAGTCGATGTAGAGGAACTCGT